>CALFFK010000029.1 GCA_937957975.1 uncultured Neomegalonema sp.
GTTACCCCACAGCGACCTCAACGCTGCGCGTCTACCAATTCCGCCACGACCGCATTTCCGGGCAGGGCGGTGCGATAGCAGAGCGGAGGCGACTTGAAAAGGGGTTTTTAACCCAATTCCATAAGAACAATTTCAGGGCGACTGCCAAACCGGATCGGAGCAATGGAACAGCCCAGCCCCCCGGAGACCAGCAGGTGCCGTCCTTCCTCGACCACATGGCCATACGCATAGCGATTGCCATAGCGGGAGGGGACGATCGGGCTGTAGCCGAACAACCGCACCTGCCCGCCATGGGTATGACCTGAAAGCGTGAGAGAAACGCGTTCCGGCACTTTCGGAAAGATGTCTGGTTCATGCGCCACGAGAAGGGCCGGAGCATCATCCGTGATCTGCGCAAGGGTACCGGGAAGGTCATCCATTCCTCGCCACGTACGGTGGCGCGACGTGGGAGTAAAGGCGAGTTGATCGCCAAGACCCGCAATCCAGAAGGGTTTACTATCCTTCTCAAGCCGCAAGGCACGGTTTTCCAGATGCGTGATACCAACGGCATCAAGTGCCTGCCCGGCACGAGTTGGGCCACTCCCACGCTCTTGCACCGTCTCGTCTTCCCACCAGTCGTGATTACCCAGTACGGCATAGTGACCCAGGGGTGCATCGAGACCGGCCAATACAGCGGCCCATTCAGAGGGCGGGATATGCCGCGTCACCAGCGTCATGCCAGAGAGGTAATCGCCAAGCAGCAAAATCACATCCGGCTCCAGCGCGTTCGTCTCGGCCACGATCCGCTCGATCCGCGCCACACTCATCCATGGGTCGCAGGCATGGATGTCGGCCAGCACCGCCAGGCGCAGCTTCAATCCCGGCGTCCAGCGTGGCGGAGTAAAGGCATGGCGCGTGATACGCAGGCGATAGAGCGGCTCAATAGCGACAGCATAAGCACCAAGCAAGGTGGAGGCGAGCGCGCCAAGGCCAAAAACGCGCATGAACTGACGTCGGTTCATATCAGCGGTAGCGATTGTTCGAGATGACTTCTCAGCGGCTCATGACAGGATGGCAAAACGAGAGCTTCCCCCAATGTCGCAACCGGCTCGTCGGTCTCGAAGCCCGGTTCATCCGTGGCAATCTCGAACAGGATGCCGCCCGGACTACGAAAATAGACCGCGTGAAAGTAACTGCGATCAATAACCGGTGTCACATCGTACCCCCCGGCAATCAACGCCTCGCGCACCTGAAGCTGTGCTGCACGGTCAGGTACGGCAAAAGCGATATGATGCACTGAACCGGCCCCGGCAGTAGCGCGCGGCATCTCAGGGCGAAGGTCGAGATCAATCAGCGAGGCGCGTTTCCCTGCAACCCGATAGCGCGTGACGGTCCCTTCGGTCCCAAGCGGCACATAGCCCATCAGACGGAGCAATTCGTCCATACCTTCCCCGTCGGCCACACGCAGGGCGGCAGAATGGAAGCCATGCGGAGCGATCCGGGCATCAAGGGTTTCGGCCCAGACCTGCCCAACCACTTCATCCGTCTCAACCAGCAGGATTGCCTCGCCATCGGGGCCAGTCAGATGCAATCGCGCTTCATCGAATGTCGTATCATGCGCTGCGCCCCGATGGTTACGCGCCCAATCCTTCAGCGCGCCTTTGGGAACCGCATATGCGATATGGCCAACCTCGCCCGTTCCATGCCGGGCCGGGCCGGTATCGGGGAAGGAGAAACAGGTCATTACGGTTCCGGGCGTCCCCACCCGGTCGCCATAATAGAGATGGTAAACCTCCGGCGCGTCGAAATTCACCGTCTTCTTGACCCTGCGCTGACCCAGCATCCGGGTAAAAAATATATCGCTGCGCACCGCATCGCCCGCGAGGGCAGTGATGTGGTGAATGCCGGTTATGCTGTTTATCATGGTATCCCTCCGCTCCGCAGGGGTCAGGCGGTAGTATTGTCACTCCCGCCCGCATTCGACAACCGCCATTGGCCCGTCTGCAAGGGAAGAAAAGCTTCCACCGCCGCCGTCACGACTACGATTCCCTCTTCCAGCCGCATTCCACCCTCTACTGCGCGCACTGTCACCTCGCCGCGTGGCATATGGGCAGCAACCCGGTCGATATCGACCGCTGCCGGGTCCTGGGCACCCAGCGTCACCTGAACCCGCATACGGGTATGATCCATCCCGATGGAGCCAAAGATCGGCAGGGATGAACGCCGCATCGCGTCGTCCACAGCCCGCAGCGCCGCCTTGGTCATGTCGCCGCCATGCAGGTCAGTGCCCATACCTGTCTCAATGATAAGACGTTGCTCGCCACTCATGCCACGGCCTCCATATCAAAAGAAACGGTGACGGCGGCGTTCGCGATTACCGTGGGTTTGCCGCCATCCGCGCGGGGAACATCCAGCCCGCCGCGCGCGACCGAGACGCTGGGCTGACCATAAGGGAAAAGCGCGGCAACCGCCGCAGCATCCACCGCATCCGGTTCGGCCACACCGATCACCACATCAAGGATCATCGCTTCCTTTGGAAAGCCAAACAACTCGGCCACGTTGATCGAGTTGCGCCAGAGCGCATCGCGCACGGCGCGGCACGCGGCCTCGGTATAGTCCTGACGCCGCAGCGACGTGCCAATCCCGAACTCGACCAACATCCTGTGTTTTGCCATGCCCTGTCCCCCCTTGCGAATTCGCTGCACCGTTCATGGGCAGACACCGTTCTGTCAATCGCGAATCAACCAGCGCGTACGGTTGACGCACTCCCTGCCCATAACCATGTTCACCTTCTGGCTTCATTATCAGGAATACAGCCCATGGGATTGATCGACTTCGTTAAGCGCGCCGGAAAGCGCCTCGGCATCGGTGATGACGACGACAGAGCACCCTCCGCCGACGTGTTGCGGAAAGAAGTCGAGAGCCACGGTCTCGATACGAAAGATGTCGAGATCGACGTCAAGGGTGACGAGGTCGAGCTGCGCGGACAGAAAATGGCCGACGAATTGCGCGAGAAGATCATTATCGCAGTCGGCAACATCGCCGGGGTTGCGCGTGTCAATGACCAGATCGAGGCGACCAAAGCCAGCGACGTCTCCGGCTTTCACACCGTTGCAAAAGGCGAAACCCTCTGGGGAATCTCAAAGAAGCACTACGATAACGGCGCGCATTACAACGAAATCTTCAAAGCGAACCGGCCCATGCTGTCGGACCCTGACAAGATTTATCCGGGTCAGGTGTTGCGCATACCGAAACGCTGAAAGCTTTTGGCTGCCCTGCGCCCATAAAAAAAGCCGTTCCACGACCTTGATCGCGGAACGGCAGGTTTTCAGCGGCAGGAAAATCCAGCCCTATCCCCTGGTACGCCACGACACGGCGAAGCGGTCCAGCACAGGGGCAATATCGTCGGCGGTTTTACCTGCAGCCGGGTCGATCACAGCGACGAGACCCTTGAGTTTATCACTCTCGACGGTCACTTCCGCATCGACTCCCTTCTCGGCCAATGATGCCTTCAGGACGCGACGGATGGCACTTTTGCGCAGATCCGGTTTGAATATCTTACCCACCGCCGTTACCGGCAGAGCCTCCATCACCTCAATATAAACCGGGCACGCGGCACGTTCGGGCACATGCTCATCAGCAAAGGCGATAATCTCTTCGGGGGTCGCGCTCATCCCTTCGTTCAGCTCGACATAGGCGCAGGGAATTTCCCCCGCATAGGCATCGGGCTGGCCGATAGCCCCAACCATCGCGACGGCGGGGTGCGTAGCCAGAACCTCCTCGATCATGCCCGGATCGATATTGTGCCCCCCGCGAATAATAAGGTCTTTCGCGCGCCCTGTAATCCAGAAATACCCTTCAGCATCCTTGCGCCCCAAATCCCCCGAACGCAGCCATTTCGTGCCGCTCTCATCCGTGAAGAAGACATCGCGATTCTTCTCTTCGCCCTTGTAGCCGGGGAAAACATGCGGCCCGGCAATGCATAATTCACCGATCTCGTCCGTCTCGCACAACCGCTGAAACTTGCCATCCCCGTCGATTATCATCGCCGCAAGTTGCGTATAGGGCAGCGGGAAACCGACAGAGCCGATCTTGCGCTCGCCATCGGGCGGATTGACCGAACACACCACCGTTGCCTCGGTCTGGCCATAGCCTTCGAGAATACGGATGCCAGTTTTCGATTCGAATTGTTTGAACAACTCCACAGGCAGCGGGGCCGACCCACAAACGCAGAAGTTCAGCGTCGAAACATCCGCATCGACTTCCCGCTGGTTCAGCGCGGCCAGTGCCGTTGGCACACCCATAAAGAAGTTGACCTTGTACTTTTCGACCAGCTTCCAGAAATTATCGATCACGCCTTCGCCCCGGAATCCGGCGGGGGTCATCAATACAAGACGACCACCATTCAGCATCGCAGCGGTTCCCATGACATAGGCTCCGAAACAGTGGAACAGCGGCAGGCAGCACAGGATCGTATCCTTCGTGCCGAACACGCCATCATTGACGGCGTGCGACTGGTAGAGAATGCCGCCGACATGATGCTGCGCCA
Source organism: uncultured Neomegalonema sp. (assembly GCA_937957975.1). Taxonomy (GTDB): domain Bacteria; phylum Pseudomonadota; class Alphaproteobacteria; order Rhodobacterales; family Rhodobacteraceae; genus JAHDDY01. The sequence continues at coordinate 4,529 of CALFFK010000029.1, forward strand.
GCTTTGGATCGCCCGTCGTGCCGCCCGTATGGAAATACGCCGCGACCCGATCCTTGCCACCGGGGGGTTGATCGAAGGTCAGCTTGTCACCGGGTTGTTCACCCACCGCCTTTGCCCAATCGAGCACCTTCGCGTTGTGGCTCGCTTTCACCTTCGGGCGAATCAGCGGAATGATCCACGAAAGGGGCGGCGTCACATAGCGCAGCATATCGATCTCGATCAACGTCGTCACACCGGGGGAGAGCGCCAGCGCCTCCGCCGCGCGTTCGGCAATGTCGGTCTTTGGAAAAGCCTTCAACGTGACCAGCACTTTCGCATCCGAATCACGCAGGATGGATGCGATCTTCTCTGGCTCCAGCAGCGGATTGATGGGATTGACGATGCCGGAGGTCTGTCCCGCAAACAGCGCCGCCAGTGTCTCAGGCAGGTTGGGCAGCAAGAGCGCGACGGAATTCGCGCCATGCGCCCCCAGCGAATGGAAAAGATTCGCAGCTTGCGTTACTTCCTGCAACACGCGCGCGAAAGTCCAGTCATAGGTCTTTGCTTTCGGACTACCCTTGAGCTGGAACGACACAGCGAGACCCTGCGGATCACGCTGTGCTGCATTGACCACAAGGTCGTAGGTCGAGGTTTCCGTTATGCGTTCATCAAGCGGCGTGGCCTCAACAAACGTGATATCTTCCTGCGTCGCGATCCGGCGTTCCCATGGCATGAGTAAATCCTCCCTGTCAGTGCTGTTATCGCACCGTATACGGTAAACGTGTCGCACGGCCGGGGCCGGGGCGCAACCGGACGCAAGGGAAGGATCGACGATCCAGCCCGATTGCCACCACCCGCCTTCTCTATGTCAGCGCGTCTGCACCAACACTTGCCAGCATTGCCTCGGCCACGGCCACATCCTGCTCACCCGTACCAGAACCAACGCCCACCGCGCCCGCAATCTGGCCTCCCATCTTCACAGGCATCCCACCGGGCAGATTCGTCACAGCATTCCCGGTCGCAGCAGCCAGCTTTGCAGCGAAATCCTCTGGCATCCCGCCCGTCGCTGCGCCTGTAGAAGCAGAAGTGCGGGCCTTGGCCGTGGCGCTTTGCAATGACAGGTATTTCGCGCCGCTCATGCGAAGGCTGCCCATCACCTCACCAGAGGCATCGACCACAACGATGCATTGCGGCTGACCAGTTTCTGTGGCCTTGGCCGCTCCGTTCTGGAGCATGGCCAGCACAGCATCATGGGTAAGGACAGGACGGGTATCAAACAGGGGTCCGGCGTTCATTAGGCTTCCTCTCTTGTATTTGCCCGCGTAGGAATAGCGAAGCGCGACCCGAAAACGAGAGAAAAATGAAGCCCTGCCCTCGTGATCTGCTGACAGCCATGTTCGAGGCGGCAGTAGCCGCCGCCGATCCGTTGCTCTGCGTGCCACAACACCTGCCGACCGGGGCGAAGGGCCGTCTGATCGTCGTTGGGGCCGGAAAGGCCTCGGCACGCATGGCACAGGCGGTAGAGGCGCATTGGTCCGGCCCGCTGGAAGGCGTCGTCGTCACCCGCTATGGCCATGCCGCCCCGTGCGAGCATATCCGCATTATCGAAGCGGCCCACCCCGTTCCCGATGCAGCCGGAGAAGCAGCAACCCTTGCGATTCTTGATGCCGTGTCGGGTCTTACCGAAGATGACACCGTTCTTGCGCTGATCTCCGGTGGTGGCTCGGCCCTGCTGACTGCCCCCGCGCCCGGCATCACGCTGGAGGAAAAGCGCGCCATCAACACCGCCCTCCTGAAATCCGGCGCGCATATCGGTGAGATGAATATCGTCCGCAAGCATCTGTCACGTGTGAAGGGAGGAGGGCTGGCGGCGGCGGCTTATCCTGCGCGGGTGCTGTCACTGATGATCTCGGACGTGCCGGGAGATGACCCCGGCACCATCGCCTCCGGCCCCACGGTCGGCACAGGGACGACACCGGGGGACGCGCTGGCCCTGCTGGAACGATATGGCATTCACATACCTGATTCCGTACGGGCGCATCTGACAGGAAACACCCCGCCACCGGCCGCGGATGATCCCCGGCTGTCCCGCACCGAAAACCGCGTGATCGCCGCTCCACAGCTTTCACTGGAAGCAGCGGCGCAGGTTGCACGGGAAGCAGGGGTCACACCGCTCATCCTCGGTGACGCCATTGAAGGGGAATCGCGTGAGGTTGCGCGCGTCATGGCCGGTATCGCCGCGCAGGTGCGTCGCCACCGTCAACCGCTGCCCTCACCATGTGTGCTGATCTCAGGCGGCGAAACGACCGTAACGGTGCTCGGCAAGGGGCGTGGTGGCCGCAATGTCGAATTTGCCCTCGCACTGGCAATCGCGCTGGAGGAAACGCGAGGCATCCATGCCATCGCTTGTGATACGGATGGTGTTGATGGGGCCGAAGAAATCGCCGGAGCGATTGTCGCCCCCGACACCCTGCCCCGTGCCATTGCGGCAGGCATGAACCCTCGCGCCATGCTCGACACGAATGACGGGCACAGCTTTTTCGAAAACCTCAACGATCATATCGTCACCGGCCCGACCCTGACGAACGTGAACGACTTCCGGGCCGTAATGATCGCTTGAAGTGACCACGGATCACTTCAGACGTTTATGATGCGCTGGCGTTTAGTTTGGCGAGGATGGCATCGCCCATTTCAACGGTGCCGACCCGCTTCATGCCGTCCTGCATAATATCGCCGGTGCGATAGCCGTCGGCGAGAACGGATTGGACCGCGCCCTCAAGCCGATCCGCCTCATCACCCAGATCAAAGCTGTAGCGCAGAGCCATCGCGAAGCTGAGAACCATGGCGATGGGGTTAGCGACGCCTTGCCCTGTGATGTCCGGCGCCGAGCCATGGACGGGTTCGTACATCGCTTTGCGACGCCCCGTCTCATCCGCAGCACCCAACGAAGCCGAAGGCAGCATCCCCAACGAGCCGGTCAGCATCGCGGCACAATCGGACAGCAAATCACCGAACAGATTGTCTGTGACGATCACATCGAACTGCTTCGGTGCGCGCACGAGCTGCATTGCGCAATTATCCGCATACATATGCGACAATTCCACATCCGGGTAATCAGAGGCCAGTTTCGTCATCTCCTCGCGCCACAGAATCCCCGATTCCATCACATTGGCCTTTTCGACCGAGCAAAGCTTGCCGCCCCGCTTCTGAGCCAGCTCAAAGGCTGCGCGGCCCACGCGGATAATCTCGTGCGTGTCATAGACCTGTGTGTTCACGCCCCGACGTTCGCCATTCGGCAAATCGCTGATCCCGCGTGGTTCACCGAAATACGTGCCGCCCGTCAATTCGCGCACGATCATAATATCGAGGCCCGCAACCAGTTCGCGCTTCAACGAAGACGCATCAGCCAGCGCATCGAAGCACATGGCAGGACGCAGGTTGGCAAACAACTCCATTTCCTTGCGCAACCGCAACAACCCGCGTTCCGGCTTGATCGAGAAATCCAGATCATCCCATTTTGGCCCGCCCACCGCGCCAAGCAAGACAGCATCTACATCCTGCGCTTTCGCCATCGTGTCGTCATGCAGCGGAATGCCATGCGCATCAATGGCCGCCCCGCCCACGAGGTCTTCGCTCACATCGAAGCTGACGCTCTGCCTGTCGCCAAACCAGTCGATGACGCGGCTGACCTGCTCCATGGCTTCGGGGCCGATGCCGTCACCAGGAAGAACGAGAAGCGAGCGGTTGGACATGGGACGGTTCCTTGACGCGAATGTGACTGAAAAGATGGCGGAGGCTGTAGCCGATTGCACCGCACCCGTCCAGCGGGACAGCGCGCTGGCAAATAAAGTTAAGGGAAATACCGTCTGGAATTGTCCGTTCACCATACCGCGGTTTGTTGGTTTACCGGGCTTTCCATCCTTTCTTCGTTCCATAATCGCTTTCACGGCAGAGCCCTCTACCCCTCAAGGGTTGCGAATCCCTGTAAACAGGGGCTGGAGACCGCAAGACTACCTGCCCCGGACTCACCCTTCGTTTAACTTTTTCCGTTAGCCTTACCGGCGGATAGAGGGGTGAATCCCAGGCCAGAAGGCCGAACGATGCCCCCTGTAACCGACCCTTGACCTGTGTAGGGGCAATTCTGCCGCCCCTGCGCCCCCGTGAAGCCGGAGCCGTGTGACCATGTCTGCATCTGAATCCCGTGACGATTCGTTCGAAATTGAGTCGAACAGCCCGTTTTACTTCAACACGTCACATTGGCATGCTGTAGACGGGATGCTGGAGGGTGTGCGCGAACGGGCGGGCCTGATGATCCTGACGGGGCCAACCGGCTCAGGCAAGACCATGATTATGCGGGCAATCTCGGAAGGGCTGGAGGAGAATACTCCGGGCCTCTTCCTTCAATATGCCAGCCTGAATTTCCGCGAATTTGTCAACTTTCTGCACTCCTCACTACGGGTCGATGACGAAGTCATGGACTCCCCGAACAAAGCCGTCGCCCTGCGCGAATTTCTCTACATTCAGGCAAAGCGTGGCGAAACCGGTGTGGTCTTCATCGATGAAGCCCATAATCTGGAACCCGACGTGTTGAAGATGCTGCCGAAACTCACGCGCTTCGACACGCTGGAAGACGGGCGCGTGGTCGGCCTGCAGTTCATACTGATCGGCAGCGAAGACATGCGCGAGATCATACGCGATTCAGAGTTTGACGAAGTTCGTTCAAAAATAACTGTCGATCACACCCTGCGGTTCTTCACCAAGGCCGAGTTGAAACAGTTTCTGAAGAAACGCCTTGCGCCCATCGCTCGCATGACTGACGAGCCGATTACCGAGGACGGCGTCGAGGAAATGGGCCGCTTCACCGGAGGCAGCCCTCGCCTGATCGGCATGATCTGTTCGCACACCATGCTGTTCGCCGCCGAAAGTCCGGGCAAATCCATCGACGCGGCGATGGTGCGGGAAGCAGCCGAAGCCCTGATGCTCTCTCCGATAAAGAACGCTTTTGCCGATGAAGAGAACGACCCGCAAACTGCCACAGGTCCATTCTCGGAGGCCGATCTTTCCGGCGAAGCGCCCAGAGCAAGCACACCGCCGGTCCTGCCGAAATTTTCCAGCACAGAGACGGTCTATTCTACGGATGCGCCCGATGCCGCAATCACCCTAGATCCTTCGGCACAGAAAGACGAATTGGCAAACCTCGCGCTCGTCGGCGAGGACAAGAGCATCGAAGCGGACACATCGCTTTACGCCAACGACCACATCGCCATGGCAAAAACCGAACCGAAGGCTCAACACGAAGCCGACGAACAAGACGATGATGATGAGTTTTCCGATTTCGACCACGCCGCCTTCGACCGGGCGCTCGAAGACGATGATCTCGACGATAACGGCTTTGACGAGGATGAATTCGATGATCTTGATGAGGATCAGGAAACCCTCGGCGGCAAGAATAAACCTGCCGTAAAAAAGGGGGGTATATCCTTCCTCACAAAGCTCGGCCTGCCGAAGAAAAACAAGGACGAACCGGCGAAGGTTTTGGGTTCCAGCCGCAAGAAAGACAAACCCATTGATGCAGCGCCCGTGCTGCCGTCGAAGCGGGGGCCAAAGGCTGTCGTTGTAGGCGCGCGCGAAAAAAAGATGAAAATGGCGGGCATTGCCGCCGCCGTCGTTGCTGTTCTGGGGCTTGGGTATGCTGCGTATAAACCCGTCGTCTCCGCTGTTCAGGGAGTATTCTCCAAGCCAGCTCAAGTGGCGCAAACTCCACGTCCAGCGCCAGTACAGCCCGTCAATAACGGGATCGCATCGTTCAATGCGCCGCCCGTCCCTGAAATCGAGCAGACTCCGGTCACAGTTACGGTCGAGAATACCCGCTCACCCTCCACTGGCGGTTGGGGCGCGCGGGTTGTTGTTGCGAACGAGGGCGAGACTCCGGCCTCATCAACCCCGACCCGCACCGCCAGCGCAGACAGGGCTATCCCCGCATCAGCGGCAAATTTCGCCAAAGGTGCGCTCGATCTGGTCGATAAGGCGCTTGGTGCAGGTGAGCGTAATGTGAATAATGAAAAGGTCGGCGGCGTACTTGCCGCAGCCTCCAGTCAGGTTGCGGGCCTGCGCGACCGCATCACAAACAATGGACTTTCGCCGGAAGAAGCAGAGGAAAAAGCCCGCACTCTTGTCGCGGAGGGGGACAAGCATTTCGCAGAAAGGCGTTATATTGAGCCTTCAAGCGGCAATGCCTATGATGCCTATCGCGAGGCCTTGGCCCTGCACCCGACGAACGAAAAGGCAAAAGAAGGCATAACGAGCCTGCGCGAGCATTTCGCGAAAAAAGCCGAAGGCGCCCGGAGCGCCCGCCAATGGGAAAACGCGAACAGTTTCTTTGAAACAGCCATCGCCATCAGCAATCTGCGCCCGGTGAATTGACCGCGCACATATTCTCCTTCTCCGCCATGATCACCCCGCCGCATCCAGCAGGATGCGGCGTTTTCATGTGTGCATTTGCCGACTCGCCCCCTATCGTCCCCCAACGGGAGGATACGGATGACCCAGGTAATCGATGCGCAGGATGCGCCCTTGCTTACCGCCCGGCGGTTTGCACCGCTATTCTGGGTGCAGGCGCTCGGAGCGTTTAACGATCAGGTGTTCAAAACCGGGTTCCTCGTGCTGCTGACCTATCGGCTGGCGGCGGAGATGGGATTGAATGCCTCGTTGCACAATACGATTGCCGGGGCGCTGTTCATCCTGCCCTTTGCATTGGTCGCGCCCACCGCCGGGATGGTGGCCGACGGCGTTGACAAGGCAAGGATGATGCAGGTTATCAAGGCTCTGGAAATCGGCCTGATGATCGTCGGTGCCATTGCCTTCCACGTCCAGAATCTCACGTTACTCTACACGCTGTTATTTTTCATGGGCGCGCAATCGGCACTGTTCGCGCCGATCAAATACGGCATCCTCCCGCAATACCTGAAGCCAGAAGAACTGGCGCGAGGGAACGGGCTGATTCAGGCCGCAACCTTCCTCGCAATTTTGCTTGGGCAAATCGTGGGGGCCAAACTCGTGCTGACCTCTGCCGGGGTGACGGCCATTTCGGTGGGCGTTATCGGCGTTGCATTCACCGGGTTTGTCGCCAGCCTTTTTGCGCCCCCTGCCCCACCTGTCGGCATCCCGCCAAAGATCGACTGGGTGCTACCCCGCGCGATGTGGGGCATTATACGTGACGGGCGCAAGGTACGCGGGGCATTTCGCGCCATCCTTGGGATCGCGTGGTTCTGGTTCACGGGAGCCGCGTTTCTTGCCCTGTTACCTCCCTATGCACTGGAAGGATTGTACGGGACGGATGGGGTATTCGTACTGTTGCTCTCGATGTTCTCGGTGGGGGTCGCCATCGGGGCGTTGCTCTGTGCGCGCCTGTTTGGCGAAAGACCGGCGGTGCCCATGGCGGCATGGGGGGCGGCAGGGATTGCAGTCGCTTCCGTGGCCCTGTGGCCCGCGACCGAGTATTGGCGAGCGGGCGTTGATTTTTCGGGGCCGCTCATCGGATTCGCAGATTTTGCCGGGAATCCACGCGCCTGGCCGATTCTGGGGTGTTTTGGGGTGCTGGCGGCAAGCTCAGGACTTTATGTCACACCCCTGAACGTCGTGTTGCAGATTGAGGCGCCGCCCGAAGCACGCGGGCGCTTCGTCGCCTGTTCCAACACCGTGGATGCGCTGGCGATGGCGTCCTCCGCCCTTCTTGCCGCCGTGCTTGTCGGTGCAGGTATGCGGCAATGGGACATTTATACTGTGGTAGGCAGTACGGGTTTCATCGCGGCCTTTTGGGCCATGCAACAGAAGCGGTGACACCTGTTCGCGATTACGTGATGAAAAGCTGCCGCTTCTTGTGACATTAAGGACTTAGGCCCATTCTATAGGGCAGAGAAATGTTCTTAGGAGGTTTTTTTATGACTGACCGCCGCACACTCTTACTATCAGGCGCTGCCATGCTTGCCGCCGCGACCCCTGCCTTTGCACGCAAGGGTGGGGATTTTGAGATCACAAAGACCCCGGATGAATGGAAAGAGATCCTGACCCCCCAGCAGTATCACGTATTGCGTGAGGAAGGGACCGAGCGGCCCTTTACCAGCCCGCTGGACAAGAATTACGCTGACGGAATGTACCACTGCGCCGGGTGCGATAACGCGCTCTATTCGTCCGAGACGAAATATGATTCCAGGACCGGCTGGCCGAGCTTCTGGGAAGCACTGGAAGGCAAGGTTGGCACCAGCGTTGACTACAAGATCTTTTACCCGCGCACCGAAGTGCATTGCGCCCGCTGTGGCGGACATCTGGGCCATATCTTCAATGATGGTCCAAAGCCGACGGGTGAGAGGCACTGCCTGAACGGTGTCTCACTGACGTTCAAGCCATCTGAAGAACCCGAAAAAACGGCAAAGATCGAAAAACTCGACGAAACTGCAGAAACCGAAAAATCAGACAAGATTGAAAAATCGGACAAGATTGAAAAGTCTTTAGAAACAGACAAATCAGACAAGATCGAGAGTTGATCGTTCTTCTTCACCCATAATGAAAATACGGGGAGGCGCTGTACAACAGCGCCTCCTTTTTTATGCGTCCCTTGATGACATCAGGGATAGCCGATCCGGTCATAAATCATCTGCGCTTCCTTTTGATGCGCGCCAAGTTCCGAGACATTGAGTGCGTCGGCCTCGAAATCGCCCAGTGATGCAGCTTCATCGGAAACTTCCGCTCCCTCGACCACGGGAAACTCATCGTTCCCAGCCGAGAAATACGCCTGGGCATCATCACTGACGAGGTATTCAAGGAAGCGGATGGCATTCTCGCGGTTCGGCGCATGGGCCGCTACCCCGCCACCCGAAACATTAACATGGGTTCCGCGATCCTGCTGGTTCGGGAAAACCCAGCCGATTCCGTCGATTCCGTCGGATAGCCCTTTCACGGGTTTACGAAGTCCACGGGCGAAATAATAGCTGTTCGCCAAGGCAATATCGCATTCGCCGGAGATCAATCCGCGTAGCTGATCAGTGTCACCCCCTTGCGGTTTACGGGCGAGATTATCGTGGAACCCTTGCGTCCATTCTGTCGCCGCCTTCGCATCGGTATGGGCCACGATGGAGGCCAGCAGTGACTGCATATAGATATTCGATGATGACCGCGCGCAGACCTGACCTTTATATTGCGGGTCAGCCAGCGCCTCATAGGTCTGTGGCGGATTTTCCACGCGATCCTTTGCGTAGAAGATCATGCGCGCCCGTTGCGAGAAAGCGTACCATGACCCGTCTGGCGCCCGCAGATTTTCGGGGATGCGTTCATTCAGCACGTCCGACTCGATGATTTGCAGCAATCCCGCCTCGGTCGCGCGCCACAGGTTGCCCGCATCGACCGTCAGCAACACATCCGCAGGGCTGTTCTTCCCCTCTGCCCGCATTCGTTCCATCAACGCCCCGGCCTTGGCCTCGATCCGGTTGATCGTAATGCCCGTCTGCGCCTCAAAATCCGTATAGAGTCGCTCATCGGTATCGTAATGGCGCGAGGAATAGAGATTCAATTCCCCCTCGGCAAAGGCAGTCGTCGTCGTGATGGCAAAGAGCGCAAGGGCACTCAGGAACGTCTGGAAGCGCATCGAAAAAGCTCCGGGCTGGCGGCGACTCTGGTGTCGTCATGCTGGAATGTTTATTACCCGACTATTTCAGTCAAGATAATTTCACAGGCATCAATGGTATGTCCGTATCACCCGGTTTCACACCTGCCGCTGTCAGCATCGCATGGACCTGACCCCGGTGATGCGTACCGTGGTTGAAGAAGTGGATCAGCAGTACGCTTTTGGGTTTGGTAATCTCGCGTCCTGCCGCCCCGGACCACCATGTCAGATCACCCGCGAGCCACCCCTCGCCCAATCCTGCGGTCCAATCGAGGATGACGGCATCCATCGCCCGTCGCTCTGCGGCATAGGCGTTCCATGTCGCCGTCTCCCGGATCGACTCCGGGATCGTGTCGCACCTGGGCGCATCGGTTCCGGCAAAGCGGCTCATCCAGATGCGGTCGCCCCAAAGCAGGTGGTTGAGCGTTCCGGCAATCGACCCGAAAAACGCGCCGCAGTTCGCCTGTCGCGCCGCATCATCCAATGCGCTGGCGGCATCGATCTGGTTCGCATTTTGCCATGCGCCATACTCGGCCATGGTGCGGGCATAACCGACGTTGGGCATAAGTAACCCTCCCCTGCAAAGGTGCGTATCCTATGCAAAGAAGGAAGAATGGGCCAGCCTCAGTTCAGGGCAGCCTTACCCAACGAAACGGAGAACCGTTCGCACCAGATATATACCGTATCGAAATTCGACACGTTCATCCCGGCTGGAATCGGAAAGAACTGCTCGCCTGTGTTCGACCGGACCAATCCGATCAGCGAACCGTCCACATAACGGCCACCCTGTCCAAAACCCACTTTCGGGTCCGGTGCACCATCGAGGAAGAAATCAGGGCCAAGCCGCACGGCCTTGCCTCCATTATACTCGACAATGGAAACGCCCCCTGTAACGACGTGATTGTTTTCGCCCGAAAAACTGCCCTTACGCCCCTCTCCGGCCTGTACGACGGTGGCGGCGAGGGTGAGAGCGAAGGCAGCGACAGTAAGAGTTCTGGCAAACATCGTATCATCTCCATGACTTGCACTATGTCGGTTGTGATTATCAATGTAGTGGGCGCGGCCCCGCCTCCCCCTTACTATGCCGCGAATGTGAGGGCGCGGGAACGCCCTGATACAAAGGACCAGACCGATGTACCTGCACGATGCCATTGAAAAACGGAGCGCTCCCGTCCGTGCGCTTTTGATTGGGGCGGGAAAATTCGGATCAATGTTTCTTTCGCAAGTGCCGACCACTCCCGGTCTGGAGGTCGCCATCATTGCCGACCTGCGCCCCGATGCAGCGCGCGACGCCTGTCGCATTGTTGGCTGGACCGAGGAACAGATTGCCGCCACGACCTTCACCGACGATGCGCTCTCGGCCATGGCGACGGGTGAGATAGACGTGGTGATCGAAGCAACCGGCCATCCGGCGGCAGGGATCGCCCATGCATCAGCGGCCATTGAAGCAGGGCGTCATATCGTCATGGTCAATGTCGAAGCCGACGCCCTCGCTGGCCCCCTGCTTGCGGAACGGGCGCGTGCGGCGGGGGTAGTCTATTCGCTGGCCTATGGCGACCAGCCCGCACTAATTGCCGAGATGGTGGACTGGGCGCGCTGTTGCGGCTTTACCGTCACGGCGGCGGGCAAAGGCACGAAATACATGCCGCATTATCACGCCTCCACGCCCGATACCGTCTGGGACAATTACGGCCTGACGCCAGAACAAGCGCGTGAAGCAGGGATGAACCCGAAAATGTTCAACTCGTTTCTGGATGGCACCAAATCCGCGCTGGAAATGGCGGCAGTGGCCAATGCCTGCGATCTGGCAGTGCCGGAAGCCGGATTGGCTTTCCCGCCCTGCGGTATGGATGATCTGGCCCATGTGCTGCGCCCTCGCAGCAAGGGTGGTGTGCTTGAAAAGGACGGCATGGTTGAAGTCGTCTCTTCCATGGAACGCGATGGGCGCGAGGTGGCCAAAGATCTGCGTTGGGGCGTTTACGTTGTGATCGAAGCGCCCACCGATTATGCCGCCGCCTGTTTCCGCCAATACGGCATGAATACCGATGCCAGCGGGCAATATTCAGCGATGTACAAGCCTTTCCACCTGATTGGTCTGGAACTCGGCATTTCCGTTCTTTCCGCCGCGCTGCTGGACCAATCCACCGGATCGACCCGCGAGTGGCGGGGCGATGTGGTGGCCGTGGCAAAACGCGATCTGAAAGCAGGAGAAATGCTGGATGGGGAGGGCGGTGCAACAGTCTGGGGCAAGCTTATGCCCGCCGCCACGTCGCTGAAAACAGGGGCATTGCCCATTGGTCTGGCGCAGGATGCTCCCCTGATCCGCGACGTTGCAGCGGGGGACGTGATCGGCTGGGCCGATGTAAGGATCGCAGACGGAATCAGGGCCGCTCAGGTCCGGCGCGAAATGGAAAGAGCCTACGCATGACACGAACCACCAACGCCCTGATGGGAGCCTTTATCGCCGATGCCGCAACGCTCGGTGTCCATTGGCTCTATGACCCGGATCGCATTGCCGCGCTGGGGCAGGCGCTCTGGCGTGAGCCAGATGCGGAAGATTTTGAAGGGGCAAAGGGCGTCTTCGTCCATCACGGCAAACGGTCGGGCGACATCTCGCATTACGGGGCGCAGATGCGGGTGATGATCCGCACACTGGCTCGCGGCCCGTTCGATGCCGCACTCTACCACGAAGAATTCGGAGCAGCCTTTGGGCCGGGCGGCTGGTGGCACGGCTATATTGACAAGGCGACGAAAGGCACACTTGCCAATATCGCCAGCGGCACGACCCCAACCGGGGCCAATGATGACCAGATACCGGCATTGTCAGGCTTGCCCGCTCTGCTCGCCGCCGGGGCCGCACCCGACACATGCGTGAAGGCCATCGCCCAGATCAGCAACCATGAAACCACCGCCGCCTATGCCCCTGCCGCCACCGAAGCCCTGCGCGCCGTCTTCACCGGGGCAAGCATCGCAGACGCCCTCACCAAAGGCATCGAAGCCGCTGGCCCCACCGCGCGCGACCCCCTTACCGCCGCATTGGCCAGCAATGCCGATCCGGTCGCCTATGCGGGCGAGGTTGGCCGCGCCTGCCCGTTGCCACAGACCCTGCCCGTTGCCTTTTGCATCGCTGCCACTGCGCGGGGATATAGTGATGCCATCGAGATCAATGCCCGCGTCGGCGGCGACAATTGTGGTCGCGCCATCTTCCTTGGCGCATTGTTCGGGGCGGGCGATCCACCCCCTCCGCTCTGGGCCGCCCGTTTGCGGGAAGGTCGCGCCCTTGCGGCAGGGATTGACGCGCTGGTTTAGCCGGGAAGGTCAGGATAGTAAGGGGGACGACAACAGGATTTCGCCGCAATGACCTCTCCCCTCACCATCGCCATTGATGGCCCCGCCGCCTCCGGCAAAGGCACTATCGCGCGGCGGGTTGCAGAAAAATATGCCTTACGGCATCTCGATACAGGGTTGCTATATCGCGCTGTGGCCGTGCTCTGCGCGAGCGAAGGGATACCGCTGGCCGACGCACAAGCCGCCGGAGAGCGCGCTGTACGGCTCGATCCCGCCGATCTGAAAGGTGAAGGTCTGCGCAGCGCCGCCGCCGGACGCGGAGCCTCGGTCGTCGCCGCGCATCCCCCTGTGCGCGCCGCCCTGCTCGACTGGCAAAGGGCGTTTGCCACCCTGCCCCCCGGCGCAGTGCTGGACGGGCGCGATATTGGAACCGTCGTTCTGCCAACCGCCCACGCAAAGCTGTTCGTGACCGCAGACCCGGATGTGCGCGCCGCCCGCCGCTGGCGCGAATTGTCGAAGGATCACGATATTGCCTATCGCACGGTGTTGCAGGATATAGAGGAACGCGATGCCCGCGACGCCGCCCGCCCCGATGCCCCCATGCGACAAGCTGATGACGCGGCCCTGCTTGATACCACCAACATGACCATTGACGGCGCCATTACGGAAGCCATCCGCCTGATCGACGCGCGGCTTTGCACATAAAGCTGTTATTCCACCGGAATCATCTCTTCCAGTATCTCGATGCGATCCGCCTCATGGGCGGGTTTATCCCAGCGGATGCGCTTGATCCTCGGAAAGCGCATGGCAATGCCGGATTTATGGCGGCTTGACCGCTGCACCGCGTCGAAATTAACCTCCAGCACCAAACCGAACTTCACCGCCCGCACAGGGCCATACCGGTCGGTCGTATTATCCCGCACCCATTTGTCGAGACGCTTCAGCTCTGCATCAGTAAACCCCGAATAGGCCTTGCCCACGGGGACCAGCTCGGCCCCTTCCGGCCCCTGACGCCATGCACCGAAGGTGTAATCGGAATAGAAACTCGACCGCTTTCCATGCCCCCGCTGGGCATACATCATCACGCAATCGGCA
>CALFFK010000030.1 GCA_937957975.1 uncultured Neomegalonema sp.
CTTTGTGTATCTTGTCTTTAATCATTTGGGCGCAAGCTTCGTCCCGCTTTCGGACAGTTTTATGGTGGAGCGTGTCGCACAGGGCGCAGTTCGCGCAAAGAGTGACATTAATTTCCCCGTCCACCAACCACAATATCGTCCATCAGCACCGTTGGCTGGCCCACACCCACTGGCAGCCATTGCCCTTGTTTTCCGCACATGCCGATACCGTCATCAAGAGCCATGTCATTGCCGATCATGCGAATTTTCTTCATTGCGCTGGCTCCGTCACCAATGAGCGTTGCGCCCTTGATAGGGTGCAGAACCTTGCCATTTTTCACACGATACGCCTCGGTACAGGAAAAGACGAATTTTCCATTGGTAATATCCACCTGTCCGCCGCCGAAATCGACTGCGTAGATACCGTCTTCCACTGCCGCAACGATTTCGTCGGGTTCGTGTTGTCCGCCAAGCATATAGGTATTGGTCATGCGGGGCATCGGGGCGTGGGCGTAGGATTGCCGCCGTCCATTGCCTGTGGGCGAAACGCCCATCAACCGCGCATTCTGGCGATCCTGCATATAGCCGACGAGCCGCCCGTCTTCGATCAGGGTCGTGCAGTTTGATGCCTCGCCCTCGTCATCGACGCTGATCGAGCCGCGCCGGTCGGGCAGGGTTCCATCATCCACGACTGTCACACCGGGCGCTGCCACCATTTCGCCCATCAGGCCAGCAAAAGCCGATGTTTTCTTACGGTTGAAATCGCCTTCAAGACCATGACCGACCGCTTCGTGCAGCATCACACCGCACCATGCGGGGCCAAGCGCCACCTGCATTGCACCCCCTGGTCCGTCTTCGGCGGCCAGATTGACCAGCGCCTTGCGATGGGCCTCATCTGCCAGATGCTTCCAGCGGGAAGGGTCGAGCAATAACGCATAGCCATGGCGTCCCCCACCCCCGGCAGACCCGCTTTCGCGCCGACCGTTTTCCTCGACGATGACCGAGACATTGATTCGGGCAAGGGGGCGCGTATCTGTCACCCGATGTCCATCGGCGCGCAGGATTTCGATTTCCTGTAATTCGCCGGACAGGGACGCAGTTGCCTGCACGACACGGGGGTCTTTATCCCGCAGATAGGCATCAATCTCCCGCAGCAGGGCGATCTTCACGCTGAAGGCCGGTTCATCGAGAGGATTATCATCGACATAGAGCTTGCGATTTGTGCGGGCGGGCGCATCCGCATAGGCCACATCGCGTCCGCTTTTCACCGCCGCCGCCGCATCCGCCGCCCGCTTGAGCGCCGTGCCGGTCAGCTCATCCGAATGGGCATATCCCACAGCCTCCCCCGCCACGACCCGCAATCCAAAGCCTTCAGCGGCATCATAGGAGGCGTTTCTGAGTCGCCCATCATCGAACATCAGCGTTTCCCCCCGCCGTCGCTCGAAGAACAACTCGCCATCATCGGCCCCGTGAATGGCTTCGCCCAGGACGGCCCCGGCAGTGTCGAGATCAATGTCACCGGAAAAGGGATCGAAGGGCATGGGCTGGCTTCCTCACAGATTGGTTCTTGCCAGAGGTGGCGCGAGGGGAGGCGAAAAGCAAGCAGAGGGTGATTTTTGACGTCTGATACTCACCCCTGATACTCACCCCCGATTAGCGACGCGATGCCGCGTGTTGTGCGCTTGCGAAGGGTAGGGCCATATGCTTGATTGCATCGCGATTGCGAAAGGGGTATCGCGCATCCGTCCGCGCCCCGAAAACCGGAGACTGTGTCCATGGCCCGCCTGACTGCTGCACTTTCCCTCACTGGACTGCTCGCCCTTGGGGCTGGGTCCGCTTATGCCGCCGGACTGGGGCAACCTGATCCATGGCAACTTGGATACCAGGAACCGGCGACCGACATCGCCGAGCGCGTCGTCTATATGTCCTGGTGGCTGCATGTTCTTGCGGCGGTCATCACATTGTTTGTGACTGCGCTGCTAATATATGTATGCGTCAGGTTTTCGGCGAAGAACAATCCGACCCCCTCGCGCTTTACCCATAATACGACGGTCGAAGTTATCTGGACCGTGGTTCCCGTGTTGATCCTCGTGGCCATGGCCTATCCGTCGATCAAGCTGCTTTATTATCAGGAAACGGTTCCCGAAAGCGAAGTGACCATCAAGGCCACCGGGTATCAGTGGTACTGGGGCTATACCTACAACGTTGATGGCGAGGACTATTCCTATGACGCCTACATGGCGGGCGGGGGGTATTCCAGCTATGATGAGATGGTCGCTGGCATGAAGGCCGATGGCGAGTCAGATGATGCGATCCCTGACGAAATGGAATGGAAACTTGCTGCGACTGCCCCAATGGTCGTGCCCGTGAACACCAAGGTTCGCTTGCATGTCACTGCCGCTGATGTGATGCACGCATGGACAATTCCTTCCTTCGGCGTGAAGGTCGATGCGATTCCGGGCCGCTTGAACGAGCTGTGGTTCGAGGCAACCAAGACAGGTCGCTTCTACGGTCAGTGTTCCGAACTTTGCGGCAAGGATCACTCCTACATGCCGATCATGGTTGATGTGGTTCCCAAGGAAGAATGGGATGCGCGTTTGAATTCTGTTCTTGAGAAATACGCGGGCAAAACCCCTGATTCCAGCGTCAAGGTCGCTGCGGCGTCAGTCGAGTAAGCCCCATGACAGATATTTCCGCCCATACCGCATCGCTCGGTGCGCCCCGCGAAAGCGAGGCGACCGTTGGGGACTTCTTCGCCCTGATGAAGCCGCGCGTGATGTCGCTTGTTATCTTCACGGCCCTTGCCGGGATGCTGGCTGCACCTGTTTCGATACACCCGATTGTCGGCTTTGCATCATTGCTGTGCATTGCAGTTGGAGCAGGGGCTTCCGGTGCGCTGAATATGTGGTGGGAATCAGATATCGATTCGCGCATGGGTCGCACCCAAAACCGTCCCATCCCTTCGGGCCGTGTTTCGCGTGATGAGGCGTTGGGCATCGGGTTTGGGCTATCAGTGATCTCTGTTGCGATGCTGGCGGTTTTCGCCAACTTCCTCTCGGCGGCCCTGCTCGCCGGGACCATCGCATTCTATGGCGGCTTTTATACGATGTGGCTGAAACGCCGAACCCCGCAGAATATCGTCATTGGCGGCGCAGCGGGGGCGATCCCGCCCGTGATTGGCTGGACGGTTGCGACTGGCTCCATCGCCATTGAGCCATTGCTGATGTTTGCGATCATCTTCCTTTGGACACCACCGCATTTCTGGGCATTGGCCCTCTGGAAGCGCCGCGAATATACCGAGGCCGAAGTGCCGATGCTGCCTGTTGTGGCGGGGCCGAAGGCGACGCGCGTTCAGGTGCTGGTCTATTCTGTCCTGTTGGCGATCAGCAGCATTGCGCTGATCTTTACCGATGTGGCTGGACCGGCCTATATCGCGACGGCCATTGTCACGAATGCCATGTTCTGCTGGTTTGCATGGACTGTCTATCGCCGCGATGAACAGGCTGCACAGGCCGAAAAATACGGGGCAGAGAAAAAACTCTTCGCATTCTCGCTGACATATCTTGCCCTGATCTTTGCCTCGCTTCTGATCGATGCAGCCCTTCGCAATGCAGGGTGGATTTGAGCATGGCTGATTCAGAACTGCATAAGCGCCGTTTGGGCCGGAACATCTTCGTTGGTCTGATTCTGCTCGGTTTCGTTGCGCTGGTCTTTGCTGTCACGATGGTCAAGCTTCAGGCGACGCTGTGAGGAACGGGAATGAGTGACACGACCGGATCGAACCGCCGCACCGGCGTTACCCTGCTTGGGGTCGCGGCGTGCATGGTTGCGCTTTCCTTTGCGGCTGTGCCGCTCTACCGCATCTTTTGCCAGATAACGGGGTTTGGTGGGACGCCCCTGCGCGCCTCCGTCGTGAATGAAGTCATCCTCGACGAGACAATCACTGTTACTTTCGATGCCTCTACCGAAAGCGACATGCCGTGGGTCTTCAAGCCAGCCCAGAAGAACATGGAAATCCCTATTGGTGAGACCGGGTTGGCCTTCTACACTGCCCATAATCCGACTGACCGGCCCATCGCCGGAACAGCGGTCTTCAACGTGACGCCTTTCAAGATCGGGCCGTATTTCGTGAAGATCGATTGTTTCTGTTTCAACGAGCAGGTGTTGAAACCCGGCGAAAGCGTCGATATGCCCGTCACATTCTATGTTGATCCTGAAATTCGCGATGATCGGTCAACCAAAGAGGTGAAGGGCATTACCTTGTCCTATACATTCTACGAAACAGACTTGCCCGAAGGGTATCACACGGCGCAGATTGCGCGCGACGCCTCCGACGGGGCACAAGTCAACTAACGTATACGAACCACGCTGCGGGAGCGAACGATGGCAGGCCACGCTAAACACGATTATCACATCCTCGAACCCAGTGTCTGGCCGTTCGTTGCGGCAGTCAGCGCCTTTGTCATGCTGTTCGGCGCAGTCCTGTGGATGAAAGGCGGCGCACCGCTGCTGTTCCTCGCCGGTTTTGCTGGTGTACTGTTCGTCATGTATTCGTGGTGGGCGGAAGTCATCAATGAAGCGCATGTCGGCGATCATACGCCGGTCGTCTATATCGGCCTGCGCTATGGCTTTATCCTTTTCATCATCTCCGAAGTGATGTTCTTCCTTGCATGGTTCTGGGCCTATTTTCGCTACGGTCTTTTCGTCCCTGACAAGACCAGCGATGACAGCCATGGCATCGGGTTTGAACTCGGAAGCGCGTTTCCACCCGAAGGTATCCACGCGGTTGATCCACTCGGCCTGCCGCTGGTGAACACACTGATTCTGTTATTGTCCGGCTGCACCCTGACGGCGGCGCATCATTACCTGATGGAAATGCGCGAAGGCGGTGATGAACCCGATCCAAAACGTCAACAGGTTTTCTGGACCCTGGCGATCACAACGGCACTCGGTGCGATCTTCCTGATGTTTCAGGCTCTCGAATATGTCGAAGCATATCACCACGACCTGACGCTCCAGAACACTTTCTATGGCGCAACCTTCTTCATGGCGACGGGCTTTCATGGAATGCACGTCCTCATCGGGACCATTTTCCTCGGCATTTGCCTGATCCGTGTGAAGAAGGGGCATTTCACTGCCAAGAAGCATATCGGGTTTGAGGCGGCGGCGTGGTACTGGCACTTCGTTGATGTGGTCTGGCTGTTCCTGTTCTTTGCCGTCTATGTGGGCAGCGTCGGGTTCTTCGCCGTGGGCGGTCACTGACCGGCGATGACGTCATTCTATCGGACGGGACTTCTGGGGCCGATCATTATCGGCCTTGGCGGTCTCTCCACATTGCTTGCTTTGGGCTTTTGGCAGCTTGATCGCCTTGGCTGGAAGCGCGGTATCATTGCCGAAGCCGAGCGACGGCTGTCTTTGTCGCCTGTGGCCCTTCCTGTTGATCTTGACCCCCTGCGCGACGACTATCTGCCGGTCTTCGTGGAAGGGCGGTTTGCCGGTGATGAACTCTATCATCTGACATCGAAAAAGCCGCAGGGACCGGGCTTTGACATCATTGCGCCCTTTGAGGCCGATGACGGACGCCGCATTCTTATCGAGCGCGGCTATGTTCCACAGGACCAACGCGATCCAGCCACGCGCCGCGCGCCCGAAGGCACACAGCGGATAGAGGGCTTCCTGCGTTGGCCCGATGACGTGAACCGCTTTACCCCCGACCCCGACCCTGCCAAGCGCATCTGGTACGCACGCAATGTCCCTTCATTATCCGGGGCGGCACAAACTGATCCCGTGATGATCGTGCAGGCGCCGACAGGCGCACAGGGCTATCCACGCGGGCGCGCCGTTGCCGTGCGGATCAGAAACAACCACCTGCAATACGCCCTGACATGGTTCAGCATTGCTGTGATCTGGCTCGTGATGACCGTGATCTGGATGCGCCGTCTGCGCCTTGCACGCCCTTCACAGGGAGAGTAGAGCAGGGCGTATCAGGACGCGGAGCTACCATGAAGTATATCAGCACAAGGGGCGCTGCCCCCATTGTCGGTTTTGAGGATGCTTTACTCGCCGGTCTGGCCCGCGATGGCGGGCTGTATGTGCCTGAAGAATGGCCGGTCCTCTCGCCCGATGTCATTCGCTCCTTGCAAGGCGCTCCCTATGAGACGGTTGCTCTCGAAGTCCTGCGCCCTTTCGTTGGCGGCATGGATATGGTCGCGCTGAAATCCATGATTGACCGCGCCTATGCCGGTTTTGGCCACCGTGCCGTCGTCCCGCTGGTGCAGATTGATGAGCGCAACTGGGTGCTGGAGCTGTTCCATGGCCCGACACTGGCCTTCAAGGATCTGGCGATGCAGCTTATCGGGCTGTTGTTCGACCATGTGCTGGAGGCCCGTAACGAGCGTGTCACCATCGTGGGCGCGACATCGGGCGATACCGGCTCGGCGGCTATCGAGGCGTTCCGGGGCAAGGCGCGCGCCGATGTCTTTATCCTCTACCCCCATAACCGCGTTTCTGAAGTACAACGCCGCCAGATGACGACGCCAACCGAAGCCAATGTCCACGCCATCGCAGTGGAAGGCGATTTCGATGATTGTCAGGCTCTCGTCAAAGCCATGTTCAATGATTTCGAGTTTCGCGATTCGATGAAGCTGGGCGCGGTCAACTCGATCAACTGGACCCGCGTAATGGCGCAGATCGTCTATTACGCAACGTCCTCGCTGGCCCTTGGCGGTACGGAGCGTCGTATTGATTATTCCGTTCCGACCGGTAATTTCGGAGACATCTTCGCGGGCTATGTCGCCCGCAGAATGGGTTTTCCTGTCGGTGAACTGGTGATTGCCACCAACGAGAACGACATTTTGCACCGCACCGTCGAGACAGGCCGCTACGAGATCGAGGGGGTTACGCAAACCCTGACTCCAAGCATGGATATTCAGGTCTCCTCCAATTTTGAGCGTCTGCTGTTCGATCTTGCCGACCGCGAGGGTCAGGCCGTCGCGCAGATGATGGACGAGTTGAAGACAACCCGCACCATGGCCCTGTCGCAAGGCCAGCAGGATCGCCTGCATGATGGGTTTTCCTCCGCGCGCGTAGACCGGGCCACGACGCTGGAAACGATCAACCAGACGCGCCGACAGATTGGCATGACCCTCGATCCACACAGCGCCGTTGGCCTCGCCGCCGCCCGCCGCAAGGCGCGCCCCGAACACCCCATGGTCACGCTCGCCACGGCGCACCCCGCGAAATTCCCCGATGCCGTGCGCGAGGCAATCGGCGTGGAAACCCCCCTGCCCGAACGCATGGCCGACCTCTACGAACGCCCGGAGCGCATGACGATCCTCCCCAATGACCTCGCCGCGATAGAAAATTTCATCCGCAAGGAAGCCAACGCATGACCACTGAAATCGCCATTGAAGACGGGCGCATCCGGGCGACGACATTGCCGAATGGCTTTCGTATTGTGACCGAGCATATGCCTTTCGTTAAATCCGCTGCGTTGGGGGTGTGGGTCGCCACCGGCTCGCGTAACGAGACACTGGCGGAGGCGGGGCTGTCGCATATGCTGGAGCATATGGCCTTCAAGGGAACTACGCGCCGTACCGCGCGCGGGATTGTGGAAGAGATCGAGGATGTGGGCGGCGACCTGAACGCCTATACCGATTACGAGATGACCGCGTATCAGGCGCGGGTTCTGGCCGAGCATGTGCCGCTGGCCCTCGACATCATCGCTGATATTTTGCGTTCTTCGACCTTCCAGCCCGACGACATCGAACGCGAACGCCAGGTGATCCTGCAAGAGATTGGCGAGCGCAACGATATGCCTTCCATGGTCGCGATGGAGACGTTGCAGGAGATTGCTTTCCCGGATCAACCCCTTGGTCGCCCGATCATTGGCTCCCCTGAAAGCGTCCTGTCCTTTGATCGCGATGTGATCGCCGGGTATATGGATCGCCACTATGTTCCCTCGCGGATGATTCTTTCCGCCGCCGGGTACGTGGACCATGACGCCATCGTTCGCGATGCCGAGCGGCTGTTCGGTGATATGCCAGCCCGCGATGCCATTGCGGCGGACCCCGGCCATTACACATCCGGACGGAGCCAGACGATCAAGGCAAGTGAACAGGCACATCTCGTGTTTGGCTTTGATGCCCCCGACAGTCGTGACATCGAAGCCCAGTTCCGTGCGCAGACGGCGGCGGCGGTCCTCGGTGGCGGCATGTCTTCGCGTCTGTTTCAGGAGGCCCGCGAGGAACGGGGGCTGTGCTATTCGATCTTCAGCTATGCTGATTCCTTTGCGGATGCCGGTCTGCTGACGGTTTATGCGGCGACCAGCGCGGAGCAATCGCATGAACTGGCGCATCTCATCATTGATGTGATGGCGCGCACGGCTGATGATATTACCGATGCCGAAGCCAGCCGCGCCCGCGCGCAATCAAAGGCCGGGATGCTCATGGCGCTTGAATCGCCCATGCGCCGTGCGGAAACGCTGGCCCGCCAGATTGCCCTGCGGGGCCGTCCGTTCCCGATGAGCGAGATCGAGGCAATTATTGACGCGGTTGATGCCGCTTCGGTCCGCGATTCCCTGCGTGCGATTCTTGATGGTCCTGCGCCGAGTGCCGTTTATCTGGGGCCGGAAGGCGGTGGCCTGCCGGATGGCCTCGCCGAAGCCGCCTGAGACCCATGGGATCGTGGTGGTCATTCCTGACGGGCAGGCGTGATTCTGTCATTCCAATCCTGCAAACGGACAGGCTGGAACTGCGTGTGCCCGATGCGGATGATTTTCCTGAATGGTCACGTTTGCGCCGCGCTAACCGGGGCTTCCTGCAACCATGGGAGCCGAAATGGCCGCGCGATCACCTGTCGCAGCGATCCTTTCGTCGCCGGGTTCGTTGGGCGCAGGGCGAGGCGGAAAGCGGGCGGTCGCTGTCGTTTCTGATGTTTTTGCGTGATCCCCGGCTGATGGTTGGCGGCATCACCCTGAGCAATATCCGTCGCGGCCCTTCGCAATGTGGCACGCTCGGCTATTGGGTCGGCGGTGAATATGCGCGGCGTGGCTATATGACCGAAGCCACTGATGCTGTTGTCCGTCATGCCTTCACGCAGATGCGCCTGACACGACTTGAGGCCGCCTGTCTGGAGGAGAACACCGCCTCACGCGGTTTGCTCACGGCCTGTGGTTTTCATTTTGAAGGCGTCGTGCGGTCGTATCTGGAAGTAGATGGTGTCGTCCGCGATCACATGCTGTTCGCCCGCGTCGTAGGGGATGAGGGATTACGCTGACCCCCCCTCCGCCGATAGCAGTTCCGGTGAAATCCCCATTTCCGACAGCGCCGCGACCCATTTATCGTCATCGGATTCACCGAACACGATTTCAGGAACTGAATCGCTCGATAACCAGCCGTTTTGCTGGATTTCCTGTTCAAGTTGCCCTGGCGCCCAGCCGGTATAGCCAAGGGCGATCATCCGTTTGCTTGGCCCTTCGCCCCTGGCGATGTCGCGCAGAATATCGACTGTGCCGGTCAGCATGAACTTGCCCGCAATATCGAGGGCTGTTTCGCCCTGATAATCGCTGGAATGCAGCACAAAGCCGCGCCCGCTTTCCACCGGCCCGCCAATGCGGATGGGGGTGCTTGCGGTTGCTTCGTTCTGTTCGATGTCAAGCTGTTCGAGCAATTCATCAAAGCTGATTGATTCGGCGGGTTGATTGATGACCAGCCCCATCGCGCCCTGATCCGAATGGGCGCAGATGAGGATGACGGACCGATGGAACCTGTCATCGCCGATGCCGGGCATCGCGATCAGGAATCGTCCTTCCAGACCGGCTTCTTCCATGGTCGCCGCCTTTCCTTCGTCGCTGCTCATCCTCTACAGATGGGGCGGCGCACAGGTGTCTTCAACATCTTGTTCAAACCACGTCCTGCACTCATACTTGGCATCAGGATCAGGGATGCGGATGCGACGATGAACTGTAGGTATTGCGGGAATGTTTATGCCGATGAAGATCGCACCTGTGGTGGATGCGGAGCGCCCAAACACGCCTTTCGCCAGAAGATATTTGATGTCCCTGCGACACCGGAGCATTGGTCAAACTCGCTGAAACACACGATTTACCGTGTGATCGCGGGCACGGTTGGGGTGGTGATTCTCATTGCGGTCACGGGGGCGGTTGGCCTTGGGTTTTTCGGCACTATCCTTGCGCTATTCTGGATCATGCCTGTCGTTCCGTGCTTGCTGACCTACGCCGCATGGCGTGATGCGAAGGGGGAATGGGCCGGATTTTTCATACGCGGATTCGTGGTTTCCATGGTTTGGATGACGGTCCTCATGGTCGTTCTGATGTGCATAGGTGTTGCTGCCTCGCTCTAAAGGCTGGCACGACCGGGGTGGGGATGCTATGCGCGTTCGGCTTCACTAGGGGGCTGATGCCCGTCTATGCCTGTTGAAAACAAGGACTTAGGAATGAAAACCCTCGTCGTCTGTTCTGGCGGTCTCGATTCCGTGTCGCTGGCCCATAAGGTCGCCGCCGAGCGCGTGCTGGCTGGTCTCGTCACGTTCGATTATGGCCAGCGAC
Source organism: uncultured Neomegalonema sp. (assembly GCA_937957975.1). Lineage (GTDB taxonomy): Bacteria > Pseudomonadota > Alphaproteobacteria > Rhodobacterales > Rhodobacteraceae > JAHDDY01. The sequence goes on from CALFFK010000030.1 coordinate 10,547, forward strand.
ACCGGCGCGAGATTGATTGCGCGGCGGCCTGTGCCGGGCGATTGGGTGTGCCTTTTGACGTTATTGACATCTCCGGTGTGGGCAAGGCGCTGGGCGGCTCTGCCCTTACCGATGATATAGCGGTGCCAGACGGGCATTATGCCGAAGAGACGATGAAGGTTACGGTGGTCCCGAACCGCAATGCGATCATGCTGACAATTGCTTTCGGGATTGCCGCTGCCCGCCGGATTGACGCGGTGGCGGCGGCTGTGCATGGGGGCGATCACTTCATCTATCCCGATTGCCGCCCTGCTTTTATAGAAAGCTTTGCGGCCATGCAAAACGCGGCGCTGGATGACGACCCCGCTGTTGCGCTCTATACGCCATTCCTGCATGGCCCGAAGTCCGACATTGTGACCGAAGGCGCGCGGCACGGCACACCCTTCGCTGAAACATGGTCCTGCTACAAGGGTGGTGCGCTGCATTGCGGGCGGTGCGGAACCTGTGTCGAGCGGCGCGAAGCCTTTCACGTTGCCGGGGTAGCGGACCCGACGGACTATGCCGACCCGGATTTCTGGCGGACAGTGGTTTGATGTTTACGATCACCAAGGAATTTTCCTTTTCGGCCTCGCATCAGCTTTCGCGCTTGCCTGAAACCCACCAATGCGCGCGGCTGCACGGGCATAACTATGTGGTGCGGGTAGAGTTGCGCGCGGCCTCGCTCGACGAGAACAATTTTGTGCGTGATTACGGGGAATTGCGCGAGTTGAAGGCGTATATCGACGATACGCTGGATCACCGTCATCTCAACGATGTGTTTGGGCATGATGCGGTGACGGCGGAGTTTCTGGCCAAGGCACTCTACGACTGGTGCGCCGCCCGCTGGCCGGAGACAAGCGCCGTAGCAGTGAGCGAGACGCCCAGGACATGGGCGATATGGCGGGCATGATTATCCCGCAAACAGTGCCATTCCTGCGAGCCTTGATATGAGCGACATCCTCCGCATCGCGGAAATCTTTGGCCCGACCATTCAGGGCGAGGGAGCGTTGATCGGCGTTCCCACCGTTTTTGTCCGCACGGGCGGCTGTGATTTCCGGTGCTCATGGTGTGACAGCCTTCATGCGGTGCTCAGTGAGTATCGCCACACCTGGCTGCCGATGAGTCCGGCGGAGATCTGGGCTGAAATCCAGCGTCTCGCCCCCGCGCCCCTGACTGTCACGCTTTCGGGGGGCAACCCGGCAACGCAGAATCTTGCTCCCCTGATCGCGCTGGGCGCGGCGGCGGGCTATCGCTTTGCTATCGAGACCCAGGGTTCCATCGTGCAGGATTGGTTCGCCGCTCTCGATCTTCTGACCCTCAGCCCCAAACCCCCCTCCAGCGGCATGGAAACGGATCTTGCCGCCCTCGACGTCTGTGTCGCTTCAGGGGCCAAGCGCATTGTGTTGAAGATCGTGGTTTTCGACGAGGGCGATTACCGCTACGCCCGCGAGATCGCTGCACGGTATCCGGCGCTGGATGTTTTCCTCCAACCGGGCAACCATACGCCTCCCCCTCCCGAAGATGACACGGCCATTGTCGATATGGAGGGGATCAATGCGCGGATGGAATGGCTGATCGACCGGGCGCTGGGTGATGGCTGGTATGGGGCCACCATTCTGCCGCAGCTACACGTTGCGATCTGGGGCAACAAACGCGGAGTCTGACATGAGCGACGAAACCATCTACAGCGGCTTGCAACAGCTTGGCGCACAGACCGCGCTACCGGCCTCGCCAGAGGAAGCGGTGCTGGAGCGGGTGGCCAATCCGCAAGCGGATACGAAATATTGCGTACGCTTCACTGCGCCGGAATTTACGTCGCTTTGCCCGATGACTGCGCAGCCGGATTTCGCGCATCTTGTGATCGACTATGTTCCCGGTGAGTGGCTGGTGGAGAGCAAATCCCTGAAACTCTATCTCGGTGCTTTCCGCAACCATGGCGCATTTCACGAGGATTGCACCGTTAGTATCGGTCGCCGTTTGGTAGAGCTTCTTTCGCCTCACTGGCTGCGCATCGGCGGCTATTGGTATCCGCGCGGGGGCATCCCCATTGACGTGTTCTGGCAGAGCGGGGCGGCCCCGACAGATGTGTGGATACCCGCGCAGGACGTGCCAGGGTATCGGGGGCGCGGGTAGGCGGGGGTAGCCTGAAAAGTACCGCAGCCCCTGCCTTTTCGGGCGAGGCTGCGGATGACAATTTTACTTCGTCTCGACTTTAAACGGGGCATCGAGAGGCAGGTCGCCGCTTTTGGCGATGGTGACATCCTGGCGCGGACGATCACGGCCATCGGTTTTCAGGCCTTCGATCCGCTCCAGAATCTCCATGCCATCCACCACCTTGCCAAAGACGACATGCTTGCCGTCAAGCCATGGGGTTTCGGTAAAGGTGATGAAGAACTGCGAACCATTGGTATTGCGGCCACTATTGGCCATCGACAGCCAGCCGGGGCCGTAATGGCTCAGGTCAAAATTCTCATCCGGGAATTTCTCACCGTAGATTGACTTGCCGCCAGTGCCATTGCCGCGCGTGAAATCGCCGCCCTGCGCCATGAAGTTCGGGATAACCCGATGGAATTTCGAGCCTTCGTAACCGAAACCTTTCTCGCCGGTCGCCAGCGCATGAAAGTTTGCAACGGTCTTGGGGGTCTTGTTGCCGAACAGGCCGATGACGATACGGCCCGCAGGCTCATCACCGATGGTAATGTCGAAATACGCCTGTCGCGTCACCGTGGGTCCATCGGCGGCAAGGGCCGGAAAGGCCAGTCCAACCATCAGGCATGTCAGGGCAAAGAGTTTTTTCACGGGGGTCGCTCCGTCTTTTGGGTCAGGTAAAACGCAGGTTTGGGATACGGTCGTGGCCATATCTTGGCAATGCACGATATGTATTGACCAAAACGCCGAGACCTTAACGTTTCGTAATCATGGCGTTCAATGGACGTCAGTGCCGTAAGCGAAAAGTTCACCTGCCACTACTTATATTCGCGCTGCGGCGTTCATATGATTCATTATATGGACACAAAAACAAAAGGTTCGCGTTTTTCTGCGACCCGATTCGCCATGAGGATTCGCCTCCATGACGCCTGACATGCTGCTCGTTCCTGAAATGCGCCCTTTCACGATTGCGTTGGGGCTGGTGCTGGGTTTGGTGGTTCTGGAGGTCATCCTGCTGTTTCTTGGTCTCAGTCTGATGACCGATGAAGGCGGCGCGGATTTTGATGCGGATGCAGACCTGAATGTCGAACCGGGTTTCGAACCGGAAGCCGATTTTGACGCGGAGGCTGTTGATGCCATTGATGCGCCTACCGCCAGCCCCTCCGGTGTCGGTACATTTCTGGGCTGGCTTGGCCTTGGTCACGTCCCTTTCGCGATTTGGTTTGCAGCTTTCCTGACAGCCTTCGGCCTCACGGGTCTGGCGCTTCAGTCCATCGCCACCGCGTTTATCGGTGCGCCTTTGGCGCCGACCATCGCCAGCCTTGCGGCCCTGCTGCCTGCTCTCGCGGTCAGTTCCCGAATCGCCCGGATTCTGGGCAGGTTGGTCCCGAAATTCGAGAGCACTGCGATTTCCACGCGCTCCTACGGGGGGCGTCGCGGGGTTATCACCGTAGGTACGGCGCGGCGGGGCAAGCCCGCTCAAGCGCGCTTCACCGATGGTCACGGCAATATCCATTACACGCTGGTTGAACCGCTCGACAACGACGCCAGCCTCCCCCAGGGCACTGAGATTGCGATTTTGCGGCTGCGCGACGGAAGTTTGCGCGCCATCGCCATCGACGATGATGCCCCTCATTCCTGACGAAAGGATCATACCATGGCCGAATTTCTGCCCACCATCGTTATTCCCATTATCGCTATTCTCGCGTTCCTCATCTTCGTGGGTTTTGTGCTGGCGCGTCTCTATCGTCGGGCGACACGCGAGATCAGCCTTGTGAAGACAGGGGCGGGTGGCCGAAAGGTCGTCATGGATGGTGGTACAGTGGTTATCCCGCTGCTGCACGAAATCAGCCTCGTGAACATGAAGACGCTGCGTCTTGAAGTGAATCGCGCCAATGAAGCATCGCTCATCACGAAAGACCGGATGCGCGTCGATGTGGGCGTGGAGTTCTACGTCTCGGTCAATGCCACGGAGGAGGGCATTGCCCGCGCCGCCCAGACGTTGGGTGATCGCACCTTCGACGTGAACGAACTGCGTGAGATGATCGAAGGCAAGCTGGTCGATGGCCTGCGCTCGGTCGCCGCGAAGATGACGATGGATGAACTGCATGAAAACCGCTCTGATTTCGTGCAGGAGGTGCAAAACGCCGTCTCGGAAGACCTGCTCAAAAACGGTCTGGAGCTGGAATCCGTGTCCCTTACGGCCCTCGATCAGACACCGTTCGAGAGCCTCGATGAGAACAACGCCTTTAACGCCGTGGGTATGCGTCAGCTTGCGGAGGTCATCGCCCATTCCAAGAAGCGTCGTGCGCTGATCGATGCCGAGGCCGATACCGCTGTGCGCCAGTCTGCCATGGAGGCGGCCAAGCGCAAGCTGGAGATTGACCGTGAGGAGCGCGAGGCCGAAATCTCCCAAACGCAGGAGATCGAAACCCGCCGCGCCGCGATGGAAGCCGAGATCGCGCGCAAACGTCAGGATGCCGAACGCGAAGCCGAGCAGGCCCGCATTCAGAAAGAGCGAATGATCCGCGCTGCCGAGATCGAACGCGAGGAAGCCATCCGCTCCGCCGAAATCGCCAAGGAGCGTCAGGTCGAGGTCGCAGATCAGGAGCGCCAGATCGTCATCGCTGTGAAATCCGAAGAAGAAAGCCGCGCCCGCGCCTCTGCCGATACTGCCCGCGCCGAAGCGGCCAAGGCCGCCGAAGCCATCACAACGGCGCGCGATGTGGCACAGGCCGAACGCTCCAAACGGATCGCGGTTATCGAAGCCGAACGCGAAGCCGAGCGGGGGGCCACGCAAATCCGCCTCTCCGCCGCTGCCGAAAAAGACGCGGCCGTTGATCGCGCCGAAGCGATGCGTGAGGAGGCCAATGCCGAGGCGGATGCCCTGATCATTCGTTCTGAAGCGAAGAAGGCCGACAAGCTGGCCGAAGCGGAAGGTATGCGCGCCCTTGTGGACGCCGAGAACGCCATGTCCACCGAGATCGCCGCAATGAAGGTACAGCTTGCGCGGCTGGAAGCGATGCCAAGGATCGTTGCGGAGATGGTCAAGCCCGCCGAGAAGATCGACTCGATCAAAATTCATCAGGTTACAGGTCTTGGTGGTGGTTCGAACGGGTCTGGTTCATCCGCCGCCAATGGTAGCAGCCCGATCACGCAAGCCGTCGATGCCATTGGCTCCATGGCCGTTCAGCTACCCGCCCTAAAGAAACTGGGCGAGGAAGTTGGTATCTCGCTGGATGGCGGTGTGTCCGGTCTCTTTTCGGAGGGGGCACTTGCTACGGATGCCCCTGCTGCCCCCGACAATACCGATAATCCGCCTGTCGCGTCGAAGTCGGAAGAATACAAGAAGGCGTTCTGAATACTTCGTATGGTTAGGAACCGGGTGTCGGGTTGCCCCTTGGGGGCTGCGGCCTGACACCCTCTCGACAACCTTGCTGCCCTGTGGTCATCTCCGACGCGTAACCCTAACAGGACGGCCCGCCATGACGACCCCCTTTCAATCCATTGACCATGTGCAGACCCGTCTTGCGGAGGTCGATTACGTCTGTGGGCGCGGCCTTGCCACTGTCATCTTCCTTGCGCTTAAACTGGGTCGCCCGATCTTTCTTGAAGGTGAGGCCGGTGTGGGCAAGACCGAGGTGGCCAAAGCCATTTCTTCCCTGCTGGATCGGCGTCTCATACGTCTGCAATGCTACGAGGGGCTGGATGCGTCTTCGGCGGTTTATGAATGGAATTATGCCGCGCAGATGATGGAAATCCGTCTTGCGGAAGCGACAGGCGCGACCGACAAGGATGCCATTGCGGGCGATGTTTTTGCTGAAAAGCACCTGATTGCCCGCCCCTTGCTGGAGGCCATGCGCCCCCAGAAGAACGGCCCGCCTGTCCTGCTTATTGATGAGCTGGACCGTGCTGACGAACCCTTTGAAGCCTTCCTGCTCGAAGCCCTGAGCGATTTTCAGGTCACGATTCCCGAAATTGGTGTGGTCAAGGCGCCTGAGCCGCCCGTGGTCATCATCACCTCGAACCGTACGCGCGAAGTGCATGATGCCCTGCGCCGTCGTTGCCTGTATCACTGGGTCGATTATCCTGATTTTGAGCGGGAAATGACTATTCTCGCCGCAAAAGCCCCGGAAGCTTCCGAAACCCTCTCCCGCGAAGTGGCCGCTTTCATCCGTCGTTTGCGGGATGAAGACCTCTTCAAATCTCCGGGTGTGGCCGAAACCCTTGATTGGGCGCGGGCGCTGGTGGCGCTTGATGCTGTTGCCCTCGATCCCCAGACAATATCGGATACGTTGGGGGCGCTTTTGAAATATCAGGACGACATCGCCCGTATACAGGGGTCCGCAGCTACGAAAATCCTCGATGAAGCCCGTGAGGATCTCGCCGGTCGCGGCACTGAAGCGAAGGGCAGAACCTGAACCCTACCGTGCCCAACGCTCCGCCGCCGCGTTATCCGTCTCGCGGGCATCCACCCATTCCTCGGTTCCGTCTGCCGTGACTTCCTTTTTCCAGAAGGGCGCACGGGTCTTGAGGAAATCCATAAGGAATTCTGCCGCTTCAAAGGCTGCGCGCCGATGGCGGCTGGCGGTGGCGACAAAAACGATTCGCGCCCCTGCGGGCAGCGGACCAACACGGTGGATGACAAGGCTTGCCTGCAAGGGCCAGCGTTCATGGGCCTCGGCCTCAATGGCCTCCAACGCCTTTTCGGTCATGCCCGGATAATGCTCCAGCGTCATGGTCGAGACGTCGCCGGTCCCGCGCACCAGCCCCGTAAAGCTGACCACGGCCCCGATTTCCTTATCCCCCGCCGCCAGTGATTCCAGCTCTGCGCCGGGATCGAAATCGGCCTCCTGCACCCGCACGGTCATGTCAGCCGCCCGTCACCGGCGGGAACAGCGCGACCTCGCGCACGCCCGTCAGGGGCGCATCAAAATCCGCTTGCTCCTGATCGAGAGCCACCCGGATTGCCGTTACATCCCCGAATGCCGCTTCATAGCGTGCCTCGCGCGTTTTTAGCCACGCGATCAGGTCTGCGACTGTCGTCACGTTATCGGGGGGCGATATTTCTTCCGATCCCATCCCGATTCGCTCTCGCAACCAAGCGAAATAGAGTACCCGCATCAGCGTTCCTCCCCGGCCATGATCGTCCCCATGCCCCGAATGAAATATTGATAGCCGGTGATTGCCGTCATTGCCGCCGCAAGCCACAGTAACCCGATTCCCAGCAGATCAAGCATCCCAAGCGCCGGGCGTCCGCACAGGATGCACTTTGTCAAATATCCCGCATAATTCATGTAAAGCGCCAACAGCAACACGGCGATGGCCGTCATCTGCACAGTCGTTTTCCATTTCGCCAGCAGCGACGATGGCATGACAACCTTTTTGTCAGCGAGGAATTCCCGCAGCCCCGATACCGCAAATTCCCGCACCATGATGATCGCCGCCGGGATCAGCACCACCCAGCTTGCGCCATATAATCCGCATATGACCAGCAGCGCGACGGCCACCATGGCCTTGTCTGCAATGGGATCGAGCAATCGTCCCAGTGCCGTTGTCTGCGCCCAGCGCCGCGCCAGCCAGCCGTCCAGAAAATCTGTCAGCGAGGCGGCGGTGAACAGCACAAAGGCCAGCGCATCCGAATAAGGATGCGACAGCACGACATAGCCCAGCGGAAGCAGCAGGGCCGCAAAGAGGCGCGCGAAGGTCAGCGCGTTGGGTATCGTCCAGTTCATGCCCCCTTGATAGCGGCCCCGGCGCGGCATAGGAAGCGCGGATGAGTAGACTCGATAGCGTAATTCGCCGCCTTACCGCACAGCGTGACTGCCTTGGGGTTGCGCTGGACCGCGCCCCCGATGGTGCAATTCTCGATATTGGCCTCGGAAACGGGCGTACCTACGATCATTTGCGGGAAAGTGCGCCCGCCCGCGACATATGGGCCATTGATCGCGCAATGAACGCCCATCCCGCCTCCGCCCCGCCTGATGGCTTTTTTCTGGAGGGAGAGGCCGACGCGATGCTCGAAGCCCTTCACACCCGCATCGGGCGTGGTGTGGCCCTCGTGCATTATGATCTTGGCATCGGCGTCCCGGAGGAAGATGTGCCACTGCGCGCGTCGCTGACAGGGGGCATCGCCAATCTTCTCGTCCCCGGTGGCCTGCTCGTCGCCAATGGTGCATTCGAGGGCATGGCGCAATTGCCTTTGCCGAATGGCGTCGCGGAAGGGCGCTACTTTATCTATCTGGCGGAATGATTGTGCATAAAGTGCCGGACGCTTTTGGGCGTAAGTAAACTCTGGTGAATTAGAGTAATCGGCGATCAGGTTGAGCCAAAGAGTGTCAGGAAATGCGCGGCTCCTGGCGCAATTCCTGACCCATCTTGATCGCCGATTACTCTAGGCTACCACGTAACCTGTGGCCGGGAGAGGAGTTTGTGTTGGCGAGCGTGTGAGAGTGGTCATCAGACCTGCGATGGTTCTTGTTTTGGTGCCATTTTTCTTTATCTTGGCGCCAAGGCATAAGGGGTGACTGTGATGTCCACATCAGCAGAATCGGAAACCGGGCGGATCAACCTCCGCGATGTCCCTGTGCCGGTCATCCAGCACTACAAGGCCAGAGCAAAAGCGCAGGGCGAGTCGCTCAATACCTTTCTGGTCAAACATCTTGTGGAGGCGATGGCAGGGGAGAAATCCGAATGGCAACGCTTTCTCGATACCCATACGCGTGCGGATATTCCCCAAGACGACGGTGAAGCGGCGTTCGTGGCGCTTGATTATGCCCGGAAGGTGTTCGGACGCTTCGAAGACGACCCGGTATGATCCTGGTCGATACGAATGTCGTCAATCTAATCGTACGACGACTATGGATACCGTCAGAGCCGGTCGCGATCAGTGCGTTGTCCTTATGCGAAACCTTCGCAGGTTTAACGCTCTATCCCGAAAATGAAACCCTCAAGCTTTGTGCGGGGTTTATCGAATCCCTGCCTGCTTCCGCCGTCGTGCCCCTCGATCAGTCAATCGCCCGGATTGTTCCGGCATTGATCGTCGATGCTCCGGCACGCAAACGCCGTTTCGATATCCTGATTGTCGCCACGGCAATTCATCATCGCGCTGAGCTTGTGACAGCGGATCGGGGCGTTGCGGCGATTACGGAGAGGTACAATCAACACGGGGATCGCCCGCCGGTGTCTATAACCCTGCTCAACCGCGATCCCGATTGAACGGTGTCGTGGTTTGCTGAAGCTTCAGGGGCGCTAGGCCACTGACACCACCTCTATCCGCCCCGACAGCGCCGAGCGCCCTATCGCTTCGATCACTGCCAGCGAGCGCAAGCCCTCTTCCGCCGAAACCAGTGGTTCTTCATCCCCTGCAATAACCCGCGCGAAATGGGCGATTTGACCCTCCAGAGGGTGTGCGCGCCTTAATCCGGGGCGCGCGGCGCGAATCGGTTCCCACCAGCCGCGTGGTTCATCCTGAGTCCAGCCTGTGCCACCGGGTAACGAGAGCGCGCCATGCGTTCCGCCAATCAGGTAACAGGCCTGGTCCGTCACCGGATAGGCCGGGTTTTCAGCGGCGGTCAGCTCCCAGCTCCACGGCGAAACCACGGTATCCGAGACGCTGACGGTTCCCAGCGCCCCATTCGCAAAATGCAGGATGGCGGCGGCGGTGTCCTCAACGGCATGGCCACGCAGCACATTGCGCGAGCTTGCCTGTACCGCCTCGACCTCGCCCACCAGATGCCGCATCAGATCGACATCATGGATCAGGTTGATGAATACCGGCCCCGCCCCCGGTTGTGTTCGCCATGCGACATCGAAATAATCGTCTGGTTTGTAAAGCCAGCATGTCGCCTGCGCCGTAACCGCCCGCCCGATCTCGCCCGCTTCGATGCGGGCCTTGGCTGCCTGAATCAGGGGATTATGCCGCCGGTGATGCCCTGCCAGTAACGGTATTCCTGCTATCCGCCCCGCTTCGACCAATCGCGCGGCTTCCGCAACCGTATCGGCCACCGGCTTTTCGATCAGTGCAGGGATACCCGCCGCCACCGCCGTCAGCCCTGTCTCCACATGAGTATGGTTCGGGGTCGCAACGATCAGGCCATCGGGTCGTTCCGCAGCGATCAGCGTGGCCACATCATCATACCACGCCAGCCCGCGTTCGCGCGCCCACGCCTCGCCCATCGGGTCGGCCACAGCGACCAGTTGCACCCCCGGCACTCGCGCTATGGCATCCGCATGTTGCCGTCCGACCAGCCCTGCTCCCGCAATGGCCAGCCGCGTTTCCGAATCGTTGGTTTTCATGGAATGGGGCTTTACCGCCGATCCTATATGAACGCCATTCCGGTTTTTTGTGCTGTGCCGGAAGGTTCCAGTATCGTAATTCCGCCAATGTCGCGGGTCTGGACATTTTCTATCGCGCAAAGCTCTGCCATCTTTGCTTTGGACGCATCAATCTCGCGGTCGATCATCGCAATATCGTTGGCATCCAGATGCCTCCCCATTTCCGCCTTCGTGCGAAAATAAATCATATTATTCAATAGATTGTTCTGCATATCCATTGCTGACCCCATTGCCGCGCGCAGGGTTGTCAGCTTTGCATCGGCGTAGCGCAAATCGGCTTCTACAGCCTTGCGCCGCAGAATCTGCGAAAATGTCAAAGCAATAATCAACAGCAACATCAGTCCTTTAAGGAGAACATTGAGGCGTTGGTTGCGCAGCTTGCCGCTCGATTGTTCATGTATGGCATAGAGCACAGTGCCGATGGCCGCTATATGATCGTCGCGCAGGTCGCGTGTCCGGGGGGCGTCGAGCAATTTCAGGGCTTTTGACGTGTTCCCTTTCGCCATTTCGGCGCGCGCTTCATCCGATGTAGCCATGACCGCAGCGGAGCGTTGTTTGATCGCATCCCGCAAGGCCACCATGGATGTGTCGCAGAACAGATCAAGCGCTGTAGTAAGCTGTCGGTCCAGGTCTTCGACAAGCACGAAATAGCGATGGGCGTGATAGGCATCGCCTGTCGCCGCTCCCATCCTTGCTGAAGCGCCGAGCATCGCAATGGTATTGCTGATCTTGCTGGTATGCGACAGCAGACGTGAATGGGTTTCGATGCCGCGTGTCATTGACGCCCACGACATCGCGAGAATGACGACAACGATTGTTGCCATCATCCCCATTACCCACAAGCCCTTGTTTGCCCCGATATTCATGGGGAGTGAGTATTACATCCTTTTAGAAACAGGGAATTAAACGAAGTATGTATATTTTTTTGAAGCGTGTGCCCGAAGAATTCGTTTGCCAGTCAGGCACTTCCGCCCCCGATCAACCCAAGCGTATCATAAATTTCGCGCAATATGGGTCGCGCCAGCGCCGCTGCCCGTTCTGCTCCATCCGCAAGGACCGCGTCGATTTCGTCGGGGGTTTCCATCAAGCGGCGCATCTCGTCGCCGATGGGGGCTATTTTCGCAACGGTCAGATCCGCCAGCGCGGGTTTGAACGCGCCAAATCCCTGTCCGCCATATTCGGCCAGCACTTCGGTCACGCTCACCCCTGACAGGGCCGCAAAGATACCAATAAGATTCTGTGCTTCGGGCCGCTCGGCCAGGCCGTCCGGTTCGGACGGTAACGGTTCGGGGTCGGTCTTCGCCTTGCGGATTTTCTGGGCGATCAGATCCGCATCATCGGTCAGGTTGATCCGGCTCATATCCGAGGGGTCGGATTTCGACATCTTGTTCTTGCCATCCCTCAGCGACATGATCCTTGCTGTATCAGGTTGAATCAATGGTTCCGGCAAGGGGAAGAAATCCGGGACATTGAAGTCATTATTGAACTTCGCGGCGATGTCGCGGGTCAGCTCCAGATGTTGCTTCTGGTCTTCGCCCACCGGCACATGGGTTGCCCGGTATGCCAGAATATCGGCGGCCATCAGCGTTGGATATGAAAAGAGGCCGACGGAAGCATTCTCCTTGTGCTTTCCCGCCTTTTCCTTGAATTGCGTCATCCGGTTCAGCCAGCCCATGCGCGCCACACAGGTGAAAATCCAGCCCAGTTCTGCATGGGCAGAAACCCGGCTCTGATTAAAGATGATCGAGCGTTTCGGGTCCAGCCCGCTGGCAATATAAGCCGCCGCCACTTCCCGCGTGGCCCGCGCCAGTGCCGCCGGTTCCTGTGCTGTGGTGATCGCATGCAGGTCCACGACACAATAAAGCCGTTCGAACTCTTCACGCTCCTGCAATGCCACAAAATTCACCAGCGCGCCGAGATAATTCCCCAGCGTCAGGTTTCCTGTCGGCTGCATCCCGGAAAAGACACGGGGAGAATGGGTGGTCATGGCGGCGTATTCCTGTGACGAATGAACTGGTCAGAGGGATAAGCGGCGCGGGGTTGCCGTGCAAGGGTTCAGGGTAGGGTCACAGTGTCAGATGCTTTCACCGAGTGCGTTGTTCAGCGGGGATTGCATCAAACCGGGCAGGTTATTGGAACGAGGCCGGGCATTTGCGCCCGGCACTGTTGCATCCTTACGAATATAATGCCCTACGGGTTTACCGCCGTTTTGCGTGTCGCACCAATGTTGCGATGACTTCCAGATCGCCATGCCCTTCGCGATCAAGCGCCCATTTCGGAATCATCACGCATTCCGCCGGAGAGACGATGAGGGCCGCATATGTCTCGTCTTCGACCACATCCACAATGGCCGACCATGGCAACGCCCGCATCCCGAATGGCCCCCGCGCCTGCACACCCTCCAGCGTAAGGGTTACAGAATGTGTCCCCGGTTCCAGCCCGCGCATATAGGATGGCTCCAGTGGCAACCCTGCGCGATAGCGGTCATATTTCGCCCAAAGTTCCATCCCTTGCCGGACGATGCAAAACATCAATGCCGAACCAAGCGCGCCAAAGGCTGCACGGGTTGCCCCGGGCGCATCCATACCAAAGGGCCAGACCAGCGAGAGCGCCGCGCCCCCCGCCATAACCGCCATCAACAGAATCGCATCACGCTGATCCCGCAAGGCGAGGGCCGTCAGCGCGGCATCGCGCTCCTGTCCCGTGAATTCATACCGGATATTCATGCGAGAGGCATAGCAAGAGCTGCGCCACCCCACGCCTCATCAGACAGGATTGAACGTGATGCTTTGCGGTGGGCCTGGACACCCTTATAGGAAGGGAAGAACCGTATGAGGACGAACCCTTGCGTATCTTTGCTGTCTGTCTTGCCTTCGCCCCCTTGCCTGCCGTCGCCGCCGAACCGGCCCATAAGACATTCGGGGCAGTTTCGACCCCCGCGCCCGGCCCGGCGCAGGTTTTTGGCTCCTACGCCAGGGGGTGTCATGCAGGGGCTGTCCTGTTTCCCGCTGATGGCCCCACCTGGGCCGCAATGCGCCTGTCGCGCGATCGGCGCTGGGCGCAGCCACCTCTGGCTGATTTCCTAGTCCGACTGTCCAACAGGGCGCGGGATGCCGGACTGACCGGCCTGCTCATTGGCGATATGGGACAGGCGCGCGGTGGCCCGATGAAGAGTGGCCACCGTTCGCATCAGACAGGTCTGGATGTTGACATCTGGCTGCGCCCCCTGACGACGCGCCCCGACGCGGACGCAAGGGAGAGCCTGTCTTCCTATGACGTGGTAAAGGGCCGCAAGACCCTTGATACCGCCCTTTGGAACAAATCCTCTGCCCGTGCGATACCATTGGCGGCTGCTGATCCGGCAGTTGCGCGCATCTTCGTGCATCCGGTCATCAAACGCGCGCTTTGCAAGGTGACGCAACCCGGCCAGCGCCCGTGGATGAACAAGATCAGACCCTGGTGGGGCCATGACGCCCATTTCCACGTCCGCCTTGCCTGTCCCGCAGGGTCTTCCGCCTGTGAAAACCAGCAACCGCCTCCGTCGGGCGACGGCTGTGGTGAGGAACTCGACTGGTGGTTCACTGACGAGCCGTATGCGGGCGGGTCAAAACCGCGCAAGGATCTGACCATGGCCGACCTGCCAGCCGCTTGCCGTGCCGTGGTGAATGCCAATTAAACCGTTATTCCGCTTTGTCGTCCTCTGCGCGGTCGTCGCTGCGCTGACCGCCTGTGCGCTTTTTGCCAAGTACGAAGTAACCTCCCGCGCCATGCGGGTCGGGATGCCGCTGGGTCAGAAGATTGGCGCGCTCACCCTGCTCAGTGCTGTTGAATGGCGTGCGAACCGGCCTGATTTCGGGGGATTTTCGGGGCTGGAACTGGGGGAAGGTGGCGGATTCGTCGCGATTACCGACAAGGCCCATTGGGCGCGGGCGCGGCTTGTGTTGGACGGGGATGGTATCCTGACAGGCATCGACGGGCTGGAAATCGGGCGGCTTAATGGTGCTGATGGCACCGATTTGATGTTCCCCTTCACTGACTCAGAGGCACTGACGCAAACAGCGGATGGTGCTTATTTGATCAGCTTTGAGAACAAGACCCGGATCGGGCGCTTTGCCACCCTGCGCGCATCGGAGGAAACACTCCCCATCCCCCCCGGCTTTGAGGCACTGCCTGTTAATGGCGGGTTGGAAAGCGTACTGGCATTGCCCGACGGGCGCATCATTGCCCTCGCGGAAACGAGCGGAGATTGGGCAAAAGGGTTTCCCGGCTGGATCATCCGGGGCGATCAGGTGAGCCGGTTCTCGTTGGCGCGTAACGATTGGTACGTCCCGACCGATCTCTCCCTTGGGCCAGAGGGAGAATGGATCTATCTGATCGAGCGTCGTTTCACGCTGATTGGTGGTTTTGGAATACGGATACGACGCTTTGCGCTCACCGCCTTGCAAGACGCCGCTCGCATTGAACCCGAATTGCTTGCCGAGGTGGGCGAGCCTCCGCTGGTTGAGAATTACGAAGCCCTTGCGACCGCTCGCGATACAAGCGGACGCACAATTCTCTACCTGCTTTCAGACGATAATTTCACGACGCTGCAAAAGACGCTGTTCGTCCAGTTTCGCGTCGATCAATAAACCGTATCAATCGTCGCTATCGTCTTCTTCGTCCAAGGGAGGGCTGTCCCCATTGCGCTGATCCGGGTTGTCATAGCTGCTGCGGGGCCGTTGTTCGCGTCCAATTACATCGCTGAGTTCTTCCAGCTCGATAAAGGCATCGGCCTGACGACGCAGCTCATCGGCAATCATCGGTGGCTGTGACCGGATCGTCGAGACGATACTGACCCGTTTGCCCTTGCGTTGCAGGGCTTCCACCAGACTGCGGAAATCCCCGTCACCGGAGAAGATTACCAGATGATCGACATGGTCGGACATCTCCATGGCATCAATGGCCAGCTCGATGTCCATATTGCCCTTGATCTTCCGCCGACCTGTGGCATCCGTATATTCCTTGGTCGGCTTGGTCACGAGTGAAAAGCCGTTATATTCCAGCCAATCAACAAGAGGGCGGATGGGCGAGTATTCCTCGTTTTCCATCAGGGCCGTGTAGTAATAGGCGCGGATCAGCTTGCCCCGCGACGCAAACTCCGACAGCAGCTTCCGGTAATCTATGTCGAAGCCAAGCGAGCGCGCGGCTGAATATAAATTGGACCCATCGATAAAAAGGGCTAGGCGATCATCGCGATAGAACATTTCAGAACCTCTGAGGCTTTCAAATTACTTGTCGTGGATCAAGGCGTGTACGCCATGCGTCGCAAAAGGAAGTACGTCGTATTTAGATTTTGCGAAAGGGTGTTCAATGCCGAATGAAAATAGAATGTTGCCCTTGTCGCGGGTCTCCATCCTCGCCCTTGGTGCAAACCTGACCTCGGCACATGGATCGCCCGTTGAAACGCTGGAGCGGGCGGTCGCAATGCTTGCGGAATCCGGTTTGCAGATTGTGGCGCGTTCGCGCTGGTATTCCAGCCCTGCATGGCCCGTGGATTCCGGGCCAGACTATGTAAACGGCGCGATTGCAGTACATGGCGAGGGCGATGAGGCGTTGCTGCAAAGGATGCATGAAATCGAGGGTGCGCTGGGCCGCACCCGCAAGGCCGGGCGCTGGGATGCGCGCGTTTGCGACCTTGATCTGATGTGCAGCGGGGATCGCATCCTTCCCGATGAACAGACGTGGTACAAGGTCGCAGCGGCCCCTGCGGAAGCTGAACGCCCCGGTCTGGTTCTGCCTCACCCCCTGATGCACCTGCGGGCCTTTGCGCTGGTTCCGATGGCCGAAATCGCGGGCGATTGGCGGCATCCTGTGCTGGGGGAAACAGTTGCCGGGATGTTGGCCAACCTGCCGAAAAGCGACATCGAAGGCGTACAACCCCTGACGGGTTGAGCGGCAGGCATCACTGCCCCATATAGAAACACGGACAAACCCGCGAGGCGAGCATGAGTACCAACAATCGGTTTTTCGACGACATCGGCAAGATGATGACCAGCGCAGCAGGCGTCGCCAAAGGTGCGCGTGATGAGGCGGAAACGGCTATGCGCGGTCAGGTCGAACGCTGGCTTGCCAATATGGATCTTGTTACCCGCGAGGAATTCGATGCCGTCCGCGAGATGGCATTAAAGGCCCGCGAAGAGAACGAAGCCCTCAAAAAACGCCTCGACGCGCTGGAAGGTGGGAGAAGTGGCTCCCAGATGTAAAACCCGGAGACCGTCACGTCCCTGTCATTCGATTCGGTAGCGGCCTATACCCTGCTGCGATCCGCTAAACCGAACAGGACATCAGCCCATGACCAAGACACTCAATCTGGCCCTTCAGGGGGGCGGCGCGCATGGGGCTTATACGTGGGGGGCGCTTGATCGTTTGCTGGATGAGGAGGATATTTCCTTCGAGGCCATAACCGCGACGAGCGCCGGTGCGATGAATGCGGCGATGCTGGTGACGGGGCTGGCGCGCGGGGGGCGGCAAGGGGCCAAGGACCAACTGGCCGAGTTCTGGCACCGGATCACCGAAAACGCCGTCGGGCCGCGCTCACCTTTTGCAATGTTTGCACTGCCGCCCGATCCGGCGGTGCTGAATGCGTTCTACTCAATGTCGCCCGCTTATATGGCCGGGGAGTGGATGACGCGGACATTTTCGCCTTATCAGCTTAACCCCATGAATCTGAACCCGTTACGCGATCTGTTGGAAGACATGATTGATTTCAACGAGGTGTGCCGGGGCAAGGGGCCGAGGATGTTCGTCAATGCAACGAATGTCCAGAAAGGGCGCGGGCGGGTCTTTACGGGCAGCGAGATCACGACCGATACATTGCTGGCCTCTGCGTGTTTGCCCTCGCTGTTTCAGGCGGTTGAGATCGACGGCGAAGCGTATTGGGACGGCGGATATATGGGGAACCCGGCGGTCTGGCCGTTGGTCCATGGGGCCGAATGCCGGGATGTGCTGATTGTGCATATCAATCCGATCATCCGCGAAGAAGTGCCTGTCACAGCAACAGAAATCGCAAATCGTATCAACGAGTTGAGCTTTAACGCCTCGCTGATGCGGGAAATGCGGGCGGTGGATTTCGTGCAGCGGTTACTGGATGAAGGGGTGATCCCGGAAGGGAAGTGGAAGCGGCTGCGCATCCATTCGGTGCGCGACGATGAAACGATGCGCAGCTTTGGCGTGGCAACCAAAAGCACGCCGGACTGGACTGTTCTGACCCGGCTGCGCGAGGCCGGAGCGGCGTCGATGGAGGCGTGGCTGACCGAGCATAAAGACAAGATCGGGGTCAGCGACAGCGTGGATATTCAGGCGGAATTTCTGTGACATGGCGGGGGTAAGCGTCCATGTGGCGGGACCGCACGAGCCTTGCCCCCTGCGTTTTAACATGGCCGCCTACACGGTAGCCGAACCCGCCGCCCGCTGGCCGGAGCGCGAGGCGCTGGTGGTTGTGGACGGGGACGCGCCGGGGATGGCGCGGGAGATCTGGACGTTTGCCGGAGCGGATGACGCGGTGCGGCGCGCGGCGGGGGCATTGCGTGCGGCGGGCGCAGGGCCGGGCGTGCGGGTGCTGATCCGGCTTGCTGATGGACCACAGTTTCCGGTGGCGTTCTTCGGAGCGATTGCGGCGGGGGCGATTGCGATGCCGCTGTCGGCGCAGCTTTCGGTGCCGGAGCTGGAGGCAATTGCGCGCGATGCACAGCCTGCGCTGGCGCTGTTGGCCGGGGATGCGCCGGATTTCGATATGGCCGGGGCCAAACGGCTGGACCCGGCGGCGCTGTATGCGGCGGAACCGGGCGATTATGCGGATACTGCGGCGGATGATCCGGCGTTTCTGGTCTATACTTCCGGCTCTACCGGCAAACCCAAGGGTGTGCTGCACGCGCAACGCTCGGTTTGGGGGCGTCGGGCGATGCGGGCGGGATGGCAGGGGTTTGGCCCCGGCGACCGCGTGATGCATACGGGCGCATTCAACTGGACCTATACATTGGGGGTGGGCCTCTCGGACCCATGGAGCGCGGGGGCGACGGCGATCCTGAACGCGGGCAGTCGCGCGCCGGAGGTCTGGCCCCGGCTGGCCGCGCAGTGGACGCCGACGGTTTTTGCCGCTGTGCCGGGGGTCTATCGGCGTATCCTGAAATATGGCGAGGGGCTGGAAAGTGCATTTGCAAGTCTGCGCCATGGGCTGACCGCCGGAGAGAAACTGGGCGCGGATGTGCATGACGGTTGGGTCGCCGCGACGGGAAAGCCGCTTCTGGAGTCCCTGGGCATGTCAGAGATTTCCACGTACGTTTCCTCGTCGCCGGATCGACAGGCGGGACCAGCCTATGCGGGCTGGCCACAGCCAGGGCGACGGGTGGCTGTGCTGGGGGAGGATGGTGAGCCGGTGACGCTGGGGGGCGAGGGTGTCCTAGCCGTCGATGCGCGCGATCCGGGGTTGATGCTGGGATACTGGCAAGGCGAGGGCGTGGCCCCTGACCTGCCATTGACGGGCGAATGGTTCGTAACGGGCGACCGGGCGGCGATGGAGGCGGATGGGCGGATCGCCTATCGCGGGCGACAGGATGATCTGGTCAATGCGGGGGGCTATCGCGTCGCACCGGAGGAGGTAGAGGCAGTGCTGATGGACCATCCTTCCGTGAGCGAGGTGGGGGTGGCCGCTTACGCGCCGAAGCCGGGGGTAACGCTGGTGGGCGCGTGGATCGTAGCGACGGAGCCGCTAGACGCCGGGGCGCTCACGGCTCATTGCGTAGCGCACCTTGCTGACTACAAACGCCCCCGCGCGTTCTTCGCCGTGGAGGCGTTGCCGCGCAGTGCAAACGGTAAGTTGCGGCGGCGGGCATTGGTGCCAAATTGAGAGCGCAAAGCTTCGCTGCGCAAAAAAACGCCCATAACGAACCATACTCTCACCACTGAATAATCTGGTGCTTTTCGTGTGAGATGACGCGGAAATTGTCGGTGACGGTATCGCGGAAATCGCGCCATTTCCGGGGAATGGTTTCGCGGAAGAAGCCAAGGACGGCGTCGAGGAATCTGCCGAAATCCGGATAATGGGCGTTGTGGGTCACGTAGCTGTGCATGACGCCCCATAATCGCTCTATGGGATTGAGATGGGGCGCATATTTGGGCAGAAAATGCAGCCTCACGCGCCTGGCCGAATATGCTGTCTCGATCTTCGTCAGCAGCTGCCGGGTCGTCCGGGCATTGATCTTCTCGCTCTGGACGAACCTGAAATCGAAGGTTTCCAGATTGAGCGCACCCTGGATATTGACCCGCATACGCCCTGACGAACAACCAGACCTTCCAGAATCTGACGTTCATCAGACGCCAAGCTGAATTCCGAAATCCTGCTCATCGGAAAATCATGAAACAAAAACCGAGTCTTTTCAAAGGCGGGGATATTCGAGAGTCTGGGTATATCAATAAATCCGTTCTCTTTTTCGTGTTTTCGTGTTGATGGAACGATTTCGCGTTTCAGCGTTTGAATCAGCGAAAGCGAAATCCGAAAGGAACGATACCATGGCTTCGATTAACGTTCCAGGCAGGGCCAGGTATGAAGCCCGGAATTCAGGCCACAACAATTTCAGGGAACATTTCGACGTTCTGAAAACCGAGATGATAGCGATGACCGAAATGCTGGGGGCAACGACCGAAGGTCGTTTAGATGATATGACAGGCAAGGCCGAAGATGTGAAAGGCGACACCATCACCCAAATGGCACTGATGGGCGTTCTCACTGCGATTTGCGTCCTGTTCCTCCTCACGACAGCAACTATTCTGTTGGCGGAGGAAATCGGGTTGCTCAACTCATGCTTCGCTATTGGCGGGGTAGTTGGTCTGCTGGTTCTCGGTGTTTCCCTGCGGCATCGTTCGGCACAGCGCCTTGACGAACCTGCTGGGGCAGGGCGGTCGGCTAATGCTGCAACTTGGATTGAAAAGCTTGTTGAGGCATTCATGCGCGGGTTTATGGACGGGAAGCGGTGAACCATAACTTCCCCACAAACAGTCCCAACGCTCCCTAAAATAATCCACCGAGCAGGATCGCCCCGGCCACCAGCAATCCCGCTTGCCGGTTCGCCCGGAAAAGGCGCAGACAGAGTGCGCCATCATCAGGGTTGAGCGTGCGAACCTGCCAGACCAGATGCGCGGCAAATCCCGCGAGCAAAAGGGTTGCCCATCCCATTCCCGCCGACAGCAAGGCTATGGCAAGCAATAGGGTTGCAGCGGCATAGAACCCCGCGATCCATTCACGGGTGCGCGCACCAAAGCGCAAGGCCGTGGATTTGACGCCGATCAGGGCGTCGTCTTCCTTGTCCTGACAGGCATAGATCGTGTCATAGCCAATGGTCCAGCAGATGCCCCCCAGATAAAGCCAGATAGCGGGCCATCCGGGCGAACCCGTTTGCGCGGTCCAGCCCACCAATGCACCCCAGTTGAACGCAAAGCCGAGGAAAAGCTGGGGCCAATAGGTGATGCGCTTCATAAACGGGTAAATGCCCACGAAGATGAGCGAGCCAAAGGCCACCGCAATCGCCACTCTGTTCATCGTCAACAGCACGACAAGACCGACGAGGCACAGCGCGGCCATACAGAACGCCGCCTGACGCACGGTAATCGCACCCGACGGGATGGGCCGCGACCGGGTACGCTCGACCTGTGCATCAATCTTGCGGTCCACAATGTCATTGAGGCAGCATCCCGCCCCCCGCATCGCCATTGCCCCGATCCAGAAGGCGATGATCAGCCACAGATCAATCCAGCGAAATCCATGGTTTGCTCCGGCCAGCGCCAGCCCCCACCAGCAGGGCAGCAGCAACAGCCACCAGCCGATAGGTCGATCCGCCCGCATCATCCGCAGGTAAGGTCGCCACGCCTGGGGCGCACGGCTATCAACCCATCCCCCCTGAACGGCATCGGCAGTGGCGGTATCGGATACGGTCATGGCACTTTCCCTCGTCCCGTTGACCGTGCATAAGACGACCATGAACGAAACGGAACCGAAAATCAGGTTGTTTATCGACGCGCCCTTGCAGGAGGGCGCGGAAATCGGGCTGGACCGGGGGCAATCAAATTATCTCGTGAACGTCATGCGGCTGGAGGCCGGGGCCGCGATTGCCGTCTTCAACGGGCGCGATGGGGAATGGCGGGCGGAATTGACCAATGCTCATCGCAAGGCCGCGACCCTGACGGCGCGGGCGCAGATGCGGGGGCAGGAACCATTGCCCGACCTGCATCTTCTGTTTGCACCAATCAAAAAGGCCCGCACGGATTTCATCGTCGAGAAAGCGTGTGAGTTGGGTTGCGCGCGGGTGCAGCCTGTCATCACGCGCTATACGCAATCAGACCGTTTGAATCTGGAGCGGTTGCGCGCGCATATGATCGAGGCGGCGGAACAATGCGGCGGGGTATCAGTGCCAGAGCTTGATGCGGCACAGCCCCTCGGTACAATATTGGCCGATTGGCCGTTACCCAGAACCCTGATTTTCTGTGATGAGGCGCGTACG
The DNA here is from genome assembly GCA_937957975.1 of uncultured Neomegalonema sp. Taxonomy (GTDB): domain Bacteria; phylum Pseudomonadota; class Alphaproteobacteria; order Rhodobacterales; family Rhodobacteraceae; genus JAHDDY01. The sequence continues at coordinate 32,581 of CALFFK010000030.1, forward strand.
GCTTTGCCCATGGCCGATGCGCTTGCCGCTCTGCCGCGTGGAACACCTGCCGCCATTTTGATCGGGCCGGAGGGCGGGTTTTCGCCGGATGAAGCCGAGCGACTACATGGCCATCCGGCTACCTTGCCTGTCAGCCTTGGCCCCCGAATCCTGCGCGCCGATACCGCTGCCGTGGCCGCATTGGCGTTGGCGCAATCCATACTTGGGGATTGGACTGCATGATGAGCAAGCTGGAACAGGCGCGGGCGACATGGGCGGGTCTCAACCGCTATCCGTTCTTCCGTTCCCTGCTAAAGCAGGTGGGCATCGCGCTGTGGGCGGTTGGTACGGTCTGGGCCGTGGCCTGGGGGACCGGAACCGGCATCTCGGTCCTGTCTATTTTGTTGATCCATATCCTGCTGACGGCGTGGATCACGACCGAGAACACCCCGCAGCCTGAGCCAAGCGATGAGGAGGCCGCCCTCAACGCTTTTGGCGAGACGGCATTGGGGGCATTGGTGCTGGAGGCCAAGGGACAGTTAACCGATGCGCGCCGCCGGATCGGGCGCGATGCTGTGATGCATCAACCGCTGGACCGGCTCGTGCGCGCCACCCGCAAGGTCGAGAAGCGTTTGGCCATGGAATCGCGTTTGCGCCCCGCCCTCAATCGCATTGTCACCCGCGAATTACCTCTCATTGCCTCGACTGCCGGACAATACGTGGCAATGAAAGGGCGCGACGGGGTGGACCCTGACCGGCTGATAACCATCGAAGGCATCCTGCGCGACGCTGCCGAGCGGTTCGAAGTGCTGGCAAAGGTGGAAGCGGGGCCGGAGGGGGCGCTGATCGGGCTGGCGCGGCTGGATGCCGATGCGGAAGTGCTGGCCGATTACATGGCGACTGATCTGGGGGCTGCGCGGGGCCGCGCCGAGGTGTTGCGCGTGGCGCATCGGCTGGACCGGGCCGCGCCCCATGTCGTGCCGGAACTTGAATACAAGCTCAGGACGGTTTCGGAACTGTTACAAGCCCATGCCGACCGCACGGAAGTGCACATGCTGGTCGCGGAAAAGGGGGTGCAGGTGGCCGGAATTGCCGAGATTGCGGATATGGATACGGGTGGCCGCGCGGCGCTGCGGGTCGCCCTCGAAGACTGGCGCAAGACGCTGAATGATCTTTCCAACGTCAAGGGACTGCCATGACCGCCGATACCGCTTCGTTCTTCACGATACTGGTCATCGTTGCGCTGGTTTGCGCCGTTTTCGCGATCTGGACATTCCTGCGCGCGCGCAAGCTGGACGCAATGGTCAACGACATGCGTGAGCGGCTGGGCGAGGCGGCAACGAAGCTGTCCGCGCTGGATGCCGAACGCATGGCGCAAGCGGAAAGGCGGGGACAGTTGGAGCGCGATCTTGTGGAAGCACAGGGAACGCTGCGTGAGGCTCAGGCCAATGCCGGGAACGAACGGGCCGAGAATGCCGCCCGTATTGCCGCGCTGGAAACGCAATCGCGCGAACAGGCGCGCCAGACAGATCTGCGCCTGAAAGAGGCCGCTGAAAGCCGAAGCCAGATGATGAATGAGCTTGCCGAAGCGCGCAAGCAGATGGACAGTCATTTCAACGCTTTGGCCGGAAAAGTCATCCGGCAACATGGCGAGGATTTCCGCAAGACGGCCCATGAGCAACTCGGCATCATCGTCGCACCGCTGAAATCGGATATAGGCAAGTTCCAGTCCGAAATCCGCACGGCGCATCAGGGGGCGCTGGCCGAACGGGCCGCATTGAAAGAACAGCTTGGAACCCTGACGCAGCGCAGCGAGGCGATGTCCAGAGAAGCCGAAAGCCTGACAAGAGCCTTGCGCGGCGACACACAAAAGCAGGGGGCATGGGGCGAGGCGGTTCTTGGACGGCTGCTCGATAATTCCGGCCTGCGCGAGGGGCATGAATACGCCACACAGACGAGCGTGAGGGACGAAGAAGGCCGAACCCTGCGCCCTGATGTGGTCGTCTCCCTGCCCGGTCAGAAAGACATGGTTATCGATTCCAAGGTTTCACTGGTGGCTTATGAGCGCGCGGTGAACACCGATGATGAGGGCGAATACCGCAGGGCCATCGTCGATCACGTCGCGTCCCTTCGCGCGCATATCAAGGGACTGAGCGCGAAGGAATACGCCGCCGTCACTGCTGGCACCGCCGATTACGTCATCATGTTCGTGCCGATTGAGGGGGCACTTTCCGAAGCCTTGCGCGCACAACCCGACCTGACCGAATACGCCGCGAACCTTCAGGTGATGATCGCAACGCCAACCACATTGATGATGGCGCTGCGTACCGTAAAGACTGTCTGGGACGTGGAAAACCGCAACAGTAACGCCGAGAAAATCGCCAAGCGGGCCGGGGCGATCTACGACAAGGTGGTCGGCTTCTGCACCGATATGGAAAAGGTCGGCAAACAACTCGATGCGGCGCGCGATGCCCATGCGGCGGCGCTCAACAAGCTGACCGACGGGCGGGGCAACGTGTTGCGACAGGTCGAGGAGCTGAAAACCCTCGGCGCGAAGACAGTCAAATCCATGCCCGATTCCATGGGAATCGAGGCAGGGGAAGAAAGCGCCCTGTAATCACCCCATCGTCAGGACAATCTTGCCGATATGGTCGGCGTCGAGGGCCGCGTGGCTGTCGGCGGCTTTGTCCAGTGGGAAGCTGCGATCCATCACGGGTTTGACCCGCCCGTCTGCGAACATTGGCCAGACATAGCGGAGCAGGGCTTCTGCGATCCCGCCCTTTTCTTCCGGCGAACGAATACGCAGGGTAGAGCCGGTCAGGGTCAGGCGTTTGAGCATGACGGGCAGCATGTTGATCTCGACCTTTGATCCCTTTTGAAAAGCGATATTGACGATGCGGCCATGTTTGGCGGCGACCTTCATATTGCGTGCAACGTAATCGCCGCCGACCATATCAAGGGTGACGTCGATGCCCTTGCCGCCCGTTGCCTCCTTGAGGATTTCGACGAAATCGGCATCGCGGTAGTTGATACATTTCTCTGCGCCCAGCGCCTCGGCGGCGCGGCATTTCTCGTCCGATCCGGCGGTGGCAAAGACTGTTGCGCCGAAGGCTTTGGCAAGCTGGATGGCGGTGGTGCCGATACCGCTTGTGCCACCATGAACGAGAAATGTGGACCCTTCGGCCAGATCGCTGCGCTCGAATACATTGGTCCAGACGGTGAAAAAGGTTTCAGGTACTGCCGCCGCTTCTTCCATCGTCAGGCCATCGGGCGCGGGCAGGGTACACAGCTCGTGTGCAACGGCATATTCGGCATAGCCGCCGCCGGACAGCAGCGCGCAGACCTTCTCGCCAACCTCATAGCGGGCAACGCCCTCGCCAAGTGCTTCGATAACGCCGGAAACTTCCAGCCCCGGAATGTCGGATGCACCGGGGGGAGGGGGATAATTACCTGCGCGCTGCATGGCATCGGGGCGGTTGACGCCCGCCGCATGGACCTTGATGAGCACCTCGCCTTTCCCCGGTGCGGGGATGGGGCGCTCGCCAAGGACCAGTGCTTCCGGTCCGCCGGGTTCCGGTATCTCAATCGCGCGCATCATGGCCATGGTTTTTGCTCCCTCATTCATTCAGGCCAGACCATAGCGCCTTGTGCGAAGCGATAAAGGGTTAAGGGCCGCTTTCCGGCCCGTACGCGCCGTTTGCCGCCCTTGCGCCACGATGATCACCCTGTATCGAAGGGGCAACAATTCGGGAGACCCCTCATGTTCCTCAGCGTTTTTGACATCTTCAAGATTGGCGTCGGGCCATCATCTTCCCACACGATGGGGCCAATGACTGCCGCAAATCTTTTCCTTGATGTATTGCGACAGCGACAGGACGAGGGGCTGTCGCGGGTGCGCTGTTCGTTGCATGGTTCGCTGGCCTTTACGGGCAAGGGGCACGGCACTGACCGCGCGGTGATGCTGGGCCTTCTGGGCTTTGCGCCCGATACGCTCGACCCCGATGCGGCGGAGGCGATGGAGGCGCGGCTGCGCGCGGTGGGACGGATCGCCCATGATGGCTTGCCCGAATTTGCGTTCGACCCGGAGGGCGACCTGATTTTCGATTACGGCCCTGCCTTGCCCGGTCATGCAAACGGACTGATCCTCTGGGCTTTGGATGGCCATGGCGAAAAGCTGGTGACGCGAACCTATTACTCTGTCGGGGGTGGCTTTGTCGTGGATGCGACTGAACTGGAGCAAACCCATGAAGGAGGATTGGGCGAGATGCGCCGGGAACTGGGCGTTCCCTATCCCTTCGATAATGCCTCCGAAATGTTGCGCCTTGGGGAAGAAAGCGGTTTGAGCATCGCCCGGATGAAACGTGCGAACGAATTGGTCCTGCGCGATGAAGCCGACCTTGATGCGGGTATGGATATGATCTGGGAAACGATGAAGGGCTGCATGGAGCGCGGATTGAAACTGGATGGCACGTTGCCCGGTGGCCTGCATATCCGCCGCCGCGCCAAGGGTATCCGCGAGGCGCTGATGCGCGAGCGGGGAACGAATTTAGCTGACCCCTATGCGATCAACGAATGGCTGTCGCTTTATGCCATGGCGGTAAACGAGGAGAATGCCGCCGGGGGCAAGGTCGTGACAGCACCGACCAATGGAGCCGCAGGAGTGATTCCGGCGGTTTTGCGCTGGTATTTTGAGCATCATCCGGGGGCGACCATCGAAGGTGTGCGCGAATTTCTGCTGACGGCGGCGGCGGTGGGCGGCCTCATCAAGCATAACGCTTCGATCTCCGGGGCCGAGGTCGGATGTCAGGGCGAGGTCGGCTCCGCAAGCGCGATGGCGGCGGCGGGCCTGACGGCGGTACGCGGAGGCACGAACATGCAGATTGAGAACGCGGCGGAAATCGCGCTGGAGCATCATCTGGGGATGACATGCGATCCCGTGGGTGGGTTGGTTCAGGTGCCGTGCATCGAACGTAACGGGTTTGGAGCGGTCAAGGCGGTGACGGCTTCGTCGCTGGCCCTGCGCGGAGACGGGGTGCATTTCGTCTCGCTCGATGCCTGTGTCGAGACGATGCGACAGACGGGCATCGATCTCAGCGACAAGTACAAGGAAACATCAAAGGGCGGTTTGGCGGCAACGCTCCCTGCGTGTTGATCTGCACTCCGTCATTTCTGCGGTGGGTCGCCGTAATTCCCCTTCGCCCGCTCCTTGGTTGGATCAAAATGGGCAAAGCGGACTACTTCCGCTTTCAGGCGTTTCTGGTGACCATCAAGCTGCCCGATTTCCAGCGCCGTGCCGATTTCGGAGACGGTCGTATCCACCCGCGCCAGCGCGATAACCTTGCCGAGAATTGGTGATTTCACCGCTGAAGTGACCACCCCGACCTGCGCCTTGCCGAGCCGGACGCAATCGCCATGCGATGGCACAATCCCGCCTTCCACATCCAGTCCGACCAGTTTTTCGCGCGGGTTGGCTTTGCGCCGTTCAATCGCCGTGCGCCCAATGAAATCGTCTTCCTGTGTTTTCAGCGGCACGGTGAAGCCGATGCCCGCTTCAAAGGGATCAGTCGTATCGTCGAACTCATACCCCGCAAAGATCAATCCGGCTTCGGTGCGCAGCATGTCGAGCGCCTCCAGCCCGCAGGGGATCAGTCCGTGTTCCTGCCCCGCCTCCCAGATGGCATCAAACACTTCCACGGCATCGCGGGGATGGCAAAAGACTTCATACCCCAGCTCCCCCGTATACCCCGTGCGCGAGACAACAACCGCCGTCCCTTGCAAATCACCGATCCGCGCGGGCGCAAAACGGAACCATTCCAACTCGCTCATGGTTGGTTGATCCGGGTTCGTCCAGAATACCGCTTCCATGATCTTGCGCGCGTTCGGCCCCTGTACGGCGATATTGTGCAATTGGTCGGTGGAAGATCGCACCCACGCCTGAAGCCCGTGCTTCTGCGCCTGTTCACGCAGCCAAAGGCCAGAGGTGTCGTTCCCCCCGATCCAGCGGAACAGGTTCTCACCCAGCCGGAAGACCGTGCCGTCATCAATCATGCCGCCATGGTCATAACACATGGCTGTGTAGACCACGCCGCCCGTGGCCAGCTTTTTCATGTTCCGCGTGACGCACATTTGTAGCAGCGCCTCGGCATCCGGCCCTGTCACTTCGTATTTGCGCAGGGGCGACAGGTCCATGACCACTGCCTTTTCGCGGCAGGCCCAATATTCAGCGACCGCCCCATGGGCGTTCATCTTGTTGGCCAGCCAATAGCCATTATACTCCACGAAGTCGCGGGTATGGCGCGCGAAACAATCGTGGAAGCCGGTTTTTGTCGTCTCGTTCAAGTCATCCTCCACGCTCGCGCGCCAGCCAATCGAGCGCGTGAATGTCTCGTCCGCGCCATAGACGCGCACCTGAATATCTGTCGGGTTCCAGCCATTGGTCGCATCTATGTCCGACGGACAGGCGGTGGAGACGCAGACCAGATCATCGAGTGCCTGTAACAGCAGATAATCGCCGGGGCGCGTCCACGGGTCGTCATGGGAAATCTGATGATGGTCATCGAGGGCTGTGTTGTAAAAGAAGTTCAGGGCGGGCCATGAACTGCGTGGCTTGAGGCCGAACGCCCCGGTCGTCGCGTTGATATTGTCCGTGCAGTTCACATGCCCCGGATAGCCCGCATCCTCATACCCGCGCGCCGTACAGGCCGCGCCAAAGGTATCGTGCCGTCCTACCGTATCCTGAATAACCTCGACCAGTGGTTCGTGATCGACCGACCAGTATTTTGAAAGGATGCCGGGCTGTGGATAGAGGCTGCCATTCATCGAGCGGGTCGTGGTCGGGTCGATTTCATGCTCGATCCCTGCATCAATCTTGCGCTGGCTGAAAGCCTGAAAATCGGAAGCTTCGCGGCCCTGCACATCAAGGATCTGTATCCATTCGCCTTTTTTGACCTGATAGGCATGGGCGCGCCCCGGTCGCAGGTTCACATCCATCAGCGTATCGGCCAGCGGGTCGGGCGGGGCAAGGGTTTCGCTGCGCTCACGCGGAGTAATGCGGCGGATATAGGCGACGAGATCAGTGGGGGCGTCCTGATCGTGGGGTGACATCGGCGTGCCGGGCGCGCTGATAATCAACGTGCCGGACGTCGTGGCCGTCACCGTTTCCATGTCTCCCGCGCGTGAGCCTTGGGCGAACAGGCGCACGGCCTGACCCTTGGCAAGATCAAGGCCGCGATCATCAAGCGCCGCCCGCATTTTTGTGGCCGATGCCCCCCCGCTTGCCAGCAACGCCTGCGCCCCTTCGGGAGAACCGGAAGAGGGCCGCCCCAACATCGTCGCATCCGATATGCCGCTTGTATCGAAGAATACGAGTTCAGCGGGTTGCAGTCCTTCACGATCCTGCACCGTGATTTCGTCGCCCGCTTCTATCTGAACCATCAGCGAACCAAGCGCGGCGATAGGATGGCGCTCCATATCATCAGGCAGGATTGGCAGGCCGGGGATGATGACCCCGCCATGTTCCAGCGGCCTTTCAAAACCGTCCATCACGCGACTCCCAGTTGCCGTTTACGCTCTGCCGCCCATGATCCGATCAGGCGGTCAGCGATAATCCCCAGCGCGGCGATAAAGAACCCGGCGAGGATGCCGCGTCCGAAGTTCTGCGTTGAGATGGATCGCACAACTTCCTGCCCCAGATCAGTCGAGCCGATCAGCGCCGTGATCGCCGTCATGGCCAGCGCCATCATAATCGTCTGGTTCAGCCCCAGCATGATCTCCGGCAGGGCCACGGGCAATTCAACCTTGAACAGCCGCTGCATCCGTGTCGCGCCATTGGCGATAGCGGCTTCGATGGTCACGGGCGGGATGCGTTTGAGGCCCAGATACGTGTAGCGGATCGCGGGCACGGTCGCATAAGGCAGGATCGCGAAGATGTTCGCAAAATCCCCGATGCGGAACAGCATGATGGCCGGGATCAAATAGATGAAACTTGGGAAAGTCTGGAGCGTATCGCAGATTGGCATAATGATATTGGCCACCCGTTCCGAACGCGCCGCCCATATTCCCAAAGGAACGCCGATCATCACGCAAAGCGCGGCGGCGATGAGAACCAGATAGGTTGTTTTCATCGTCTCGACCCAGAAGCCGGTCACGATAAAGCTGAACATCAGCGCCAGACAGAGCAACAGCACCGATAACCCGCCCAGACGCCATGCCGCCAGCCCGATAACTCCCACGAAAACAGGCCATGGCAGCCAGAGGAAGAAATCGCGCACGGGTAGCAAGATCCAGATCGTCACCCAGTCGCGGATTGGATTGATATAATCGAAGGCCACGACGTTGAAATCCCGGATCGCCTGATCCGCGTGGCGGGCCAACAGTTTGGCATCGAACAGCACCGTCTTGGCATCGCCCGTTCCCCAGACGAATTTCGAGGGTGGAATCTTGACCCATCTCCAGTATTCGGCGGCGATATAGCTGACCACGAGAATACCGAGGAACAGCAGCATATGCTTATGACGCTGCGTCCAGGTCTTGGTGGCGGCGAAATGGTCGGTTTCCTTATAGGCATAGGCTTGCGTCAGCCGGTCGAGAACGATGGCGATAAGCGAAATCGCGATGCCCTGCTCGATGGCCACGCCAAGGCGAAGCTGTTGCAGCGAGTACAGCAGCTTATGCCCAAGGCCCGTGGCCCCGGCGATGGAGGCGATGACCACCATGGCAAGCGTTTGCATCACCACCTGATTGAGGCCCAGCATCAGGGTGCGCTTTGAGGAGGGCAGGGCGACTTTCCACAGCAATTGCCGCTTGGTACATCCCGACATCTGCCCCGCTTCCAGCACATCGGACGATACAGTCTGAAGACCGAGAATTGTACAGCGTGCCATGGGGGGCATGGCGAAAATCACCGTGGCAATCAGTGCTGTCACCGGCCCAAAGGCGAACAAGGCGGCGACAGGGGCCAGATAAGCCATATGTGGCGTCGCCTGCATCAGATCGAACATGGGCGAGATAATGCGCGAGGCGGTTTGGGACCGTGTAACCCATATGCCCAGCACCACGCCCAGCAATGCGGCCATGGGGACGGCGACGATGACAATCGTCATCGTCTTCATCGAGTCTTTCCACAGGTTGAAGGTCGCGAGATAGATCATGGTCAGAACGCAGAGCAGCGCCAGTCGCCGCCCCCCGACCCAATGGGCAAAGATCGTCACCCCTGCGGCCACCGCCACCCATGGCAAGGGACCAAGACCGATGCCCTTGAAACCGCGATAAAGCAGGTATTCTGCCCATTTTACGGGTGCTTTCAGGGCCGCGCCGATGCCGCGTGTGATTTCCTTGAACTCGACACCAAAGATCGTGGCTTCACTTTTCAGCCACTCGATAAATTCTGTGATCCACGCCGCCATCGGAACGGTCCAGGCTTCTGGCCAGCGGGTCGCCCCATCCCAGACGAGCGACAGAAGAACGCCAAAGATGATGATGGCGGCGAATTGCGCCCAGAGCGGTATTGCTGCGAGCGAAAAGCCACGGTTTGTTTCTGTAGCGGTCGGAGCGGTCGCTTCGGTCATGCTGCCCTCGTGCCAAATATCGAGGTGGCGATTGTCTGCCGGTCGATTGAGCCAACGATGGTGTTATTACCCTCATCCATCACGGCGACAGGATGTTCGGAAGTCAGTACCTGTTCGGCCACTGACCCGATCTTGGCGCTCATCGGTACCGTACCGCTCGCATTACCAGCCACGGGCTGCATGATCGCGCCGACCGAGACAATGCGCTCGCGTGGGGCGTTTTTGGCGAATTCGGCCACATAATCGTCAGCGGGGTTGAGAACCAGTTCTTCGGGGGTGGCAAGTTGCACCATCCGGCCATCCTTCATAATCCCGATGCGGTCAGCGAGTTTGGTCGCCTCCTCAAAATCATGGGTGATGAACACGATGGTCTTGTGCAGCAGGGATTGCAGGCGGATAAATTCATCCTGCATCTCTGCACGGATCAGGGGATCAAGCGCGCTGAATGGTTCATCCAGAAACCAGATATCCGGTTCGATGGCGAGACTGCGGGCGATGCCAACGCGTTGCTGCTGGCCCCCTGACAATTCACGCGGGAAATAGGATTCACGGCCTGAAAGGCCGACCAGTTCGATCATGGCCTTGGCGCGTTCGATGCGCTCTGGTCTGGCAATGCCCTGTACTTCCAGCGGGAAGGCGACGTTTTCAAGCACGTCGCGGTGTGGCAGCAGACCGAAATTCTGGAAAACCATGCCCATCTTGTGGCGGCGCATGTCGATCAGGTCGCGTTCGGAGAGTTTGAGGAGGTCACGGCCCTCATACTCCATTTCACCACTCGTGGGGTCGTTGAGGCGGGTGATACAGCGGATCAGTGTCGATTTGCCGGAACCGGATAGTCCCATGATAATAAGGATTTCGCCTTGGTGGACGTCAAAACTGACATCCTGCACCGCGCCGATATAGCCTTCATCCGCCAGCGCTTCTGCTGTTGGTGCGCCATTATGGCGGTGTAAAAACCCTTTCGGATCGGCTCCAAAGACTTTCCAGAGATTGCGGCATTTGATCTGGACGTCGGTGGGCATGGCGGCCTTCTTTTTTGTTTGGGTTGTCATTCCCGCAAAAACGGAAACCTCCCTGAGCGAAGTGAGGGTCCCGTTTTTGCGGGAATGAGAAAGGTTGGTTGCCCCGGCGCTTTGGCCGGGGCAGGAAGTGCCGGATTACTCCATCCAGCTTTTCACGATGTCGCCGTTATCTTCGATCCACTTTTCAGCGGCTTCTTCCGGCTCCATGCCGTCCACATCGACCATCAGGGCCGCTGCGGCGATTTGGGCGTTATTGAAATCGACCTTCTGGAGCGCGGCCCATGCGCCGGGCCATTCTTCTGGCAGACGGGGCGAAGCCGCCTTCTTCAGCCAACCGCTGTGTGGTGCGCCACAATCGCCGGTGGCGTTGGGGTTTGGACCCCATTCCTTGACCTCGTTGCAGGCGTCGCTTGGTGCCGGGAAGTCCACAAACTGGCCTTCAAACTTCGATTCGATGAAGTTGGGCGTCCAGTTGAAGAGGACAATAGGCTCCTTGCGGTCATAGGCGGATTGCAGTTCGGCCCAGAGGGTCGCGGCCTGTCCGACGTTGATCGCTTCAAAATCCATTTCCAGCGCACCGACACGATCCGCGTAGTTCTTGCCCCAGTCGGCAGGTGGGCCAACGAAGCGGCCTTTTGGTTTGGTCTCTGCTGTGGCGAACTGTTCTGCACAGCGATTAAGACCTTCCCATGAGCCAGCGCCGGGGCAGGTTTCGAGCACATAATTCGGAATCCACCATTCCTCACGGGTCAGCGCAGAATGTGTACCAGCGTCGAGCATACCGTTTTCGGCGGCTTTCTCGAAGGCAGATTTCATCGAGCCTTCCCAGGCCTCGACCTGAAAGTCCATGTCGTTATCGGCCATCGCCTGAAACTGGAGCTGGCTATCGGAAGGGGCGTATTCGACAGTGTAACCCATTTTTTCAAGGGTTTTGCCAACCACGTAGGACAGCACGAGCTGGCTGGTCCAGTTATTCTGAACGATGATAATAGGCTCGTCGGATTCGACCTCGGCGGCGGCCATTCCCGGTGCAAGCATCAGCGCGGCAAGTGCTACGCCCTTGAGCAGGTTCTTCATTATACTTCTCCCTTGTTGCAACAGTTAGTTGTCATGTTGGTTCTTGCTTATCCGGCGCTCTTGTCGGCTCCTTCGAAACTGTCATCCCACGCCCTTCATCAGTGCGCGGGCATAAGTCTGCCTCTGTTTCCTTGCTGCTGGCAAGGTATTCTGCGGATCACGTTTATGCGCCCCGCACGGCGGGGTCGGCGGTGGCCCCGGACCAGTCCGGCTCAAATCCAAGGATCGTGCAGTCCTGGGTAAGCGCGGGGTTAAACAGGTGATTGTGCCAGAACGTCGCCTGAAACAGCGGATTATGCGCCGCCAGCGTCCAGACGCGGCAGGGCAGGGTATATTTCTGGCGATAGGCGTCGAAGGCCAGCGTACAGAATTCTGCCTTGCGGATGTCTTGCGCGCCCGGTGATCCCGGTGGAAAGGTCGAGGTCAGGGTATCTGAGAAGGTTTCGCCCTTCTGATAATACGTCTCCGAAAAGAACCGCAGGGCATTATCGCGGCGCTGGGCCGGATCATTCGTCTTGCGGATCATGTGCTGCATTTCGGTTATAACCGAATGGCCCGGAGCCTTGCTCATCACGGTGATGATATGGCCGAGTGGTTCTTCGTGGCCCGCCAGCGTCACGGCAGGCATAATTCCATCGCCGGGACGTCCCATCTCGTCGCGCATAATCATCTGCCGAATGCGACATTGCCACCGCAGAAAGGCGGTGCGAATTGCGGTTTCCTCTGGTGCGAGGGGAAGGGAAGAAGCGGGAATCATGGTACGCACCTCGCCCTCAGCGAAGATCGGGGTGTCGTGAGCCACAGGCCGTTATGTTCAGCACGCGGTTGCGTGAAACCCCCGGCCTTTGCCGGGGGCATGGGAACGGGGCTGCGCATCAATATTTCCGATACGCCTCGCGCAATTGCACGAGGGGATGGCGTTCGGACATCTGGAACTTGATGAGCAATTCGCGCGCAATCATGTCCCGGTCCTGCTGGTTGTCGGGCAGGTCGATGGTGTCAGGCACCCGCACCCAACCGTTGATGTTGCGGTCAAACACGGCGGGCTTGCCCTCTTCATAGCCCATGTGGACATCCTCAAGCCAGTTGAGGTCATCCCAGCCCATTTCCTCGATATATTTGGTGAGGAAGGGCGTTATGCGATTGTAATCAGGAACCAGATTCACATCGTAGCGATAGCCGATGTGCTGTCCGATTTCCTTTTCGCGCTCGGAGGCAAGCCCCGCCGCATCCTTGACGAACTGATCGACGTCGAGGATTTCCGACCCGCGATATTGTGTTCCGGCCATTTTTCTTCTCCTTTTCGCCGCATCCCCGCACTTTATGCGGGGTCTCGATGGGCGATGTGCTGTCCGTCGAGGCCCCGGATGAATCCGGGGCTGCGTGCTTTTTCAGAGTTTGTGATAATTATCGACGCCGACGGTGTATTCCGTTCCGGCGAGGGGCACAGCGGCCATTGCAGAGGCTTCCATCGTCAGCGCCGCCAGATCTTCTGGTTCCAGCGAGTGGATGTTGGTCTTGCCACAGGCGCGGGCGAAGAGTTGCGCTTCAATGGTCAGAGTATGCAGGAAGTTATACACCCGCTCTGCTGCTTCATCGGGATCAAGACGTTTGCGAAGCTCCGGGTCTTGCGTCGCAATGCCGACCGGACAGCGGCCCGTGTGGCAATGGTAGCAATAGCCCGCCTCAACGCCCATCTCATTCTCGAAATCGGCTTCGGGGATGTCCTTGTTGCAATTCATCGCCATCAGCGAGGAATGGCCGATTGCGATGGCATCCGCGCCCAGCGCAATCGCTTTGGCCACATCGGCCCCGTTGCGGATACCGCCCGCATAGACCAGCGTGATGTCGCCGCGTTTGCCCAGATCGTCGATGGCCTTGCGTGCCTGACGGATCGCTGCAATGCCGGGAACGCCGGTATCTTCGGTCGCGAAGTGTGGTCCGGCTCCTGTGCCGCCCTCCATGCCGTCGATATAGATCGCGTCAGGATCGCATTTCACGGCCATACGAACATCATCGTAGACGCGCGCCGCACCCAGTTTCAACTGGATCGGAATCTGCCAGTCGGTTGCTTCGCGAATTTCCTGAATCTTCAGCGCCAGATCATCGGGGCCGAGCCAGTCGGGGTGGCGAGCTGGCGAGCGTTGGTCGATCCCGGCGGGCAGTGAACGCATCTCGGCAACCTGATCGGTCACTTTCTGGCCCATGAGGTGGCCACCAAGGCCGACCTTACAGCCCTGACCAATGAAGAATTCACAGGCATCGGCCAGCTTCAGGTGGTGCGGGTTAAAGCCGTAGCGCGACTGGATGCACTGGTAATACCACTTGGTCGAATAGCGCCGCTCATCGGGGATCATGCCCCCTTCACCGGAGCAGGTTGCCGATCCGGCCATGGTCGCCCCTCGCGCCAGTGCGGTCTTGGCCTCAAAGGACAGCGCACCAAAGGACATGCCCGTGATGTAGACCGGAATATCCAGATCAATGGGGCGCTTTGCGCGCGGACCAATGACTGTGCGCGTCTCGCATTTTTCGCGATAGCCTTCGATCACGAAGCGGGTCAGCGTACCGGGCAGGAATGTCAGGTCATCCCAATGCGGAATTTTCTTGAACAATGAAAAGCCACGCATCCGATACCGTCCGAGTTCGGACTTGATGTGGATGTCATCCATGACCCGTGGCGGGAAGATAAAGCTGTCCCCAAGCCGGTTCGTGTCGCGCTTTGCTGTCGCTGGCGCCATGTGCGCCGGTGTTTCGCCGTCTGCGGCCATTGTTGCGGTCCTTGTCTTGGGTCGCGGGGAGCGCCTTTGTTTTTCGGCGCATCTCCGGGACTTGATCCGGGGTCTCGATATGTTTTGCGAAGCCCCGCACCTTCATGCGGGACAGCGGTATTCAAGCTCAGAGGATCAGCTTTTTCTCGTTCGGTTCGAGGTTGTCGTAGTTCCAGAGCTGCTTGCCCGCGACGATCTTGGTGAAGTGATCGACACCCTTTTCAGGCATCAGGCCGTATTGGGTCAGCTTGCGGGTCAGCCACGCCTTGTCGAGATCGGTCAGTTCCGCCGGGATCGCATCGACCCCGTAATCCTTGACCTCGCCACCGACATAGATCGTGCCGTCATACATCGAATCGCCCAGGTTTTTACCTGCATTGCCACAGATGACCATGCGTCCGCGCTGCATCATAAAGCCCGAAAACGCGCCCGTATCGCCACCGACGATGATCGTGCCGCCCTTTTGGTCGATGCCTGTGCGCGAGCCAACCGAACCGCGACAAACGAGATCGCCACCACGCATCGCTGCGCCGAAGGTCGAGCCTGCGTTCTTCTCGATCAGCACCGTGCCGGACATCATGTTCTCGCCACAGGACCAGCCAACCCGGCCCTTGATCCGCACATTCGGGCCGTCAATCAGGCCAACGCCGAAATAACCGATGGAGCCTTCAACGATCAGGTTCAGTTTGTTGAGAATACCGACGCCGACCGAGTGCATCCCACGCGGGTTTTTCAGGACTATGGTACCGTAACCCTCTTCCATCAGGGCGCGGATATCCTTGTTCACCTGCGTCGTGGGTTTGCCTTCACAGTCGAGTTCGGTGCGTTTGTTGAAATCAACCTTGTCCGCATAGGGATAGACAAGATTTTCTTCCTCACCGACCTCAAAGAACACTTCCATGGAGCGGTTCTTGAGCTGTTCAGACATCATCCCCAGATCGCGGGCGCGATCTTCCTGGGTCGTGCCCTCTACTTCGTCGCGGGTTTTGCCTGCACGGGGATCATACCCCATGTCTTCGGCCATAACGCTCATGCTTTCCATACGCGAATCTCCTCGTCGTAGGGGTCGGTGGTGTCGATTTCCTGAGGCAGGATCGCGCGGATGGCGACTTCTTCCGAAGCCATGGCGATCATGTCGTCGCTCTCGTAGAGGACCAGCGGTTTTGCGGCCATGGTGTCCTTGGCCATGCCCAGCTCGTCTTTTGTGGCGACTAGATAGGTGAAGACGCCATCAATCTCTTCAATGGAGGCTTTGAGGCTGTCTTCCAGCGTCGCGCCATTGGCAAGATTGTCGGCGGTATAGACGGCCAGCAATTCACTGTCGCAGGACGACATGAAGCGGTGTCCACGCTGCTCCATCTGGCGGCGTTTCAGCCAGTAATTCGTGATCTGTCCGTTATGCACGACCGACACGTCATTATACGGGAACGCCCAATAGGGGTGTGCCGAGCGAATATCGACGTCGGATTCCGTGGCCATGCGGGTGTGACCGATGCCATGGGTTCCCTTGAAATCGCGCAGACCATAGCTGTCGGCCACGACATTGGCGTCACCCAGATCCTTGATGAGTTCCAGCGAATTGCCGAGCGAGAGGATTTCAGTACCCTCAACGTCCTCGATATAACGCGCCATCGCCTCGGTATCGCCGTCATGGGTTATGACATAGCGCATGGCGTAGGGGGTCGCGGCATCCTTGGCCTTGATGCTGGCCTTGTGTTCGGCGAGTCGCTTTTCGACCATCGCGACACGCGCGTCGATCTTGTCCTGCATGTCGTAGCCGGAGGCCATATCCTCCTGCTCCGCCACTTTCAGACGCATGATGTAATCACCCGCATTCGGTTCGCCATAGACGGCAAAGCCGGTCGAGTCAGGGCCGCGATGCTTGAGCGCGGTCAACATTGAGGTCATTTCGGACCCAACGTCCGAGCTTTTCCCTCTATGGATTAGTCCGGCAATGCCGCACATGGGGTATTCCTCCAGAATAGCGGCAAGATGCCGCAAGTGTCCTGTCCGGCGGGAAATAGAAGCCGCCGATTGGGTCGTGGGGCAAATGCCCTTTGTTTTACTAGGCCTCTCCCTTTTCGGGGAGGTCGGGTGGGGAAGTGACATTTCACCGGAACAACAATTCCGTGTGAAAAGATCACTACCCCTTCCCCCTCCCGTGGGGAGAAGGGGGAAGAAACGCCTTAAACCTTACGGCAGGCACTCCATATACGTTTCCTTGTCCCAATCGGTGACGGTTGCCATGGAACGCTCGTATTCGTCGGTTTTGTATTCGTGATAGAGGCGGTACATCTCGCCTGGCAGACCGCGTTTGACGACCTCTGATCCTTCCAGATGGGTCAGGGCATCGCCGAGGGTCATGGGCAGTTTCTTGACCTGCTTGCCCGCTTCCATCGCTTCGTAGATGTTACGCTCTTCCGGCTCGCCGGGATCGAGGTTGTTATCCAGGCCATCGTCCATCGCGGCCAACAGGGTTGAACCCATCAGATACGGGTTCACCATCGAATCGACCGAGCGATACTCAAAGCGACCAGGGGCCGAAACGCGCAGGCCCGTAGTCCGGTTCTGGAAGCCCCAATCCGCAAAGACCGGTGCCCAGAAGCCTGCATCCCAGAGGCGGCGGTACGAATTGACCGTCGAGCAACCAATAGCGGTCAGCGCCTGAAGATGATGCACCACACCACCGATGGCTTTCAGACCTTCGGGACCAGGCATCTGCGGATCATCGCCATCGGGCATGAAGGTATTGTTGCCACCCTTCACGTACATATAGTTGTCAGCCATACCCGGAAGCTTGTCGGGATCATTGCCGCATTTGACCATATGATCTTCGCCGCCACTCCACAGGCTCATGTTGTGGTGACAGCCAGAGGCCGAGACGCCCATGAATGGCTTGGTCATAAAGCATGCAAAGATGCCATGTTCGCGGGCGACCTGTGCACAGATCTGGCGGTATGTCGTCAGGCGGTCAGCATTGCGTAGCACATCATCGAACATCCAGTTGAGCTCGAGTTGGCCGGGGGCGTCCTCATGGTCGCCCTGAATCATATCGAGGCCCATTTTCCGCGCATAGCGGATCACCTGTAGCGTGACTGGACGCAGGCTCTCGAACTGATCAATGTGGTAACAATAGGGTTTTGAGAAACCGGGGCCGGGTTTGCCATTCTCATCGAATTTCAGCCACATCATCTCCGGCTCGGTGCCGATGCGAAGCTGTGTGCCGTGCTTCTTGGTAAATTCCTTGTGCATCCGGCGCAGGTTGCCGCGACAATCAGAAGTCAGAAATCCGCCGGGATTTTCTTTCTCTTCCCGGTTGCGGAACAATGTGCAGTAGAAGCGCCCGATAGTCGGAGCCCAAGGTAACTGCATGAAAGTTTCCGGCTCAGGGATGCCGACCAGTTCGGCGGCTTCAGGGCCATAGCCCATGTAATCGCCTGCGCGGTTCAGGAACAGATTCATCGTCGCGCCGTAGACGAGCTGGAAGCCCTTTTTCGCAACCGATTCCCAGTGATCCGCCGGGATGCCTTTACCCATGATCTTGCCGGTCACAGAGACGAATTGCAGATAGAGATACTCAATTCCCAGTTCGTCAATCTTTGCACGAACCTGCTTGATCTTCTCTTCCCGGCCTTCTTCTTCGACGAATTCTTCGATGTCCATCGGCACGCTTTTTCTCCCCGTTGACGTCATGGTGTAATGTGACTGCCGGTCATTCATCGCCAGCGTGTTTTTTTGAGTCGTTTTCAGTTACACGCATCTTCAAACCACTCGCAACCAATTTTTACAATTGGTTTATAATTGGTCTTTTTTATTCAAGCACTTTTTTGTGCAGGCATTGCCTTTTCGGGAATCCTTGCTCTAGCGTGGAGGGATGAAGTTTCTGGTCCCTGCTTTATGTCTCTTTGCCATCCCTGCCGCTGCGCAGGAGAGTGCGCCCGATGTGGACCTCGAAATCGTTCTCGCTGTGGATGGTTCCGGGTCAATCAGCGCAAGGGAATTCAGGTTGCAACTGGAGGGCTATGCGAATGCCCTGCGCGATGAGGCGGTACAATCGGCGGCGGTGTCGGGGCCAATTGGCAAAGTGGCGATTGCGTTGATGGTCTGGTCGGATGCGGCATTCAAGAAGTTCGAAACGGACTGGTTCATTATTGATTCACGCGAGGCGGCGGGGCGCTACGCTGATATTCTGGAAATCTTCCATGTTCATTCGGGCCGCAATTACGGGATAGGCGGGGGTGGCACGGGCATTGGCGCAGGGATCGAATACGCCCTTGAAATGATTGATGAGAACGGCATCGAAGCGCGACGGCGAACCATTGATGTCTCTGGTGACGGGGTTGAGACTGACCCATGGTTTCGTGAGGCAATGGTGCTGCCCGAAGCCCGCGCCCTTGCGGCGTCGAAGGACGTAACCGTCAATGGCCTTGCAATCCTGACCGATTTCAAGGCGCTCGACCGCTATTACGAAGACGAGATGATTACCGGGCCGGGGGCGTTCGTCATCGAAGCGAAAGATTTTGACGCCTTTGCCGAGGCGATCCAGCGAAAACTGTTTCTGGAATTCCTGTCACCGATTGCGAAGGACGCAGAGCGTCGGTACGCGCTCGGAGAAACTCCACCTGATTGACCGTAATGGGCCGCAAGGTCGAAAGCGTGTCAGACCGAAAAGACGTTCGAAATGCTGCTGACGATCGAGTCTGTGATCCAGCTCCGTAGAAAAATCCAGTCGAAGAAGAGGCAGGCGACGAAGATCATCCAGAACTGGTAGCCCGTTGCCGCCCAGTCCTGAAGCAGAACCGTCCTGGCCCAGTCTTGCTGGAAAAGGTAATCGTAAGCCGCCCATGCCGTGTAACCGGTGACGGCGACAGAGAAGAGTGCGATGCGTGTGCTCAATGATCGGCGCGTGGCTATCAAGACCAATGCGAGCGACAGCACCATGAAATTGACCAGACCGAAACGCCGCAGGTCGGAGGTCATCCCGCTGACTGCCCGGTCATAGCGCCCGACAATGAAGTCCTGAAGGCTTGTTTCGCCCAACCGCAGGCCGGACACTGCCTTGACCATCACACTGTCAGTCATTCGCGTGCTTTTCACCCACGGGTTGCAATCGTTTCCGCACCGTTCGGAAAGCGCATTGGCGAGGACGCCCTGAACGAAGCGTTCGTGCTTTTCCTCGATCTTTTCTGCCTTGTCTGCGAGCGATCCTGCGAAGGCCATGAGCTTGCCGATGGCTCCGGTTTGGCTGGTTGGACCGGTTTGCTTGATTTCGCTCCAATTCGCTTCGGTGGCGTGCCCGGCTTTGGTGAAGGCGAGCTGTTGATACCGGTCCTCGACCTGCCCCGGATCGAGATAAGTAACCAGCACCAGAAACGCGGAGAGAAGCACCCCGGCCAACTGGATCGCCATGACGGTTAATCTGCTTTTGGTGCCCATAACGCTGCGATACGGCATTCCATGGAAAACCTGTCAGGTTTCAATCCGTATCGACCCTATCGCGCGCTTGCTGTTCTGCGCCTTTTGGGCTATGGACCCGCCCACTATCGCGCAGGCGGTGGATCAGCAACAGATCGATTCGTGCGGCTTCGGGATTTCCGGGCAGAGGTTTCGACGTTCAGGCTCCCACTGCGCACCATAACTTCGTGTAAAGACCGTCGGAGACAACCGGCTGGCCAGTAATAGACGTTTTAGGAGCTACAACACTTATGCAAGAAGCACTCGCTGCACCCAGCATGGACGATTTTGAGGCCATGCTCAACGAGTCCATGGCGGACGAGAACCTTTCCGAAGGGTCCGTCGTCAAGGGCAAGGTCATCGCCATCGAGAATGGTCAGGCCATCATCGACGTCGGCTTCAAGATGGAAGGTCGCGTTGATATCAAGGAATTCGCCCCTCCGGGCAAACCCGCCGATATTGAAGTTGGCGATGAGGTCGAAGTCTATCTCGACCGCACTGAAAATGCGAAGGGCGAAGCCGTCCTGTCGCGCGACAAGGCCCGTCGCGAAGAAGCATGGGACCGTCTCGAAAAGGCATTCGACAAGACCGAACGGGTCGAAGGCGCGATCTTTGGCCGTGTCAAAGGCGGCTTTACTGTCGATCTCGGTGGCGCTGTGGCGTTCCTGCCCGGCTCTCAGGTTGATGTGCGCCCGGTGCGCGATGTCACCCCGCTGATGAACATTCCACAGCCTTTCCAGATCCTCAAGATGGACCGCCGCCGGGGCAATATTGTTGTCTCCCGCCGTGCGATCCTCGAAGAAACGCGCGCTGAACAGCGTTCGGAAATCGTTGGCAAGCTCAACGAGGGCGATGTGGTCGAAGGCGTGGTCAAGAACATCACCGATTATGGTGCGTTCGTGGACCTTGGCGGTGTCGATGGACTGCTGCACGTCACCGACATGGCATGGCGTCGGGTGAACCACCCGACCGAAATCCTGTCCATCGGCCAGACCGTTCAGGTTCAGGTCGTGAAGGTGAACAAGGATACCCAGCGTATCTCGCTTGGCATGAAGCAGCTTCAGGCTGATCCATGGGAAGAAGTCTCTGAAAAGTACGCACTTGGCTCCAAACACAAGGGCCGCGTCACGAACATCACCGATTACGGTGCATTCGTGGAGCTGGAACCCGGTGTCGAAGGTCTTGTTCACGTCTCGGAGATGAGCTGGACAAAGAAAAACGTCCATCCCGGCAAGATCGTTTCTACTTCGCAGGAAGTGGAAGTCATGGTGCTGGACGTGGACGCCACCAAGCGCCGCATCAGCCTTGGCCTTAAACAGTGCCTCGATAATCCATGGGATGCTTTCGTCCTCAACCACCCACGCGGCACCGAAGTCGAGGGCGAGGTCAAGAACATCACCGAGTTCGGCCTGTTCATCGGTCTGGACGACGACATCGACGGCATGGTTCACCTGTCCGATCTGGATTGGGATCGTCAGGGCGACGATGCCGTTCAGGACTACAAGAAGGGCGATGTTGTCCGCGCTGTGGTTCTTGATGTCGATGTGGACAAGGAGCGTATCTCGCTCGGCGTCAAGCAGCTTGGTTCCGATCCGTTCGTGGAAGCGACCGACGGCATCAAGCGCGGTTCGATCGTCAAGGGCGTCGTTACCGAGGTCAACGATGGTGGTGTCGAGCTGCTGGTTGCTGGCGACCAGAAAGCCTTTATCCGCCGCGCCGATCTCAGCCGCGACCGCGACGAGCAAAAACCTGAACGCTTCAAGGAAGGCGAAGAGATCGAAGCCCGCGTCACAGCGATCGACGCCAAGACGCGTAAGATCAGCCTGTCGATCAAGGCGCTGGAAATGGCAGAAGAGAAAGAAGCTGTGCAGCAATACGGGTCTTCGGATGCCGGTTCCTCGCTGGGCGATATTCTTGGTGCTGCCCTCAAACAGCGCGAAGACGGCGACGACGAGTAATCGTCCGTCTTCCGGTAAAAAAGGAAAAGGGTCGCCTTCGGGTGGCCCTTTTTCGTTTGGTGTGAGACCGGGTCGCGAGTGAGTGGCTTCATCGTGATTTTGACAGGGATGCACATTCACCCTAACTTATTCGTACTGACCTAAGCTCATATCGAATTGGTAGACAGGCAACAGTTCCGCAATGCTTAAAAACAGCAACAAGGCTGTACTGCCGGACGAAGTGCATCGTCTCGTTGAATTATGTAAATACGACATGGGCGCATCCGAAGTCTGGCTCTTCGGGAGCCGCGCTCGCGGAGATTTTCGTGAGAACAGTGATTACGACCTTTTGGCTGTAATACCGGATAATGCGCCGCCCGACGTGGATACACCGGTTGCAGCTTTTCGTCTTTGTCGAAAATCACGTGCTCATGCTGATCTGCTGACTGCTCGTATGAGTGATTTCATTGCGGCACGTTCGACTGTAAACACGATAAGCTATGCGGTCGCGCAAGAGGGCATTCGGCTGGATGTCTGAGGCTCGGCTCATCGGTTCCCATCTTAAGTTAGCCAATGCCAACTTGCTGGCGGTAAAGAAGATTGGGACGTCTGATCACACAGCGCCCACTCTTATGTTCTACGCTGCTGAAAACCTTCTCATGGCTGTTTTTACTTCCGAAGGCATTGATTCAGGAGGGGCGCGTCGTAAGCACGGCAACCATCAACTTGACCGAATGCTGGACGAACTTCCTGACACCTGTACAATCAAGTCTGATTTCCAAAATGTGGTCGATCTTGTCGCCTATTCCACGACCTACAAATATCCGACCCCTACAGGCAGGATTCCAAAGCCTCCCGCTGAAGAGGATGCAAGAGGCTATTTTGATTTGCTAGTGGAAATACTCGACATCTGCAGGAGGAATTTTCAAGTGGATTTGACACTCGAAGACCCTGAGGCTGGTTCAGTCTCGCCCATCCGATGACGACGCATGAAACCTTGCCTGAACCCGGTGGCGCTTTCGGGCCATTTGCGCGATTTGTGCTTGAGGATGGTGCGATCCCGGCAGCGGTACGCGAGACGGCGGCGCTTTATATCCTCGATCTGATCGGAGTGGCGGCGGCGGCGACCCGACTGGAAGTCGGGCGTATTGCGCGGGATCATGCGGTGAAGCACTGGGCGGCGGGGGAGGGTGCGCCCTCTGCGCGATTGATGTTCGATGGGCGGCGCGCGTCCCTGCCGGGGGCCGGGTTTGCGTTGGCCACACAGATCGACAATCTTGACGCCCATGACGGATGGCAACCCTCGAAAGGCCATGCCGGAGCAGCCCTATTTCCTGCCCTTGCAGCCTTTGCAGAGGATGCACCGGACCTGACCGGGCGCGAGGCGCTGGCGGCGATGGTGGTCGGCTATGAAACATCCTATCGCGCAGCCCATGCGTTGCACGCGACGGTGGAAGATTATCATACGTCTGGCGCATGGAACGGCATCGGCTGCGCGGCCATTGGGGCGCGGATACGGGGCAGTTCGCCCGAAGTGCTGCGTCACGCCATTGGCATCGCTGAATACCATGCCCCGCGCAGCCAGATGATGCGTGAAATCGCCAATCCGTCGATGCTGCATGACGGCACGGGGTTTGGTACGCCGACTGGTATCTACGCGTTGTTGATCGCTGAAGACGGGTTTGAGGGTGCGCCCGCTGCGTTGATCGAATTTGCCGATGCGGGGTTTGCGTGGCAGGGGTTGGGCGCGGAATGGCTGACCACGAAACAATATATCAAGCCCTATCCGATCTGCCGCTGGGCGCACGCGCCCATTGATGCGACGCTCGGCTTGCGCGCGGCCCACGGGATCGCGCCGGACGAAGTGGCGGCGATTGAGATTGCGACCTTCGCCTATTCGGCTTCATTAAATTGCGATGTGCCGTCCACCACCTCCATTGCACAATATTCGCTGGCATGGCCCGTGGCGGCGGCATTGGTGCGCGGAGAGGTTGGCGTAGAAGAGGTATTGCCAACCTCATTCGATGATGCGGATCTGCGGGCGATGCTGGCCCGAATATCGGTGCGGGTGGACCCGGAGATTGATGCGCTGTTCCCGGAACGGCGAGCGGGTCAGGTGACAGTGACATTGAAGGATGGTCGCCGTTTTGACAGCGGATTGACCGAAGCCTCCGGTGGCCCGGACCCGGCCCCGACGCATGACGAGATTGTCGCGAAGTTCCGGGCTTTTGCGAAGCCAGTGCTAGGCGATGCGCGGGCGGCAGCTATCGAGGCGACAGTCCTTGGAATGGATGCGCCGGGGGTGCAGTTCTCCGATTTGATGGAGCTGTTGGTAGGCGCGCCTACCCGTTAATATCGTCGCGGATGATCTTCGTCTCGTTGCGGCGGGGTCCGAGTGAGTACCGTATCGCCAGCGTGGCAATGAGAGAGATCGCTCCGAATGTCGCGAGCGTCCATCCGAAACTGTTCCCGAACGTGACGCCAAGGGCCAGCATCACTCCGATTGCTGCTGCGCCGACGGTCATGCCAGCAAAAGCAAAGACCGGGAGCAGGGTTTCCAAGATGGCAAGGATCAGGGCAAGCGCGATCCAGGCCCACCATGCGGACCAGAGCGTCATGGTTTTCCTTTCAGCATTTCGAAAGCCTGACCGAAGGCTTCGATGGCGCTTGAGGGCAGCAGCACTGTCTGTCTGCCTTCCCCGCGCCCCACGTCGCGGATTGCTTCGACCTGCTTCAGCGCAACCTGATACTGGGCCGCTTCTATCCCTTTTTCCTTAAGCACATCGGCGACCACGCTGGTCGCATAGGCTTCGGCGTCGGCCTGTATCCGTCGGCCTTTTGCGGCCTGTTCGGAAGCATAGAGTTCGGCATCTGCATTCAGTTCGACCGAGCGGCGCTGGCCTTCGGCGCGGGTCACGGCGGCGCGGCGCTCCCGCTCGGCGTTGAGCTGCTGGAGCATGGCGTCGCGGGTCGCCTGATCGAGATTGACGTCTAGGATTTCGGCGCGTGTGACTTCGATTCCCCAATCATTGACCGACTCCTCCACATTCCCCTTGATCGTGTCGATCAGGACCGAGCGGTTGGATTGCACTTCATCAAGTTCCATCCGCCCGATCTCCGCGCGCACAATCCCTGCAACCGTCGTCGCGATGGCTCCGTCCACATCCCGGATGCGGTACACGGTTTTTTCAGGTTCGAGGATGCGGTAGAAAACGCTGGTATCGACCTGAACGAGCACGTTATCCGAGGTGATGGCATCCTGCTTCGCGATTGGTAATTGCCGTTCGAGGATCGAAACCTTGTGGGCAATCCGGTCGAGAAACGGGATGATAAAATTTATCCCCGGTGACAACACAGCCCGTAACCGCCCGAAACGCTCCACCACATGCTGCTCGGATTGCGGTACGATCCGCACGCCCTTCAGCATCAGAACCAGAAGTAGTATTGCGAGTAAAATCGGCACGATCGAAGCGATGTTCATCTGACCGAGCATTTCGGCCAGTAGATAGAAATCCATACTCTCGGTTCCTTCTGATACTACGATGGTACGACCGATACGTATTCTATCCGAATAAATCTGGTGCGTCTTCTTTCGGTCGCTTTGGCGCATCCATCCCCAGATGCGTCCATGCCTTGCGGCCCAGCATTCGCCCGCGCGGGGTGCGGGCGATAAGACCCTGTTGCAGCAGGTACGGCTCGATCACGTCTTCAATGGCATCGCGGGCTTCTGACAGCGCGGCAGCGATGGTTTCCACCCCGACCGGCCCACCGCCGTAATTCTCTGCAATGCACATCAGATAGCGACGGTCGAGCGCATCCAGCCCTGCCGAATCCACTTCCAGCCGCATCAGCGCGCGGTCGGCCTGATCGCGGGTGATACGCCCATCCGCCTCCACGATGGCAAAATCCCGCACCCGGCGCAGCAGGCGGCCCGCGATGCGGGGCGTGCCGCGCGAACGGCGTGCAATCTCGGTCGCGCCATCGGGAGTAATCTCGACGCCAAGCAGCCGTGCGCCGCGTGTCACGATGGTTTCCAGTTCATGGACTTCATAGAAATTCAGCCGCACGGGAATGCCAAAACGGTCGCGCAGGGGGGTGGTCAATAATCCCAACCGTGTGGTTGCACCAACCAGCGTGAAGGGTTGTAGATCAATCCGCACTGTGCGCGCCGCCGGGCCTTCACCGATAACGAGGTCCAGTTCGAAATCTTCCAGTGCCGGATAAAGAATTTCCTCTACTGCCGGATTCAGACGATGAATTTCGTCGATAAACAGAACATCCCGCGCATCAAGATTGGTCAATACAGCAGCAAGATCACCCGCCCGCGCGATAACCGGGCCGGAGGTCATGCGAAAATTGACACCCAGTTCGCGTGACACGATCTGCGCCAGCGTCGTCTTGCCGAGGCCGGGTGGGCCGTGCAGCAACACATGATCCATCGCCTCGCCCCGCGAACGGGCCGCTTCCACGAAGACGCGCAGATTCGCGCGCGCTGCCTCCTGCCCGATGAATTCATCAAGGGTTTGCGGGCGCAAGGCTTTATCGGGACTGTCAGCCTCTTGCGATTCAGGGGCAATGATGCGGGTTTCGTCTTCCATCCTTACCCCTTCGGAGCCAGCGCCTTGAGCGCCGCCTTGATAAGCGCACCGGCATCGGCGTCCGGGGCGTCAGCGGCGACCCGCGCCACAGCGTCGGCGGCTTCCATCGGTTGATAGCCGAGATTGGCCAGCGCTGAGAGGGCGTCGGCAGTCGCGGTCGCATCGGCTTCCGCGGTCGGCAGGATTACAGGGGTATTCTCATCCGCCGGGATTGACCCCGCAGCGGCAGGGGCCGCACTGGCCATCATCGCGGGAGCCTTGGATTTCAGCTCGTTCACGATCCGGGTGGCCAGCTTTGGGCCAACACCGGGGGCGCGGCGAACGGTGGCGGCATCGCCCAGTGCAATGGCCCGGCTAATGCCGTCCGTCCCCAGTGTGCCGAGGATGCCGAGCGATACTTTCGCCCCGACGCCCTGAACAGTGGTCAGCAGTTTATGCCATTCGCGATCAAGCATCGTCGGGAAGCCAAATAGCTGGAGCAGGTCTTCACGCACCAGCAGGTCTGTATAAAGCGCCACCGGCCCGCTCGCCGCCGCCAACGCGCCGAGTGTGCGCGATGAGCAATGCACGATATAGCCGACCCCGCGCACATCAAGCAGCACATGGTCTTCGCCTGTATGCACGACCTCTCCGACCAGCCGCCCGATCACGCGAGCAGCGCCGTTACGGCGATCAGGTAGAAGCCTGCAACGCCGAGCCACGCATGACGCCATGCCCCGCGAAAGGGGTACAGGTTTGCGAAACGCTGAAAGGTCGCCAATGCGAAAGCCGCAGTCAGCAAGGATACGAGTTCCGTTTCCATGGCGTCACTCCCTGGTCCTGATGAATTCGCGAGCGCTGAAATGCGCGCCGATGCCGATGACAACCCATCCCGCCATGGCGAGGAGGGAGGGCAACCCTGCACCAGCGCCTTCTATCATTGGTCTTATCATACCAAAAATAACCGCAGCCGCTGCGATATTGTTCATAAACGTACCAGTCAGCTTGTCTTGCTCTGTCATCCGGCGGTAATCCTCAACTTTTCGAGGCGGTCCATGGCTGGCGCCCGATGCGCGTGACAGATTGCGATGGCCAGCGCATCCACGGCATCGGCCCCGGTTACTTTCACACCCGGCAGCAATAGCGAGATCATGTGAGCGACCTGTTTTTTATCGGCATGGCCCACACCGACCACCGCTTTCTTCACGGCGTTGGGGGCGTATTCGGTGACAGGAAGGCCCGCTTCCGCTGGCACGAGCAGGGCAATCCCCCGCGCATGGGCGAGCTTCAGGGTTCCCACCGCATCCTTGTTCACAAAGGTATGCTCTACCGCCGCCACATCGGGCCGTGCGTCCTCGACCACTTTTGCCAGGGCGCGGCGAAGGGCGACGAGGCGGGTGGCCAGATCGTCCCCCTTTGCCTGTATCGTGCCATGGGCAACATGGGTCAGGCGCGAGCCTGCGAGGTCCACAACGCCCCATCCGGTGCGGACGAGGCCGGGGTCTATGCCGATGACTCTGAGTGATCCATTCATGCTGTCACGTTAGCACGAAGGGTGAACACATACCAGAAGAAAGACGGTACGCTTCATTTCCCGGGTTCAAGGCACAGGTCGAGCAACCGGGACAGGTGTTCCGGGTCAGATCGCGTATGAAAGCTGTCCATTCGTCATGTTTTGGCCTGTTCTTTTTTGCGTTATCCTGTACCCCGTTTCCATTTCGCGAAAACCCTCTCGCAAATCGGGGATCGTTGGGCCATGGTACAGTCAACGATACGTAAGGGAGAGGATCACCCATGAGAGTACGCGCAGCAGTGGCCTTTGAGGCTGGAAAGCCGCTGGAAGTCACCGAGGTCAATCTTGAAGGCCCGAAGGCCGGTGAGGTTCTGGTCGAGATCAAATCGACGGGCCTTTGTCATACCGATGAGTTCACCCGTTCGGGCGATGACCCGGAAGGTGCGTTCCCCGCGATTCTCGGCCATGAGGGTGCGGGCGTGGTCGTGGATGTTGGCCCCGGCGTCACGACCCTCAGTAAGGGCGACCATGTGATCCCGCTCTACACGCCGGAATGCCGGACCTGCGATTACTGCCTGAATCCCAAGACCAATCTGTGTCAGGCGATCCGCTCGACGCAGGGACAGGGTTTGATGCCCGATGGCACCTCGCGTTTCACCACGCTCGATGGTGATCCGATCCTGCATTACATGGGCTGCTCGACTTTCGCGAACTTCACTGTGTTGCCTGAGATTGCGCTGGCAAAAGTGCGCAAGGACGCACCCTTCGAAAAGATTTGTTATATCGGCTGTGGTGTCACAACCGGCATCGGCGCGGTTATCAATACGGCAAAAGTCGAAATCGGGTCGAATTGCGTGGTGTTTGGCCTTGGTGGTATCGGCCTCAATGTTATTCAGGGCTGCCGTCTGGCGGGCGCAAACAAGATCGTCGGGGTAGACCTGAACGATTCGAAGAAGGCAATGGGCGAACGCTTCGGCATGACCCATTTTGTGAACCCGTCCGAAGTTGAAGGCGATCTGGTCGCGCATCTGGTCGAATTGACCGGCGGCGGGGCGGATTATTCCTTTGACGCGACGGGGAATGTCGGCGTGATGCGCGCCGCTCTTGAATGTGCGCACAAAGGCTGGGGTGAAAGCGTCATCATCGGCGTGGCGCCCGCCGGGGCCGAAATCTCGACCCGTCCTTTCCAGCTTGTTACGGGCCGCGTCTGGCGCGGTACGGCCTTTGGCGGCGCACGGGGCCGGACAGATGTACCAAAAATCGTGGATTGGTACATGGATGGAAAGATCGAGATTGACCCGATGATTACCCACACCATGGGCCTTGAAGACATAAACAAGGGCTTCGATCTCATGCACGAAGGCAA
Organism: uncultured Neomegalonema sp.; assembly: GCA_937957975.1. Taxonomy (GTDB): domain Bacteria; phylum Pseudomonadota; class Alphaproteobacteria; order Rhodobacterales; family Rhodobacteraceae; genus JAHDDY01. Next base: position 61,840 of record CALFFK010000030.1, read on the forward strand.
ATCCATCCGGGCAGTGGTGAACTACTGACGGATGATTTTGTGCTGCCCTGCACCAATTGCAGGGCGGCACATCTATGACCGGCACGTGAACGTGATTTTTCTCAACCGGAAAACGCAATAGTCTGCTTTGGCAATCACGAAGACCGGAGATCCATGATGCCGTTGTTGAACCGCCGTTTCCTTATCGCCGCTCCAGCGGCCTTTATGGCTTTTCCGGTGTTCGCTGCGGATATTGGACAGCTCACTGTGGCAGAGGCGCATAAGAAGGCGAAGGCCGGGGAAATCGTCCTGATTGATATTCGTCGCCCCGATGAGTGGAAAAAGACGGGAATTGCCGACGGCGCAATCCCCATTGATATGCGGGTTCGTGACCTTGGCGCGCGTATAGACGCGGCGCTGAAGGGAAACCGTGATGCGCCAGTGGCGCTGATTTGCCATACAGGCGTGCGCTCAAAGGCGCTGTCACAGGCCATGGCAAAGGCGGGTTTTACGCAGATTTATGACGTTGGCGAAGGCATGGCCGGATCGTCGCGCGGGCCGGGGTGGCTGAGGCGCGGATTGCCGGTGACACAGCCGGAGGAATAGCGCGGCTTTTCTGCTGTGGCAGATTCGGCCAGCCCCACCTACCGTCCGTCATCCGCCACAAACCCCACACCCCGCATCCCGCTTTATGTTCAGCGTTCGCGTCTCTGCCGCCAATGCGTCATAGACCAGCAATCGCCCCATTAGCGTCTCGCCCGCACCGCAGATATGCTTGATAACTTCCATGGCCATCAGTGAGCCAATTACCCCCGGCAGAGCACCCACAACCCCGGCCTCGGCGCAAGAAGGGGCCAGCCCATCCGCTGGTCGCTCCGGGAAGACACAGGCATAGCATGGGCCGCCCTTTGCCGGATCATAGACTGAAAGCTGGCCGTCCCATTGCCCGATAGCCCCGGCCACCAGCGGCACGCCCGCTCGCGCACAGGTCTGATTCACCAAATACCGTGTATCGAAATTATCCGACCCGTCACAGACCAGATCATATCCGCCGATGATCCCGTCAGCGTTTCCTTCGGTCAGGCGTAGCGTGTGCTGCACCACCGTCACCCCCGGATTGATCCCGGCCAGCGTCGTGGCGGCACTTTCGGTCTTCGTTTTCCCAATGGCTTCGGTCGCGTGGATCACTTGCCGCTGCAAATTCGACAAATCCACCACATCATCATCCACGATACCGAGTGTTCCGACCCCGGCAGCGGCCAGATACATCAATAGCGGAGCGCCAAGACCCCCGGCACCAATGCTCAGAACCTTTGCCCGTCGTAACCGCGCTTGTCCCGGCCCACCGATCTCCCGCAGCATAATATGCCGGGCATAGCGGTCGAGGTCGTCATCGGAAAGGGCCATATGGATTTCCTGTACTGGAGAAAGGCCGTCCCGTTATCGGTAAAGCCATTCGTCCTGTACAGGCAATGATGATGGTTCGAGCTTCGGCCTAGAAACGCAGTGAGAAGCCGAAAGAGGATTGCGTTTCAGGGATAGGCTCATAAGTCCGGGCCGGGAACGAAGCCGATGTTCCGAAAGAAGGGGTCAATCGTGGGTCCGGTCCAAAGTTTGTCCGACGCTCCCGTTTAAGGTCGGGGAGTGGGAAGGATTGGCCAAAGACATAGAAGATACTGCCCTGCTGACCCGTTGGTACGGCATCATTGGCTTTTCCTGTTTCGTGTGCGGCATCGCGAATGCTGTCGCTTGTGTCTTCGGCGGCGGCAATACCGGGCAGCAGCAAGGCCGAGAAGACGAGCGCGCTAACCGTTGCGAGGGAATTTTTTCCAAGGGAAATCATAAGCGTGCCTTTCTGAATTCATCAGGGCCGCATCGGGTATCGACCCGGCCATACAAGCACAACCCGCAGGAGAGGCACAAGGTTCAGCACAAGAATCCCCATGCACTTGCGTAAGTTCCGGCAGTATGGATAGGGCTTTGTTAACCTTAACAAATTCTTGCGGTCACGAAACTGTTCCGAATTGTTTCAAAGGCGATTGCAAAGCCTATCCCTGCCGGAAAAACCTACACGCGCTGCGGTTATCCCATTCCTTCAAACAACGCTGTTGAGAGGTATCGCTCGGCAAAACTGGGGATGATAACGACAATTTTCTTGCCCTTCATCTCCGGCTCTTTACCCAGTTCCACCGCTGCCGCCAGCGCGGCCCCGGAGGAAATCCCAACCGGCAGTCCCTCTATCCGCGCCACTTCGCGCGCTGTTTCGAAGGCCGTGGCATTGGCGATGGTAATCGCCCGATCCACCAAAGACGTATCAAGGTTCTTGGGGATGAACCCCGCCCCGATCCCCTGAATGGCGTGTGGCCCCGGATCGCCGCCCGAAATCACCGGGCTGTCTTCTGGTTCGACCGCAATGCAGGTCGCTTTATGCCCTTGCTCCCGGAATACACGGGCGCAGCCGGTAATCGTCCCCCCCGTGCCGACCCCGGCGATGAGCGCATCGAAATCCCCGCCTGTATCTTCCAGGATTTCCAGCGCCGTACTCCGCACATGAACCGCCGGATTGGCCGGGTTCTCGAACTGTTGCGGGATTATGGCACCGGGGGTCGCGGCGAGCAGTTCCTCGGCCCGCGAAATCGCGCCTTTCATGCCCTTTTCCTTTGGCGTCAATTCCAGCGTGGCCCCCATCAGCGCCAGCATCTTGCGTCGCTCGATCGACATGCTTTCGGGCATGCACAAGATCAGCGGATAGCCCCGCGCGGCACAGACGAAGGCAAGCCCCACGCCCGTATTGCCGGAGGTCGGTTCGATCACCGTACCGCCGGGCTTCAGATCGCCGGATGCTTCGAGTGCGTCGATCATCGACACTCCGATGCGGTCTTTCACCGAAGCCAGTGGGTTGAAAAATTCCAGCTTTGCAAGAATTTCTGCCCCCACGTCATGCGCCGCCGCGAACCGCGACAGGCGCACCAGCGGTGTGCCGCCGACTGTATCGGTAATTGTATCGTAGATGCGGCCCCGTGCGAAGGGAGCCTTTTCGGCGCTAGCCATGACATGCCTCATGCGTGAATTCATCGAAGCCGGATCATGGAGTGTGGGGCCGGGACTGTCCAGTCATCACCCCTTTGCAGCGCGCAGGAATCTGTTAGGCTTGTGAGTGGAAAAGCGGAGAAATCGCCATGGACCCTTCCTACGACAGCGGCAAGGTTGCCGAAATCCATCGACATTTGCACAGCCACTTGCCATCCGAACCCGCCCTGCGGGTCAAGGCGCTCGAAAGCCTGTTGGTCGAGAAAGGGCTGGTCGATCCTGCGGCCCTTGATGCCTGGATCGAAGCCTATACCGAGGAGATTGGCCCCAAGCGCGGTGCCGCAATCGTCGCGCGCGCATGGATCGACCCTGCCTTCAAATCCCGCTTGCTGGCCGATGCGGGCAAGGCCGTGGCGGAGATGGGTTTTGCCGGTCAGGCCAGCGGTCATCTCAAGGCGGTCGAGAATACTGACGGCGTTCATAATCTCGTCGTCTGTACCTTATGCTCCTGCTATCCCTTTGCGATCCTTGGCATGGCCCCGGCCTGGTACAAGGCCAATGAATACCGTGCGCGCGCTGTTCGCGATCCGCGCGGCGTACTGGCTGAATTTGGTGTGACCCTTGCCCCTGATACCCGGATTGATGTCTGGGATTCGACTGCCGAACTTCGTTATATGGTCCTCCCCCAACGTCCCGACGGAACCGAAGGGCTGGATGAGCAGGCTCTTGCGGCGCTCGTCACCCGCAACGCGATGATTGGCACTGATGATTTGAGGGGGGCCGCCTGATGGATGGCGTTCACGATCTTGGTGGTAAGGAGGGGTTTGGCCCCATTGACCGCGCCGGTGAAGACGAAGCCTACCACACCGAAGCGGATGCCCGTGCCTACGCCCTTTGCGTCTCGATGCGGGCCGAGCGGGCGTACCCGGTTGATTGGTTTCGCCATGTACGCGAAAATATCGACCCGGTGGATTATCTGACCCGCCCCTATTTCGATCAATGGCTGCAAACTGCTGTAGCCATGGCCATTGATGCGGGCGACCTGTCGATGGTTGAGGTCGCAACCGGCAAATCCGACAGCCTTGCGCGCACTCCTGTGCCCATGTCCCCCGCAGACGTGCGCGCGATGTTGACCACACCCGCAAATTTCGAGCGTGAAGTGGCTGAAAGCCCTGCCTTTGCAGTCGGTGATCGGGTTGGCACAGCGTCTCATGGGCATCCCGGTCATACACGTCTTCCGGCCTATGCTCGCGCAGCCACGGGCGAGATTGTTGCTCATCGTGGCGCGCATCTGATGCCTGATGACGGTGCGCGGGGCATCCACCGGCCCGAACATCTCTATACAGTGGCTTTTGCGCGCGGCGATTTGTTCCCGGAGGCAGCGGGCAGCCCTGATCGTATCCATCTCGATCTGTGGGAGAGTTATCTTGCGCGCGCCTGATCCCCTGGCCCCCCTTGCCAGACGCGACGGTGATCCGGTCTTTGAGGAAGCATGGCAGGCCCAGGCGCTCGCCATGGCCGATTGCATGGTCAGGGCCGGAGCCTTCTCCGCGACTGATTGGGCCAATGCATTGGGGCGCGCTGTGCGAGCCGAAGACGACACGACCGCCGGGTATTATCGCGCTGTCCTCGCCGCTCTCGAAGCCCTGCTGGATACTGGCGGATCGATCCCGGCCCCCGAAGTCGAGGCCCGCCGCAATGCCTGGGCGCGGGCCTACGAGACCACCCCTCACGGCCAGCCCGTCGAGCTTGCCAAATAGAATTCTGCCCTGCGTTTGACGCGGTGCCTCTGATCCCTGCTCCGAAAGGCCGTCCATGACCTATGACGACGACAATATCTTTGCAAAAATCCTGCGCGGCGAAATTCCGAACCGGACGGTGCTGGAGAACGAGCACGTTCTCGCTTTTCACGACATCAGCGAGCAGGCACCCACCCATGTCCTCGTGATCCCAAAGGGTAAATACGTCTCTTTCGATGATTTCGCCGCTAATGCCAGAGATGAAGAAATCGTCGCCTTCATCCGTGCCGCCGGACAGGTCGCTTCCGACGAAGGGGTCGCGCCATCGACGGGTGGCGAGGGCTTTCGTATCATCGCCAATGCCGGAAAGAACGGCGTGCAGGAAGTCCCCCATTTCCACCTCCACGTCCTCGGCGGGCGCTGGCTGGGGCGGATGCTGAAGAAGGCGGAAGAATAGGGCCACGACCTTCATTGCAAACGATTTTCAGCTATGGAATCATGAGGCAAGACCTCGGCCCAGAGTGTCGGTGTCAAATTTTTCCGGCTTCTACGACTATCGCGGCGAAGAGATGGCTCCGATGTGGAAGGGGCGTCACGGATTTTCAGTGAAAGCTTGCTTGAAAACTCGTTGGCGTCAGGGCGACATGGGTATCAAGCGGTGGGTAAAGTTCGAATGCTTTCGGTTCACGGGAAAAATTCCAGATTCTGAAAACAGACCACTCTGCGCGCCGTTCATCTGCAACGGCCAACTCATTTCGGGAGATATGGAAGGGTGTGCGATCCCACCCGTTGGTCGTCTTGACTTCAAGAAGTCGAGGATGCCCTTCCGTGGTGAAACTGGCTATGTCATAGCCTGCACCATCGCCGTCTTCTTCCGATACCCATCTTATCTGCCGCGCTAGATCATTGCGCCCTGCGGCCTTTAATGCTGCTGTTTCATGTGCGAGGGCGCATTCTTCCCCTGCTCGACCAAGTGCTCGATTGCGTTCGTCTCGTCCTGCAACATCAAATTTGCGTGCGATACGGAGTGTCTGATCCAACTCTTGTGGTTCTGGCTGGTTCGACAGCGTTGGAGGTGGGCCGATCCATAGCGGTTCAAGATCGCGCATTCCCATTTGGGGATCAATGATGGGCGTTTTGTTTTGCCAAGTTGGATTATCTTCTAGCCAGCGCATGACAGCATTGACCAATTTCATTTGAAAATTAAACGCTGGTTTGTATCCCATGATCCAGGTTTCACCGAGGCTTTTGAGTACTGCACTGATGTTTTGGTGCTTAAACTCGATCGAGCCTTCTGAACGCCCATTCAGAAGGGGCATCAGTGTGCGGCGGTGTTGGGCTTTATTGTAAGTTTCTTTGACAAGATCGTTTTTTAACATCGCGAAATAATCCGCGACGATTAAGTCGTTTTCAGCATCGGTCCATGGCGCGTTCGACATACCAAGAAGCTATTCGAATCATTCGCAAACGAACAGATTATTTCTTTTGATATTATTGAGAATCGCACATTTAAAACACCGCTGTATTTACATATTGTTCTGAAGGGAGGCGGTAAGACATTGACCCAGAGGACAAGTGCCAAATCTGGTTAATTTCTCAATATCTTTCTGGGTGATACAATCCCTCACACTTTTGCGACCAGCATGGTTGTGGTAACGTCGTTATGTCATATATGGGCGCGATAGAATGACTGTTTTGGTCTTTCAGGAGAAGCGTTCCATGTCTGCCATTGCCCGTTTTTTCGGTACTGCAAGCCTGCTCGCTGGCCTTGCTACGGTCGCCCATGCGGCCCCTGCGCCCTATAAGCTGGACAAGTCACATACCGTGGTGGCGTTCAAGGTCGATCACCTCGGATACTCGCTGACCCATGGGTTTTTTACCCAGTTCGACGCGGATATTATGTACGATCCTGATGCGCCGGAGGATTCGTCCATCGTCTTTACCATCAAGGCGGCTTCTATCAATACGCTCTGGGCTGCGCGTGACAAGCATGTGCGCAACAAGGATTTCCTTGACGTCGGGAAACATCCTGAGATTGTCTTTACGTCGAAAAAGATCGAGATGACGGGGGATAATACGGCCAAACTGACCGGCGACCTGACCCTTATTGGCGAAACCCGCGAGGAAGTTTTTGATGTGGAGATGCGTAAGAGTGCTCCATCGCCCCTGCCAGGGCTTGACGGTCGGGTCGTGACGGGATTCCTGATCAGGGGTGAAATTGACCGAACGGAATATGGGATGAAGTATGCTGCCGGGGCCGTTGGTAACAGGATTCCGATCGAGATGAGTATCGAAATCTACCCTGAGGATAAATGAGCCAGCTTGTGGATATGGGGATATCTTGAGCCTTTGGAACACGCGCGAGCGATGGGGGTGGCTCGCCAGGGTATTCCACTGGACTATCGCTATCCTGATGATTGGCCTGGTTATTGTCGGGACCTGGGTTGCCAACTTTATGAACGATATGGTCCTTCAGTTCGAAGTGACGCAATGGCATAAATCCTTTGGCAGCCTCGTCTTTGCGCTTGCAGTGCTGCGGTTGATATGGCGCTGGGCAAACCCTGTTTCGCCACAAGTCCCCACAAATCAACCCGGCTGGGAACGCTGGACTGCGCATTTTGCCCATATCGCGCTTTATGTGCTGATGTTCACGATGCCCCTGAGCGGATGGCTGATGGCTTCAGCTTCGGAGCTTAATGATCCGGGGGCTTACCCAATGCAGATCAGGAATATGGTGTTCGGGGTGTTCGAGCTGCCTGATCCGATCAAGCCGGGAAACGAGGCGCTGAAAACGATCTTTCACAGAATCCATGCGTGGAGCTCATATCTGCTCGCCGCTGTATTGGTGCTGCATATTGGGGGAGCGTTGCGGCATCATTACCGGCACAAGGATGATACCTTGCGCCGGATGTTGCCATGATGAT
>CALFFK010000031.1 GCA_937957975.1 uncultured Neomegalonema sp.
ACCAGGGTTGCGAAATGTCTGTTTTCGTAGAGACGATGCTCCCCGAGATCGGAACGGACCCGATGCGCGAGATCATCGGCGAAGGCGATACCGGAGCGCGGCGCGGGCGGGGCCATGATCCTCCGCCGTACAACGTGGTGATAGAAGCCCGAACGCGGACCCAGAGCACGACGGATGAACCCCTCACGGACTTTGGATCGGTGAGCCAGCTCGTCCATCTCTGCCGTTTCGAAGGGCAGACCATCGACCTCGAACACGCGCATGAGGTCGCCGTTTCTGGTCGAGATCGTGTTGGGATCAAGGAAAGCGGCGTAAGGAACGTGTTGCGACAGCCGTGCTTCCTTCGCGGCGAATGCCCCGTGGACCATGTCATGCGCGGCGAGAGTCATTCTACGGCTCATACCGGTTGCCTCCCCAAACGCGGTGGTTGCCTGTCTTGCGTGTCATGCGGCCGGAGACGGACAACAGATCCATGATGCGTGGTTCGATACGGGCGAGAACGCGCGCGCCGAGCCACAGGGCAAGGAACAGTACGAGCATTCCGATTGCCGATTGGAACCAGATCAGTGGCAGGATCGAGAATGACAGGACCGGAACCCAGTACATCACCGGCAGCCCCCAAACCTGTGGGGGCCGCACCAAACCTCGGAACACGCGGTTACTGTCCATCGTGATCAGGGCGATGGGGCCGGAGGCGTCGAGCCTGTACCCGCCGTCGAGACGATACCGGCTACGATCGTCGCGGCGCCGTAGACCATGACGAGACCGATGAACGCCATGAAGAACGTGCGCCACTCCAAGCGGCCCATGGCGGCACCGAGACCTGTCCCGGCAATGATGAGCGTACCGATTGCGATCCCAAGCGGTCCGGTAAGGGCGGTCACGATCTCGTCCACGATGTTCTGGATCGGATCGAGGGTGGCCGCAAAGGCTGGCGATGCAGCCAGACAGGCCATTAGAAGGATGGCGCAGTCTCGCAGTGTTTTAGACATAGATCGACTCCATGAACGACAACTTGTTTTGTTTTTGGGCAGTCGGCATCGGACAGCCTGTTCAGGCTGACTCTGAAAACGCCGAGCGTTATTTCCGTGAGCGAAAGCGGCTACCGTACATCGAGCCGACATATCTTATTTCGAGAACTACGCTGTTACTAAACAACGCATGGTGGTTTATCTGGGCGCGTATATGTATGATAATGATACAGTTTGCTAGTGAGATATTGCAACGCAACATGGTCAAAATTGTCGCATGGCGTGTGAAGATCAAATTTGCCCGCGATTGCGAGGCCTTGTGCGACAGCCATGCGGCTCAGGAATGGTTCAATGAGAAATTTATGGTCACTATTCTTCGTTTTCCTCCTCCTGGTCGGAGGGATCGGCACACCGTCGAAAGCTAAGGCATTCGACATGGATTGTAAGTTGATCCTGTGCCTGCCTGCCGGATTTCCGAGCGGATGCAGTGACGCCTACAGCACGTTCATCAGCAGGATCACGGCCGTTCCACCCAAGCCACCGATTGGTTTCTGCGCCATGGGGTCTGTGCGCGATGTGGAGATGCACGACTCCCATCCTGACCGTCTGGATGTAATGAATGACGTGATCGATCAGGCCGAGATGGAACGGACGCTCCGTAGCGTGAAGGTGGAATATTATCGCGCCCGAACGACCTGCTGTCGGGGCAGGGAATGCGACGACGAATATCCCTGCACGTTCACGTATTTCATTAATGGCGATGGAAGCCGATTTCGGCAGCGCAATATCGATGGCCACCATACCGGGTCGAAGGTTCTCTATACCGACCTTGAAGGGAAGGCCTGTGTTGCAGGCAACTCCCAATCTTGGGTGCCCCCCGAAACGCAGTGCCGGACATGGGGCAGGGACGACGACAGCTATTGCTGGACCGTCAGACCCGGATACTGGCAACGCAATGCGACGTGCCGGCTCGGAGAATGAGGCCGCATCCGGGTTCGAGGCGACGGTCATTGAAGAGCCGCGCTCGAAGGTCTCAGCATCGCGTGCTTCTGTGGACAGCATTCGCGATCGTCGCCTTCCTCTTCATTCCTTCGTATGTTGAGAGGCTAACTGCTGCATCTCACTCGACGATCACAGGCATCGCGCGCTTCAAGGACGGGGACAGTGGTTTCGTCGGTGATACTGGAATCCGCCTGCACTGCATCGATGCCGCCGAGTACGACACGGCGGCCGGCCAGCACGCAGCACGGTTTGCGTGGCGCGAGATTGACGGGCAGCGTCTGACCTGTACCCCACGACAGTGCAAGCTCTCGTGGGATCGCGTCGTCGTTTCCTGTGTCTTCGATACCGGCCCGAACCGGGGACACAGCGTCAACCGGCTGCTCGTCGAGGCGCATCATGCCCGCTATTCCAGCATCTCCTGCAAGGTCGGAGCTTTCCGCTGGTAGCCGACCTTCGCCCAATTTCCTGCCTGTCCCGCCCCCACGATTAACGAGGTCGCCTTCGGCTCTCTTCGGACTCTCGCGGTCTCGTTCACCGAAGTCGCCTGCTGACGACCGGATGTCAGAAGACTGAATCCGATCCGGTTGAATCGCGGGGACGGGTCGCGCGCCGATGGCGGGTGGTGCAAGTCAGAGAACGGCTTTTTGCGGTTGGCCCTTCCGGGCCTCGAAAGCAAAGGAGCCGACAATGCCCAATCCGAAACGCCGCACCAAGCGTCCGCCCGCCCGCGATATCGCTCAGGAAATCACCGCCAAGCTCATAGCTCGACTGGAGGAAGGCGGTCCCCTGCCCTGGCGTCGCCCTTGGCAATCCAGCGCCAGTGCCATGCCGCTTCGCGTCACCGGCGATGCCTACAAGGGCGTGAACCACTTCCTTCTCGCCATCGAGACTGCTTGCAGCGGCTACACCTCACCATTCTGGATGACATTCCGCCAGGCGAAAGAGCTGGGCGGTTCCGTCCGCACGGGCGAACGCTCCAGCACGGTCGTCTATTACGGACAGGCTCCGAAGAAGGACGAACCTGCCGAGCAGTCAGACGGTGAGGAAGGCAGCACGTACCGCTTCCTCAAAGGGTACGCCGTGTTCAACAGTGACCAGATCGATGATCTTCCCGAACGCTTCCATCCGGTCGCGGGCGAGATCGACACCGGCGTGCGCGCCAACGAGCTACTCTATGGCTTCTTCGATCGGATGCCGTTCGACATCGACCACGGTTTTGAGTACGCGGCCTATCAGGAGATGCAGGACCGGATCGTCATGCCCGATCCATCGCGGTTCGAGAGCGAAGGAGCGTATTTTTCCACTCTGGGGCATGAAGCAATCCATAGTTCAGGCATCCGCAACCGCCTTGCTCGTGAGTGCTTCGCGAACTACCACGCCGACAAGGAAGCGAGAGCCGCCGAAGAACTGATTGCGGAAATCGGGTGCCTGATGGTCAATGCCCTGGTCTTGCCCGGTGAAAGTGGAGGGACAGTTTCTCTGTTAGCTTCCGGCTGCCTCGAATGTGATCGGTGCTTTGTATCCAAGTGCTGAATGTCGTCTTCGAGGATTGTAGAATCCGTCGATGTAAGTGCCAATGTCTTTTTCTGCGGCGTGCCGTGTCTGGAAAATGGTGGTCCAGACGAGTTCGGCTTTGATGGTCTTGAAGACCGTCTCGACCATCGCGTTATCGTAGCAATTTCCTTTGCCGCTCATCGAGGCGATGAAGCCGTACTTTCTGAGTTCGCGGCGGTAGTCGTCGGAGCAATACTGACTTCCGCGATCCGAGTGATGGATCAATCCAGCGGGCGGGTTACGCAGAGTGATTGCGCGGCGCAGGGCCTTGAGCGCGAGGTTTTTCTTCATGCGGTTGCTGGCTGCCCAGCCGACGATACGCCGGGAATACAGATCCACAACAATGGCCAGATACAGCCATCCTTCGTTCGTCCAGATGTAGCTGATATCCACGCCCCATTTTTGGTCCGTGCCGTCACAACTGAAATCCTGATCGAGGATATTGGGAGCGACGGGGCCACCATGATCGCTGTCTGTCGTCTTGCGAAAACGCCGCCGTTGCCGGGCTTTAAGGCCGTTCTCCCGCATGAGCCGCGCGATCCGGTGTCGACCCGCCTTGACCCCGTCTTCGCGCAACTCAGCGTGCATGCGTGGCGAACCATAGCTCTCGTTCGAGGTCGAAAACTGCGAGCGGATATGCGCAAGGACCACCATGTCGTCCAATTGCCGCCGGCTCGGTCCCCGGTGTCGCCACGCGTGATACCCGCTGACACTCACACTCAGCAGAGCGCACAGGCGGTCCACGGGTATTTCGGCCTTCATCGTATCGATGAGCCGGAACCTCATCGACTTGTTTCCCTGACGAAGAAGGCAGTCGCCTTCCTAAGAAACAGCGATGTCAGGCTCTGGTGGCAATTCCTGCAAATCATACCCAAACGACTTTGCTCGCCGCTTGAGATTGCCAAGCACGCGATTGCGGTATCGCTCCTCATAATGCGATGCGCCGGGATCCTTATAGGTCATGCCGTGTCGGAGGGTGTTATAGAACAGAACTGCAATCTTGCGCGCTGTAGCAGTGACCGCTTTAGCTTTGCCTGCGCGTGCTGCGAGCCGTCGGTAGAATGCGCCCAATGCAGTATCACTTCGACCAATGGTAACAGCAGCCAATCGTAAGAGTGCTGCGGCGCGACTCGATGAGCGTCGCGTCCGAGATGACAGCACCTTACCACCGGATATTTTGTTGCCCGGCGCCAGACACAGCCACGACGTGAAGTGTTTGGCGCTTGGCCAGGCGCGCAGGTCGGTCCCACATTCCCCGACCAGCTTGAGAGAGAGTGAAGGCCCCATCCCATGGATCTCGGTCAGATCAACGCCGAGGACACCGAACAGCGCTGCCCGGACATCAAAAGAAGGTGTATTCACCTGCTTGGTCTTTGTCCGCGGACGGGGGAGGTGGCTGGGGTCATGATCCTGGTCTGCAGCCAGTGCGGCTAGCGTAGCCTCAAGATGGCGATCACATTCCAGCATCTTGGCCTTATAGAAGTCATAGAGTTCGAGTGACTGGGTCAGCGCGAAGATGTGTTCTGGTCGGTCATTTCCATTCAGAGCAGCTTTGATCGTCTCAACCGGCGCACGGCACCTCACATCTCGGTACGACGCCAGCTCATCCAGGTCCCGTTCACCCGCGACAATCGCACGGATGATCCTCATGCCCGTCACCCCGGTGATGTCTGAGACAACATGATGCAGTTGCAGGTTCATTTCCATCAGGGCCTTCTGCATGTGTTGAATGTGCGCCGCAGCATATTCAACCAGTCGCTCTCGTTGGCGCAGATACGCCCGCAACGTGGCAATCTGTGCCGATGGCCTGAAGCTGCCACGCAAGAGACCGTAGGAATGCAGTTGTCGCAGCCAACTGGCGTCACTGACGTCGGTTTTGCGCCCCGGCACATTCTTGGCGTAGCGGGCATTCACAAGAATGACCTCGAAGCCGTGCTGCTCAAGTATCTCGTAAGCCGGGATCCAGTAGACACCTGTGGATTCCATCGCAACACTGGTGACGCCGTGTGTTTTGAACCAGTCAGCAAGATCATGCAGGTCATGGGTGAAGGTGCCAAACGCACGCACTGGTGCGTCGGTCACGTCTGGATTGACTGCCGCCATGTGTTCACGCGAGCCGATATCAACGGCAGCGGCACCCATATTCATGGCCTCAATCGCAGGGGTCTTGCGGGTCTTTTGCTTTGCCATTGTTGATCCTCCTGTTGGCAACAGAAGGGCGTGGGCTATGCAACTCCGTCATCTTCCTAACC
>CALFFK010000032.1 GCA_937957975.1 uncultured Neomegalonema sp.
GTGGCTGGTGGATTGACGATGAGCCTGAAATCCATCTTGGTGACGATATTGTCGTGCCCGACGTGGCGGGTTGGCGGCGGGAGCGGATGCCGCGTTACCCTGAAGAAGCGTTTTACAGCATTGTTCCTGACTGGGTTTGCGAAGTCCTGTCGCCTTCAACCCGTAGGCTCGATCTGACCGAGAAGCGCGATCTCTACGCGGCACAGGGCGTGCCGCATCTGTGGTTTGTTGATCCGCTGGCCCGCACGCTCGAAGCCTTTGAGTTGAAAGATGGAAGCTGGACCCTGCTTGTTGCCCTGAGCAACGATGCCGAGGTCAAGGTTGCCCCCTTCGATGCCGTGGGCTTTCCGCTTGATGTTCTTTGGGTGGATTGAGTTTATCCATCACCGCATCATAGGCCACAACCAGCCCCTGCGCCCGCTCGCCCACCTGCGCTGCATCCATCCCCGGCGCGTAGAGGGCCGAACCGATGCCGAACCCATCCGCCCCCGCCGCCCGCCATTCGGCCATGTTCGACGCCCCCGCGCCCCCGACTGCATAGACCTGACATTCAGGGGGCAGAACGGCGCGCAGGGCTTTCAGGCCGTCTGGTCCGATCAGGGAACCGGGGAACAGCTTTAACCCATCGGCTCCGGCGCGCAGGGCGGTGAATGCCTCGGTCGGGGTCATCACGCCGGGAAAGGACTGCATCCCTCGCGCTTTTGTCGTCGCGATCACCTCTGGGTTGCAATCGGGCGAGACAACCAGCCGTCCGCCTGCTTCCGCCAGCCGATCCACATCCCCGACCGACAATACGGTTCCTGCCCCGATCAGCGCATCTCCGCCGAAGGCTGTCACGATCCGACCAATGCTCTCGAACGGTTGCGGTGAGTTGAGGGGGACTTCGATCATGCCGATCCCTGCTGTAACCAGCGCCCCGGCAATCCCTTCTGCTTCGTCCGGCGTCACGCCGCGCAGGATCGCAACCAGTTTTCTCATATCCCGTTCTCCATGGCCCGTGCTGCGCGTAGCCCCGCCAGCGTCATCTGCATCGGTGGCACGTCCCGCGCGGCGATCCCCGCCAGTCCAAGTGCTTCCCCATAAAGTGCCGCCAGCTTCCTGTCTCCCAGCACCACCACCTCACGCGCGTGCTGTGTCATTGCCGCTATCTCTGCCCCGATCAGCAGGCCAGACAGCCGCCCCCGTGCCGCATCGGGGCGCGTATCATGCAACAGGTCTGCGGCCCGTATCGAGAACAGCCGCGCGAGCAACGCGCCGCCTTCGGCCAACCCATCCTTCGCCCCGCGCAGGAAAGCGGCATGATCGCTTTCCCCGCCGACCGAGTGGCGCAGGATTGATTGTTCGGACAACAGCGCGAATATCTCGCCTGTCATGCAGGAGGTGAACCCCGTCACCATCCCTTCGGCCACCCGCACCCATTTCGTATGCGTCCCCGGCAGACAGATCATTCCCTCGAAATCCGGTTCGGTGGCCAGCAGCCCGGCGACCTGGGTTTCCTCGCCGCGCATCACATCGGGTGGATTATATTGCGCCAGTCCCGGCACTATCCGCACGTCCAGCCGGGGGTCTTTCGTTGGGGCGCGGGTCAGCCCCAACGCGGGGAGCGGTGGGCCGGGGCAGGGCGCATAAGGTGCTTCGATCCACCCCTGCCGCGCCCCGACCATGCCACAGGCGATAATCAGCACGATCCCCTCTGCGGGCAGCCATTGGCCGAGGCAGGTGAGCAGCGTTTCCTCAAATTCATGTGGCTCCAGCATCGCCATGCCCTGCGCCATCTCGCGGGTATCAATGACTGTATCGTCTTTATCCAGCACCATCATGCGCAGATTTGATGTGCCCCAATCAAGCGCCACCCATGACAATTCACCCATCAATGGCGTACCTCGCCAGAAAATCGCGATCCGGTTCGACGCCGACCCCCGGCTTGTCGGGGATGGCCACAGTCCCCCCCGATGCGGCCACCTGCCCCTGAATGTCCAGCGGCTCGACGGGAAGGTCATCGCGAAAGGCATTATGCGTTGTGTCGAATTCCAGCATCGGTTCCCACGGATGCATTCCGCCGGGCAAAGGCGGCATCGCGGCCAGCAGTTGCAGGTTTGTCGCCACCGCCACTGCGCTGCCCCATACATGGTTCACCACTGGCGTGAAATGCGCGTGGCAGAGCGCCAATACCCGCAGATACTCGCTGATCCCACCCAGCGCACAGACTTCGGGCTGTGCAATATCCAGTCCCCGGTTTTCCAGAATGGCCCGCCACCCCCAGCGATTGAATTCTGCTTCGCCGCCAGAGATATTGACGGTCAGCCCCGCGCGCAATTCGCGGTATCCGTCGTGGTCTTCGGGCGCTATCGGCTCCTCGAACCAATAGGCGTCGAGTTCCCCCAGTGCGCGGCCCACATAAAAGGCATCCGCTGTGGTGTAGCAATGGTTCGCATCGGCCATGAACCGATAGCCATCGCCCACCCCGCGCCGCACTGCTTCGGCAAGTCGCACGTCGTCGCGCGGTCCCATCCCGATTTTCATCTTTGTGGCCGCAAAGCCCATGCCCTTGATCGCCGCTGCCTCGTCAGTAAAGCGGGCCACCATCTCGTCCACGCTTTCGCGGCGCAGCATCATGCCATAGCCATAGACCGGAACCCGCGTGCGATGCGCGCCGCCGATCAGCTTGTGCAGGGGCAGCCCCGCCACCTTGCCCGCAATGTCCCACAGCGCGATGTCCACGCCTGAGAGAGCCTGCATCGGCATCCCTTTCTGCCCGTGATCGCGCAAGAGGTTATAGACCTTGTGCCAGATCACATCCCGATCCATCGGATCATCCCCAAGGATCATGGGTGCGATGACTTTCTCGACGATGGCCCGGTTGCCCAACGCCACATTCCCCGGCCCGAAACATTCACCCCAGCCGGTGATGCCCTCATCTGTTGTCACCTCCACAATATGCGCGGTGCGACGGGCGTAATATTGCTGCGAATAGCCGAGTTCTTCGGGCAGTTCATAGCCGAGAACATGGCTGCGGATGGCGGTGATCTTCACGGGGGGATGCTCCGGTCAGGAAATCGTACAGGCGCGATCTGTCAGCGTTATGGGATCGAGCGGCTCTCCCCCGCGTAATGTGCGGGCAAGTGGCCCCTTCACGGTCATCTTCGCGTTGCTATCCGCGAACATCGACAGGTCGGTCACGAGGGTGTTGTCGATACGGAATTTTTCCAGTGGGGCATCCGCCAGAGGCGATACATCAAGCACCGGGCTGTGACGCACCACCACTGCCTCCAGCGGCATCCCCGAAAGAACCGAAATATCCGCGACTTTCGAGTCTGAAATATTCAGATATTCCAGCGGAGCGCCGTCAAGGGGTGAGAGGTC
>CALFFK010000033.1 GCA_937957975.1 uncultured Neomegalonema sp.
GTATAGGCGTGGGTGGTCAGCATGGGGTGGGTCTTGGGAATTGTTTCATAGCAGAACCAGACACCACATCCGGGACGAGGATTAAAGCTACAATCGATCCCGTAATCCGTACCAGATCATTGCCAATGTCAGGAGCGGGGTGCGCAAGGCTGCGCCGCCGGGGAAGCGGGGGCGGGGGATGGTGGCGAGAATGTCGAAGCGTTCGGCTTGTCCGGCGATGGCCTCGGATGCCAGTTTTCCGGCGAGGGTGGCCATGCCGACACCATGGCCGCTATAGCCCGATACCGACAGGATTCCGGGGGCGGGTCGGGCGAAATTGGGCAGGCGATCCATGGTGATGGCAAGGGTTCCGCCCCATGCGTGGTCGATGCGGGTATCTGCAAGGTGCGGAAAGACCTCCAGCATCGGTTTGCGAACCTTTGCGGCGATGTCAGCAGGGAAGCGATAACCGTAGTTTTCTCCGCCGCCGAACAACAATCGTCCATCGCGGGACAGGCGGAAATAATTGACGACGAAACGCGAGTCGCAAACGGCCACATCGTCGCGGATCAGGGCGGCGGGGTCGGGCAGGGGTTCGGTTGCGGCGATGAAATTATTGATGGGCATGACGCGGGCGGCGACTGACCCCTCCAGTCCGCAAAGATAACCATTACATGCGAGCAGGATATGGGAGGCAGTGACCGTTCCTTTCGCCGTTTCAACCCGGCCTGTCGTGACGCGGGTGACGCGCGTATGTTCGTGCAGACGCACGCCTGTCTGTGCCGCCGCATGGGCAAGGCCCAGCGCATAGTTGAGGGGGTGTAGATGGGCCGCGTCTGTGTCGAGGATGCCGCTGTGATAGCCCTCGCTGGCGACCATCGCGCGGATTTCATTGCGCTCGACAAAGCGGGCATGGGGATAGTTGTAATGATCGTTGAGGAGGGCGACCTCCTTGCGGGCGTCCCGCTCGAATCCGGGGCGGTGCATCGCCTCCAGAATACCGGGGCGCAGGTCGCAATTGATGGCGTGGCGATTAATCAGGGATTTGGCGAGGGTTTTGGATTCCTCGGCCAAGTCCCACAATATACGGGCTTTTCCCCGCCCCAGCCGGGCTTCAAGATCGGCCTGGGCGACCCGTTGGCCGGAGCCGAGTTGCCCGCCATTGCGGCCCGAAGCGCCCCAGCCGACGCGATGGGCATCCAGCACGACAACATCATAGCCCCGCTCGCGCAGGTGCAATGCCGCCGACAGACCGGAATACCCCGCCCCAACGATGCACACGTCTGCGTGCGCCTCGCCTTGCAGGGGCGGATGATCCGGCATCGCATTGGCCGTGGCCGCATACCACGAGGGCGCGTGCTCGCCGGGGCGGTCATTGGCGGTGAGAACGTCGAGAGCCATGGTCAGACGTTCAGCAACAGATGTTCGCGTTCCCATGGGCTGATGACTTGCAGGAATTCTTCCACTTCCTGCCGCTTGATGGCGAGGTAGACATTACAGAATTCTTCGCCAAGCACATCGACCACCGCTGGATTGTTTTTCAGCAGGTCGAGCGCCTCGTGCAGGCTGCGCGGCAGGGCGCGGCGCAGTTCATAGGCATCGCCCGCCACCTCCGGGCGAGGGATAGCACCGGCTTTCATGCCGATAAAACCAGCGGCAAGCGATGCGGCGAAGGCCAGATAGCAATTGCAATCCATCCCCGCGACCCGGTTTTCGATGCGCAGGGCTTCAGGCGATGAGAGAGGAATACGCAAACCTGTGGAGCGGTTGTCACGGCCCCATTCGAGATTGATGGGCGCTGCATCCTCGGTGGTGTAGCGGCGGTATGAATTCACGTAAGGGGCCAGCAACGAGATGAGCGATGGCAAATTATCCTGCTGTCCCGCAAGGAAGCCGTAGAAGAGGTCGGTGGCATTCCCCGCCGCATCAGCGAAGACCGTGCGGCCCGTTTGCGCGTCCAGCACGCTTTGGTGGATATGCATGGCGCTGCCCGGTTCGTCCTGCATGGGTTTGGCCATGAAGGTCGCAAAACAGCCATTCTTGAGCGCCGCCTCGCGGATGGATCGTTTGAAGAAAAATACCTGATCGGCCAGTTTCAACGGATCACCATGGCCGACGTTGATTTCCAACTGTCCCGCGCCGCCCTCCTGAATGATCGTCTCGATCTCAAAACCCTGCGCCTCGGCGTAATCGTAGATGTCTTCGATGACTGACTGGTATTCGTCTACCGCGCTCATGGAATAGGCTTGGCGGCCGATGCCCTGCCTTCCCGTGCGGCCCACGGGTGGCTCGATTACTTCGTTGGGGTCGGTATTGATCTTGGTCAGATAGAATTCGAGTTCGGGGGCAACGACCGGCTGCCAGCCGGCCTCGGCATAGAGTGCCATGACCCGGCGCAGGACATTGCGGGGGGCGATGGGGATGGGCGTGCCCTCCAGGTCGGTCATGTCATGGATGACCTGAACCGTCACATCATTGGACCACGGGGCGGCGGTTGCGGTGCTCATATCGGGGATGAGCAGCATGTCGCGCTCGGTCCATTGGTCTTCCATCCCCTCCAGATCGGCGTAATCGCCTGTGATCGTCTGGTAAAAGATAGAGACAGGCAGAAAGCTGCGCTGGGTCTGCATGAATTTGCGCCACGGCATCGCCTTGCCGCGCGGGATGCCCGCCATATCAGCGATAATGCACTCGGCCTCCCCAATCTTGCGGTCGTTTAGCCAGTCACGGCAAGGTTGGGGCAGGGAGGCAGGAGTATCGGAAGACATGACAATTTCCGTCGTGGATCGGACATCGCAGATTAGCCTTCTCTGCGCATCAGGCCAAGGATTCGATATGCGGACGGAAAATCGCTGACTTTCCTGAAACGGCTGTTAATCTCTCCGCAACCATAGATTCGGGGAGACCACACATGAAATTCGGTTCTATTATCACTGCGCTTGCGCTTGCCGGGGTCGCAACGGCGGCGGTTGCGGAAGACAAGGTTGTGAATGTCTATAACTGGTCGGATTATATCGACGAAAGCATCCTTGAGGATTTCACCAAGGAGACGGGGATCGAAGTGCGCTATGACGTGTTCGATTCCAATGAGTTGCTGGAAACCAAGATGCTGGCCGGTGGCTCCGGTTATGATGTGGTGGTGCCGACGGGAACCTTCCTCAGCCGCCAGATCGAGGCAGGTGCGTTTCAGAAGCTGGATACCAGCAAGCTGCCCCATGCCGGAAATATGTGGGATGCGATTGCGGCGCGCACCGCGCCCTATGATCCCGGTAATGCCTATTCGATCAACTATATGTGGGGCACGACCGGCATCGGCTATAATGTCGCGAAGGTAAAGGAAGTGCTTGGTGATGACGCGCCGGTCGGCTCGCTTGCCCTGATCTTTGATCCGGCGAATGCTGAAAAACTGGCGGAATGTGGCATTCATGTACTGGATGCACCGACGGAAATCATTCCTGCCGCGCTGAAATATCTGGGTGAAGACCCCAACAGCCATGACCCGGACGTGATCGCCAAAACCGAAGACGTTTTGCTGGCGATGCGCCCCCATGTGCAGAAATTCCACTCCAGTGAATACATCAATGCGCTCGCCAATGGCGACATTTGCGTGGCGTTTGGATGGTCGGGCGATATTCTGCAAGCCCGTGACCGCGCAGCGGAAGCCGATAACGGTGTCGAAGTCGCTTATGCGATTCCGTCCGAGGGTGCGCTGATGTGGTTCGACCAGATGGCAATCCCCACGGATGCCCCGAACCCCGAAGCCGCGCACAAGTTCCTCGACTTCATCATGCGCGCGTATGTCATGGCCAAGGCATCGAACTACGTCTATTATGCCAATGGAAACAAGGCATCGCAGGGCTTGCTGGAAGCGGATGTGATTGGTGATCCGGCGATCTATCCCGACGCTGCAACGCTGGAAAACCTCTATTCCGTTACCGCCTATCCCCCAAAAGTGAACCGCCAGGTTACGCGGCTGTGGACCAAGGTAAAGACGGGACAGTAAGCGAAAACGGCGGAGGCGGTTTCGCCTCCGCCACGTAATCAAGGGCATGGCATGAGTACGGTGGAACTCGAAGCGAAACTGGAAGACCTGCCCGATGTTTCCTGACCTCGAAAGATCCTGTTGATGGGCAGGGCAAGGAAGAAAGGCAGGGCGTCGGCCCTGCCCGGTCAAACCATGCTTTACGCCCTTGCCACCCTGCTGCTGGCGGGGACGATGGGAGGGGTACTCTACGGGATCGAGGGGGAAATCCTCGTGCCAATCGGTGCCATTGCGCTCTTGATTTATTTGTTCGTGGAGTTGAGGGCATGGTGGCGGCGTGGGATGGCACCGGGGCGGATGGAGGCAACCTTCGGGTGTCTCGGTCTGCTCTGCGGAGTGCCCGCTTATTATTTCGTGGATATATTTCCAGTGTTTGCGGCATCGCTGGCTGGGTTTTTCATTTGCTTCATTCTTGTCTTTGTGGCGCAGATATGGGGCCAATCGCGCAAGACGAAGCGGCTATACGTGGAATGGCAGGCAACGCGGGCTGAACGGCACAAGGAAGAAAACGCATGACTTTGCCCTTTGCCCCATGGGCCGATCCCGCCGCCAAACCGCTGATCGACCTGCGAAACGTCACGAAACGGTTCGGGGCTTTTGAGGCGGTGAAGAACCTGTCTCTGACAATCTTTGAACGGGAATTCTTCGCCATTCTTGGGCCATCGGGATGCGGCAAGACCACGCTGATGCGGATGCTGGCGGGGTTTGAGACGCCGAGCGAAGGGGAAATCCTGTTGGGCGAACAGGATCTGGTGCCGATCCCACCCGCCAAACGACCCGTCAACATGATGTTCCAGTCCTATGCCCTGTTTCCGCATTTGAATGTCGAGAAGAATATCGCTTTCGGGTTGAAGCGCGAGGGCGTGGCCAAAGGCGAGATCGCGGATCGCGTGACTGACATCATGCGGCTGGTGCAGCTAACCGATTTTGCGCGGCGCAAGCCGGATCAGCTTTCAGGGGGACAGCGGCAGCGGGTGGCGCTGGCCCGTGCATTGGTGAAACGGCCCCGGCTATTGCTGCTCGATGAACCGCTGGGTGCGCTGGACAAGAAATTGCGGCAGGAAACGCAATTCGAGTTGATGAATATTCAGGAGACTCTGGGAACGACTTTTGTGATCGTGACCCACGATCAGGAAGAGGCAATGACAGTTTCCTCGCGCATCGCTGTGATGCGTGCAGGGGAACTGGCACAGGTGGCAACTCCAACGGACCTGTATGAGCACCCGGATAGTCGCTTTGTTGCGGATTTCATTGGTGAAGTGACTGTGCTTGAAGGCCGGGTGACGAATGCAAGCCGGGGCGGGGTGGGCCTCGCGTTCATCGAGGGGGCGACAGATTTGCGGGTTATCACCGACGATGCGCCCCCCGCCGGAACTGAAGCGTGGCTGGCGTTGCGGCCCGAAAAAGTCTCGATTGCACGGGCGCGCCCTGACGAAGCCGACAATGCGCTGCCGGGCAAGGTGCTCGATATTGCATATCTGGGGAACATCTCGACCTATCATGTGGAACTGGCCAACGGGGCCGTTGTGAAGGCACAGGAATCGAACCGGCAACGGGCGGATCGGCGCGGAATTACCTGGGAAGATGACGTGTGGGTGAGTTGGGAGGAGGACGCAGGCGTCCTGTTGCTGACGTGAGCAAATCAACAGCTAAAAAATCAGAGGGCATCACGTTACTCCGCGAGGCGTATGGTCTTTGCCGGGCGCTGTGGGGGCGACACCCATGAACCGCACCCTCGGTCAGCGCATCCTCGTCACCCTGCCTTATCTGTGGCTGCTGGTGCTGTTCTTCGCGCCGTTCCTGATCGTGCTGAAAATCTCGTTCAGTGATCTGGCTGTCTCGCGCCCGCCCTACACGCCGCAATTTGATCTGTCAGGGGGCTGGGCGGGTATCCGGGATTTCTTTGCGGAACTGGATTTCGAGAATTACACGTTCCTTGCGGAAGACAGCCTCTATATCAACGCCTACCTCTCAAGCCTCAAAATCGCAGCCGTCTCGACCGTTATCACCTTGCTGATCGGCTATGCCATTGCGTATGCGCTGGCCCGTACGCCCCGGCGATGGAGGCCGACATTGGTGATGCTGGTGATCCTGCCATTCTGGACCTCGTTCCTGATCCGCGTCTATGCGTGGATTGGCATTCTCAAGACCGAAGGGCTGCTTAATCAGGCGTTGCTTTCCATTGGGCTGATAAGCGAGCCGCTGCATATTATGAACACAACTACGGCGGTCTATATCGGCATCGTCTATAGCTATCTTCCCTTTATGATCCTGCCTATCTACGCGACGCTGGAAAAGATGGACGAGAGTCTGCTGGAGGCCGCCGCCGACCTTGGCAGTTCTCGATTGGCGGCGTTTTGTCTCGTGACGTTGCCGCTATCCCTGCCCGGCGTGATCGCGGGGTGCTTCCTCGTTTTCATCCCCGCCATTGGGGAATTTGTGATCCCGGACTTGCTGGGCGGGTCAGAGACGCTGATGATCGGCAAGACATTGTGGGTCGAGTTCTTCAACAACCGCGACTGGCCGCTGGCAAGCGCCGTGGCGACGCTGCTGCTGCTGCTGCTCATCGTGCCCATCGTCCTGTTCCAGCGCCAGCAGATGAAGCAGGAGATCGGGGGGTGAGGCCGGGTAATGTTGCCAGTATATTCCGTCGATGCTCGATATATTGATATAATTCGGCATTATGCTAGATAGTTATCCGCATAACACACAGGGATATAAAAGCGCGATGATCTTTCAGGAACCCCGCTTGGAAGATATGGATAAACGGGTTGTCGATCACCTGCGCAAACAGCGAGAGCGCCTGCGCCATGCCACATCCAGCAGCACCCACCGATGGCAAGGCACACTGAGAAAATATTCATTCGCGCGGGCGGTGCAGGGATCGAACAGCATCGAAGGCTATAACGCCACGATGGACGAAGCGATGGCCGCTATCGAGCAAGAACCGCCACTCGATGAACGGACCGAAACCTGGATGGCGATAACGGGGTATCGCTCGGCATTAACGTATATCATGCAAGCTGCCGAAGATCCGTATTTCGAGATGACCAAGCAATTCCTGAAATCGCTGCATTTTATGATGACAAGCCACGATATGAAGGCCAGCCCCGGTCGATGGCGTCCAGGTTCGATACGTGTCATACGGGAACCACAGGGAATCGTCGTCTATGAAGGGCCGGATGTCGAACAGATCGACAGTCTGGTTCAGGAATTGGTTATGTATCTATCTGACGATACGGATGGGTCCGTAATCGTAAAGGCGGCGATGGCGCACCTCAATCTGACAATGATACATCCTTTCAGGGATGGTAATGGGCGCATGGCCAGAGCTTTGCAAACTCTCGTTCTGGCCCGCGAAGGCATCGTTGACCCCTTGTTTTCCAGTATCGAAGAATGGCTGGGCCGCAACACGGATGATTACTATCGTATTCTTGCGGAAGTCGGGCAGGGAAAATGGAATCCATCCAACGACGCATTACCCTGGATCAGATTTTGCCTGACAGCTCACTATCAGCAAGCGAATACCCTCATACGCAGGATTGATGAATATGAAGCGGTCTATGAACAGGTAAATGCCATGGTCGAGCGGGATGGGCTTAACGACCGGATGACCCTTCCCCTGTTCAATGCGGCTTTGGGGATTCGAATAACAAATGCACGGTATCAGGAAGAAACCGGGCAAAGCGCTTATGTCGCCACCCGCGATTTGAAGTTACTGGCTGACAGGAATCTGATTGAACCGCATGGTGAAAAGCGGGGCCGTTACTACACGGGTGGCGAACAACTCAAAACAATGCGCAATCGGGCGCGTCGGGAGAAAACCTTTTCCAGCCCCTATGATCTGCCGAACGTTAATCCGTCCCCACGCTTTCCCGGTATTTAACAGGTTTCATCATGCATCCATTTGAACCGGATACTATCACAGCACCAACGGGCGTGAGAAAATGACCAATCGCTTTTCATGGTTCAATGCCACGTCCCTCGCGCTGGGGCTGGCGTTTTTGTATCTGCCGATCCTGATCCTCGTGGTCTACAGCTTTAACGAATCCCGGCTCGTCACCGTATGGGGCGGGTTTTCGACCAAGTGGTATGGCGAATTGTTCCGCAACGAGGCGTTTCTGGATGCGGCATGGGTAACGCTGCGGGTAGCGTTGATTTCGGCGACTGTGGCGACCTTTCTGGGGACGCTGGCGGCCTATGCGCTGGTGCGGGCAGGGCGGTTTCGGGGGCGGACGCTGTTCAGCGGGATGATCTATGCACCGCTGGTCATGCCGGAAGTGATTACGGGCCTCTCGCTGTTGTTGCTGTTCATCTCCATCGGGATGGATCGGGGGATCACGACAATCATCCTCGCGCATATTACTTTCGGGATGTGTTTTGCGTCGGTGGTGGTGTCCTCGCGGCTGGTGGCGTTTGATGCGTCGTTGGAGGAGGCGGCCTGCGATTTGGGGTGCACGCCGGTGCAGGCGTTTTTTTCTGTTACGCTGCCTGTTATCGCCCCCGCCATCGTGGCCGCATGGCTGTTGGCCTTTACGCTGTCGCTGGATGATCTGGTGATCGCATCCTTTACGTCGGGACCGGGGGCGACGACCCTGCCCATGAAAATTTACTCTCAGGTCCGCCTTGGGGTGACGCCGGAGATCAATGCGCTTTCGACATTGTTGATCGGGTTTGTCTCAATCGGTGTGATCCTTGCCTCGCTGGTGGGCAAACGGGCTGCGGTGGAAACATGAACCAAATGACGATAGACGAGATAAAGGCATTTCTTGCCGCCAATCCGGGTATTGAACGGATCGAGCTGTTATTCCCGGACATGAATGGTGTGATGCGGGGGAAATGGTATTCGCCAGAAAGCATAGACAAGCTGGTGGCGGGCAAGGTTCGGTTGCCGATGTCTACCTACGCCCTCGATATTGCGGGAAATGATGTGGATGCGACGGCGCTGGCACTGGCGAGTGGCGACCCGGATGGGTATGGCTGGCCGGTGCGCGGGACGCTGGCAACAAAGCCGTGGTCGCCTTCCCCTGCTGCGCAAGTCCTGATGACGATGACGACGCCTGCCGGTGAGCCATGTACATATGATCCGCGAACGCAATTGGCGATGGCAGTCGAGCGGCTGACAGCACAGGGCTTGACGGCGGTGGTGGCGACGGAGCTGGAATTCTATCTTCACGCCCCCGGCGAGGCGGGGGATGCGCCGGTCCCACCGAAGGGGCTGGAGGGGGCGCAGGTCTATGACATGAGCGCGGTCTCGTCACTGTCGCCCTGTCTGGAAGATATTCAGCACGCCTGTGCCGCACAGGGGATCGCGGCGGATGTGTTGATCGCGGAATTCGGGCCGGGGCAGTTCGAGATCAATTTCCACCATACAGCGGATGCGCTGGCCATGGCCGATCAGTCGATTCTGTTCAAGCGATTGGTGAAGGGCTGTGCACGCGCCCATGACCTGCGCGCCAGCTTTATGGCCAAACCCTATGGCGGCGTGCAGCCGGGCAGCGGGATGCATGCGCATGTCAGCCTGATTGATGGCGAGGGGCGCAATATCTTTGATGCGGGGGGCGGTAACGTGGCCGATACCTTGCGCCATGCGGTTGGCGGGGCGCTGGCGACAATGCGGCCCTTGCAGGCGATTTTTGCGCCACACGCCAATTCCTATCGCCGGTTTCAGCCGGGATCGTATGCGCCGACAGTGGCGAGCTGGGGGCTGGATCATCGCGGCGTGGCCGTGCGATTGCCGGAGATTACAGGGCCGGGCGCGCGGCTGGAGCATCGTATCTGTGGTGCGGATGTGAACCCGTATCTTGCGCTGGCGGGGATTCTGGGGGGGATCGCCATCGGGCTTGAAGGCGGGATCGAGCCGCCGCCCCGCACGGAAACTGCGCCCGTAGGCGAACGGTTGCACCATGACTGGCTGTCGGCGGTGGAGGAATTCGCGGATTCGAAGGTGACGCGGCATCTTTTCGGTGAGCGTTTCCACCATGCCTATACCGAAATTCGCTTGTCGGAGATTGCGATGCTGGCGGCGGAAGTGTCGGATGTCGAGTACCGTACGTATCTGCACAAGCTGTGATCGACAATGCGATCATGCTTTAAGCTCGTGTCGTTACTCGCCAGGATCAGACGCCGCTCGTATCAATTCGGCAATTTTGTCATATCCACGAGCTTCGGCGTGTTGGAGAGGTGTGACGCCGTCTATGTCGCCAATGGCGTTATCCGCGCCCGCCTCAACCAAAGCCCGAACAGTTTCGATATGGTCCGGCCCGCCATCGCCGAGCACAACAGCCTCAATGAGCGCGGTCCAGCCAAGGTTGTTGATATGGTCGAGCGGAGCGCCTCCGGCAATCAAACGGCGGACGACCTCGACATGCCCCAGATGCGCTGCGGCGATGAGCGCAGTGCCATCATAGGGGCTTGTGACGAGATCAGGCTGGTTGCCGAGTTTAAGCGCAAGCGAAACCATCTCCGGGTCATCTGCGACGGCGGCGATGGTCAGCACGTCATAAGCTCGATTCTCAAGCGCGTTCATGTCCGCCCCGGCCTCGGCCAGCGCGCGCAGGCTTGCTTCGTTTGAGGCAAAGGCTGCAACATGGGCCGGGGTCCGGCCAGAACTGTCGCGGCTGTCGGGATCGGCACCATCCGCAATCAGCGTCTGAATAGTTTCGGCATTCCCCTCATGTGCCGCCCTATGCAGGCCTTCATATCTGGCGATTTGGCTGGATGACGGGGCCGTCTGGGCCTGAGCCTCGGCGCCAGTCAAAAGCATCAGCGATAGGATAAATGCGCGCATGATCCTGCCCTTTCAAGGGGGTATGGTCCCGCCGCTTGTCAGGCGAGTCGGTCGTGGAAGATGATTCTCTAAGTTATTGAATTAACATGGCATAATACAGACTTGTAAAACTATCAATATTTGCAAAATCGGGACTTTTGCAGGCTCTTAATGATAGTGGGTCGTTCGGTAAACACGTACGATCCAGATTCTGGAAGGGATCGCTTGGAACCGAGATTGTCATTTTTCTCCCGATGGCGCATCAAGAAACCATGACAGATACACGACATATCAAAGCCATCCGCAAACTCGCCGGGTTGATCCGAGAGGAAGTGGACGCGCATTTTTCGTTGCGGTTGTGGGATGGATCGCTGGAGCCGCTGGGCAGCGCGCCAGTGCCGGGGCTGGCGTTGAAGATCGGATCGCCGGGGGTGCTGGCGTCGTTGCTGCGCTGGCCGACGCTGGACCGTGCGATCCGGCATTACGCGAATGGGCGGATTGATGTGGAGGGTGGCTCCATGATTGATCTGGCGGAGCCGCTGGCGCTGGACCGGGACTATCGGCGGCGCTTCAAGAAAATTGGCAAGGGACAGGCGTTGCGTGCGCTGGCTCCGTTGGCGTTCGGCAAGGCGGATCACCCTGATGCGAGCCGGGATTTCGGGGCAGATGCGGAAGGCGCCGGGCGCAAGGACGGGGACAACAAGCGGTTCATCCAGTTCCATTACGACGTCGGGAACGAGTTCTATCAGCTCTTCCTCGACCCGGAGATGCAGTATTCCTGCGCGCATTTTCCTGATTGGGAGGCCACGCTGGAAGAAGCGCAGGTCTTCAAGCTGGATATGATCTGCCGCAAATTGCGCCTGAAACCGGGCGAACGGATGCTGGATATCGGGTGTGGTTGGGGCGGGTTGCTGTGCCATGCGGTGCAGAATTACGGGGTCCATGGCCATGGGGTCACATTGTCGGAGGAGCAGCTGGCCTTCGCGCAGGAGAAAGTGGCGCGGCTGGGGATTGCAGATCGGGTAACTTTGCAGTTGGTGGATTACAGGGAAACTGTGGGGACATTCGACAAGATCAGCTCGGTCGGGATGTATGAGCATATCGGGCTGGACAATATCCCCGAATATTTCGGGACGGCGCGGCGGTTGCTGGCCGATGACGGGTTGTTCCTGAACCACGCCATTTCACGCGGGGCCAAGCGCAAGAAAGCACGGTTCGCAAGCCGCCCGGAGCAACGGGCGCTGCAAAAGTATATCTTCCCCGGTGGCGAACTGGACGATATTGGCCATACCCTCTCGGAAATGGAGATTTCGGGGTTCGAAATCCACGACGTCGAAGCCCTGCGTCCCCATTACCGCAAAACCACCCGCATCTGGTGCGAACGCCTGTCGGCACGGCGGGCCGAAGCGGAAGCACTGGTCGGGCCGGAGACGTACCGGATATGGGCGGCGTATCTGGCTGGATGCTCGTTTGCGTTCCAGCGGGGTTCAGCGCGGCTGTACCAGACGCTGGCCGGAAAATCGCCGAAGGGAGCGCCGCCTGTTCCGCCAACGCGGTTTGATATTTATGAGGGCGGGGTGTGATTGCTTCCCGCTGCTCACTTTTAGTAAACCAGCGACGGTAGCCAGAGGGCCAGCGCCGGGAACGCCAATAACAATGCGATCATGGCGAACATGGTCAGCACGAAGGGCAGCGCGCCGATCATCACGTCGGACATCTGGCCCCGCTCGCGAATGCCCTGCACGACATAAAGATTGATCCCGATGGGTGGGGTGATGAGAGCCGTTTCCAGCAATACCATCAACAAAATCCCGAACCAGACCGGATCATAGCCCAATGCAATGACAATAGGAGTGATGAGCGGTGCAGTGGTTAGCAGCATGGAAAGGGTTTCCATGAAGCAACCGATAATGATGAGAACACCGACAATCATCAGCATCGTGTGGAAAGGGGTCAGGCCAAGGCCGGTAACGAAATCGGCGAGAGCCTGCGTCAGGCCAATGACCGAGAGAACGAAATTCAGAAACACCGCCGCGAGGATGATGAGCATAATCATCGAGGTGGTGCGCATGGTCCCTTCGATGGCAAGGCGCAGCATATCGAGCGTCAGGGTGCGATTGAGCGCGGCGAGCAACAGGGCCGCGACAACCCCCAATGCGGCGGCTTCGGTGGGGGTGGCAAGGCCCGCATAGATCGAGCCGACCACCACGACGAAGATACCAATGGGCGGAACCAGCGCCGGAAGTGCGGCAATGCGTTCGGGCCATGTCGCACGGATTTTCTCGCCACCATAAGCGGGGCGGACAAGGCAGATAACGACCACGGTTCCCATGAACAACAAGGCCAGCGCAAGGCCGGGGATGAAACCTGCAAGATAGAGTTCGGGAACCGAGGTATCGGTCAGCAAGCCGTAAAGGATCAGGTTGATCGAGGGTGGGATGAGAATACCGAGTGTTCCCCCGGCGGCAATAGTGCCGAGGAACAATGGCTCGTTATAGCCACGTCGTTCGATCTGCGGTATCGCCACTGTGCCAACCGTGGCGGCGGTGGCGACCGAGGAGCCGGAAGTGGCGGCAAAAAGGGCGCAGGAACCGATATTGGAATGCATCAGGCCGCCGGGCAACCAGCCAACCCATTTTACGATGCCTTCATACATCCGCTCTGCGATGCCCGCTCGCAGCAGGATCTCGCCCAGGAGAATGAACATGGGTATGGCAACGAGCAGGAAGTCGGTTCCGGTCTGCCACACCATATCCCCCAGTGCCCGGTGCAACGGCATGGGGCTTTCGAGATATTGCAGGCTGAGACCCAGCCAGCCAAGGGAGGCGGCGACGGGAACCGCAAGGGCAATCAGGCCAAGCAGGATGAAGAGGGTTTTCGACAGCATCAGCGCGTCTCGTCTTCGATTTGCTCTTCGACCGACTTCATGCCGATCAGGCGATCTGCGCCGTCAAGATCACCGCGCAGCATCGAGAGAAGCGCACGCAGGAACAAAAGACAGCCGCAGAAAACAAAGAAAATCCACCCGGCCAACCACGGGATTTGTGGCCATGCGAGGGGTGTGCGCATCGGGGTGATTGAGCGGGAACCGTGGTGGAGGGTATCGGCCACCATGCTCCACGCCTGTACGGCAACAAAGCCGGTAAACCCGATCAGGAGAGCCAGACCAAAGAGGCTGGCGATGACCTTGAGGATGCGGGGGAACAGGATGTACAGGGCATCCACCCGGATATGCGCCCGCTCGAACAGCGAGAAGGCAAAGCCGAGGGTGGTGGCGACGCCAAAGGCATAGCCGGAGAGTTCATCGGCCCCACCAATGCTCATGTTCAGGAATTTGCGCATGAACACCTCGACCGTCACCAGAAAAGCCGAGGCGAGGATCAGCCCACCCCCGATCCAGACGAGAATACGGCTGATGGTGTGTGAGGAGGAGATGAGGCGATCAAGCATGGGCGCTTCCGGTTCCGGGCAGTGTTATTTCCACGAAAGCGGAAATCTCATTGGACTGCGAAAGATCCCCGCTTTCGCGGGGATGACAGGGGATATGGCGGCAGTGATCCTCACTTCGTCTTTGCTTCCATGCCGAGCACCTTGCCGACCGTATCGTTCCAGTTGGCGACGCACTCTTCGCCGCAACGTTCTGCCCAGCGGGCAAGCACCACGTCGGAAGCAATGCTGTCGCGCATCTTGAGGTCGGCTGTGGATGGTTCAACCAGCTTCATGCCGCCCTTCTCGCCAATCTCGCAATCACCGCCGGTGATGCAGGAGATGGCCACGTCATCTTCGGTTGCTGTTTCCGCCCACATGCGGTCGGTCAGGGCGTCAATTTCCTTTTTCAGCAATTCCTGCTTGTCAGCGGACATGGAATTCCATTTGTCCATATTCATCGCGCCGAACGCGAGACCCCAGCCAACGCGCAGGGTATAGGCGTGGGTTGCGACCTGCTGCCAGTTTGCCTTGTAGGCCGACATCGTGCCGGTGATGCCACAATCGACGACGCCCTTTTCCAGCGCCGGGATCACTTCCGCAAAAGGCACAGTGACGGATGTGCCGCCTGCGCCCTCAACGAAATCACCAAGGGTGGTTGCATAGACGCGGATTTTCTTGCCCTTCAGATCGGCCATGCCGTTGACCTCTGCATTGCACCAAAGGGTCTGGCTGGGGAAGGGGTAGAGCATCAGGAGTTTGGCGTTGTAGATTTCCTCGAACGCCCCTTCCAAAGTGGGAAAATAAGCCTCCGCAACCTTGCGCTGGGTGTCGATGTCCTGCGTCAGGGAGGAGAGGTCAGCGCCCTCGAAAATGGCGTTTTCGGCCGCGACATAGCCCGGCAGACCAAAAGCAAAATCGAACACGCCGTTTTTCACGAGGCGCATGATCTCAAAGCCTTTGAGGCCAAGCTCGGTCTGTGGCTTGATCTCGCCGATAATCTTGCCGTCCGACGCCTCGGAGATATGGTCGTTCCAGAACGGGCCTTCGTGCTTTTGGTAATTGGTAAGGCCACCCCATGTGCCGACGCCCTTGATAACGACAGGTTTGTCAGCAAGGGCTGGTGTGGCGAGGGCGGCAAGCGCGAGGGCGGTTGCGAAGATGCGTTTCATGGTGGTCTCTCCCTTTAGGTTTATTGGACGAACGGCGTGTCCGCGAATTCATCGACGTCTGTGACCAGCATGTGGGCTGGCTTGTGAGTGATACAGAAAGGCAGTTTTGCGCTGAGAACGGCGTTCTGGGGCGTGACCCCACATGCCCAGAACACGGGGGTTCCTTCGCCATGCTCCGGGGGTGGATCGCCCCAGTCAGGGCGGGCGAGGTCTGCGATGCCGATAGCTGCCGCGTCACCGATATGAACCGGCGCCCCATGCGCCCACGGATAGCGGGCGGAAATGTCGATGGCGTCCTGCACGCGATTTTCCGGGATCATCCGCATTGAGACGACCATGCCGCCGCCGAATGGCCCCGCGCGGCGGGTCTGAATCGTTGTGCGGTACATGGGAACGGTTCGGTTGCGGATAATGTGGTCCAACTCGATCCCGGCCTCGGTCAATGCCCGCTCAAAGGTGAAGGAACAGCCCAGCGCAAAGGCGACAAAATCATTCTGCCAGAGATCGGTAATGTCAGTCAGGCTGTCAGTCAGCGCGCCATCCCGATAGACATTATAAGCGGGAAGGTCGCTGCGGATGTCGATACCGCCCAATGTATGCATCATCGGGTCGCCCGTATCCGTCACGCCGACAAGGGGGCAGGGTTTGGGGTTGCGCTGGCAAAAGCGCATGAAGTCCAGGGCGTGTTCGGCGGGCAGGATCGCAAGATTGGCTTGCAGACGCCCGGCGGCGAGGCCCGCTGTCTGGCCCTGATACCGGCATTCACGGATTGCGGCGCGAACGGTGGCAACGCTCTCCCGGCGAAGGGCGGTGAAGTCGGCTGTTATGTCTGTTGTAATGTCCATTGGCTCCCCGGCATCTTCGGGCAGGATGTGCCGTGGAGGGCAATCAGGTCAAATCATCATATTTGTTCTATTTTGATAGATTTTTCTGATCGAAAGCACTGGCGACAATGCTTGCTGTCCCTGCCGCTGCGCGTGCGAGAAAGCTTTGTGGTTCACCAAGATAGGAAGCGGTGAATTGCAGGGCATTGGGACACCAGCCCGGATCGAAGCGGCGAACCTGTCCTTCAGAAATTTCGCGCTGGCCGAGGGCGCGGGGCAGGGCCGCCACCCCAAGCGCAGCACCGACCATACGAAAACAGGCCGAGAGCGACGAGGATGGAAAAAGCGACACACCCGGCCCGTACCGTTCGTAAAGCGAGGTTTTCAATTCACGATAAGGGCGGGTATTGCGCGCATATGTGACGACAGGATTGGTCAGAAAAATCTCACGCGGATCGTCGGGAAGGGCGGCATCCGCCGCGCAATACCAGTCGAGGCCAAATTCGGGCAGGGCAACGTTATCCACGCTGAATTCCGAGACCGGCCCCATCAGCAGGGCAAGATCAATGGAACGGTTGAGCAGTGCCTCGCGCAGATTGGTCGAAATATCGACGACAATCTCGATTTCAAGCTGGGGAAATTCATGGCGCAGCGCAGTGATGAATTCCGGCAACCATGCCTGAACCAGCGTTTCCGCCACACCGACCCGCAAGTGCAGGTCGATTCCGCCGGGGTCGGCCACGTCGCGGCGGATCAGGTCGTTGAGTTGCTGGAATTGTTCAGCATAGCGCACAAGACGCTCGGCGCGCTTGGTCAGGACCATGCCCGCCTTGCGGTCGAACAATTCAGCCCCAAGCGCCTCTTCGAGAGCCTTCACCCGCGCCGTCACCGCCGGTTGCGAAAGATTGAGCCGCTCAGCAGCGCGGTGGATGCCACCCGACTGAACGACGGCCAGAAAGGTTCTAAGTTGCTCAAATGTAATTTTCAGCGACCGACCCTCACCATAGGCAATTCAGAAGGCTTTAGCCTGCAATCAGCCCGACCACGGCCATCGCGATAATGGCCAGCACAATGCTGACGATAAGAATTTTCCAGACACCGCTTTTCCTGCCCTGACGTGCTTCGTTCGGGGTTTTCACTATCTGTTCATCAGAGGGATTCATGCGTTATCCTTTCGGGCCGAAACCGTTGCTACTGTCAATTAACGTAATTTGCCCGAAAGCGAAGCCTTTTTACACAGGAAAGGGCGGAGTATAGAACCCCGTATCCCGCCCTGAAAAGGTATGCCCCATGTCTCTCAATTCCTACGGCCATCTGTTTCGCGTGACGACCTGGGGCGAAAGCCATGGTCCGGCGCTCGGATGTGTCATTGACGGTTGCCCCCCCGGCGTGGCGGTGGACGAGGGAATGATTCAGCAATGGCTGGATCTGCGCAAACCGGGAACGAGCAAGTATGTGACCCAGCGGCGCGAACCCGATGCGGTGGAAATTCTTTCCGGGGTCTTCGAGGGAATGACCACGGGAACGCCGATTTCACTGATGATCCGCAATGCGGATCAGCGGTCGAAAGATTATGGGGATATCAAGGACAAGTTCCGCCCCGGCCATGCGGATTACGCGTATTTCGTCAAATACGGCGTGAGGGATTATCGCGGGGGAGGGCGATCTTCGGCACGGGAGACGGCGGCACGGGTGGCCGCCGGGGGCGTGGCGCGGGCGGTGCTGGCCGATATGCTGCCAGAGCTGCGTGTGCGCGGGGCGATGGTGCAGATGGGGGATCGCAAGATCGACCGCGCGCACTGGGATTGGGAGGAAGTGGCGCGCAATCCGTTCTGGACGCCGGATGCGGCGGCGGCGGCGAATTGGGCGGAGTATCTGGACGGGCTGCGCAAGACCGGGGATTCCGTGGGCGCAGTGATCGAGATACAGGCAAGTGGAGTTCCGGCAGGGCTGGGCGCACCGATCTATGGAAAGATTGATACTGATCTGGCCGCCGCAATGATGTCGATCAATGCGGTGAAAGGGGTTGAAATCGGGGATGGGTTTGACACCGCTGCGCTGACCGGCTCGGCCAATGCGGATGAGATGCGGATGGGTGCGAACGGGCCGGAGTTTTTGTCAAATCATGCGGGGGGCGTTTTGGGGGGGATTTCGACAGGGCAGGATATAGTGCTGCGTTTCGCGGTGAAGCCGACTTCCTCGATCCTGACCCCTCGCGCGACGGTGGATCGCTTTGGCAAGGATACCGGGATTGTCACCAAAGGCCGCCACGATCCCTGCGTCGGCATCCGCGCCGTGCCGGTGGGCGAGGCTATGATGGCCTGTGTCCTGCTCGACCATATACTGTTACATCGGGGGCAGGTGGGGGCAAACCGGGGGCACGTGGGCTAGGTGGGTGGATGAGGCGTTTTGACGGTTGCAGCGTCAGGCGGGCATCGAATCTAACCCCGGTTCAATAAATCAATCAGTTGCCGCTTGATCCAGCCTTTCGGGATAAAGTGCCCCCGCCCGTGAATGTCGATCTGCACTTCCTTGCCGTTGGCACAATCGGTCCAACGATGTTCGGTATATTCATTTATGGGGGCAACCGTGCTGACATTGGTGGCTGTTCGCCTTGTGAGATCACATCCGCTGATTTCCAGCCAGGGCAACATGCCAAGGGCCGGGTCAGGGTCGTCTCGTGTGGGCAGATCAATGACATTATCGCGCAACCCGTGGACGTTGCGAATACTGACCGGCCCTGTTTTGCAGCGCGAAGGCCCAGCATAATCGAGCAATCCCCCGATTCCCAGTACGGCGGTATATTTATCACCACTGTCACATGCCACGGCCAGAGCCATCAAACTGCCAAAAGAATACCCGGACAGGAAAACCTTGCTGCGATCAATGGGCCACCGGCGCTGGGCATCGGCCAGCAAGTCTTCGGTAAAGCGAATATCGTGGTCTTCCCATGGCGAGAATCCCCAGGTCTTGCCAAGGCCATCAGGGGCAAGCAACAATACCCCCGTTTCATTCGTTGCGCCGAATACCCTTGGGCTGCGGGCCGGAATACGCCCCTGTCTTCCCCATCCGTGGAAATGAATCAAAACAGGCAGCGGGTCTGTTCCATTCCAGCCAGCGGGTGTGCGGGCGGCATAACTGCGATCACCGACCTCGCAGGAGATGTCATCACCACAAACGGAGGGCGTAAGGCTTGGTTGAATGGCCGCAGTTTCCTGCTGTTGTGACGTGCAGCCCAATATCAAAGCCGCCAAGCCCAATACCCACATTTGCGGTTTCATATACGATCCTCAAAATTAGTCAGCGCACATGACAATAGAGGCGCATACGATCCCATAGCCAATGAAAGCCGGTGAACAAATAGTGATGACATCCCCGAACAGCCCGGCCGCTCATTATTGAAAATGAAAGCTGGCATATTCGGGGGAACGCTGTGGCTCGCCAAGGATATAATCCGCTGCCCGCGCCGCGATCATCTGGGTGGGGGCGTTGAGATTTGCGCTGGTAATTCGGGGCATGACAGAGGCATCCACGACGCGCAGGGCTTCGATACCATGGACGCGCATTTCCGGGTCTACCACAGCGTCAGGGCCAATCCCCATGCGGCAGGTACCGCAGGGATGATAGTCGGTTTCAGTATGGGCGCGAATACCCTGTTCGATTTCGGTATCGGTGCGGGCGTCCTCACCAATGGATAATTCACGGCCCCGGTAGCCATCAAAGGGCGCCTGAGCCACCAGTTCGCGGGCTTTCTTAACGCCCTCCACCAGTTCGCGCAGGTCATGGGGGTCGGACAGGTACTCGAAATGCAGATGCGGCTTGGCCGAAGGGTCCGCCGAGCGCAGGGCGATATGGCCCCGGCTGCGGGGACGAAGTTGGTCCACATGGATGGCAAAAGCCTGCAAAAGGCGCAACGTGCCGCCCTGCTCGGCCACGCCGACGGGGGCCATGTGATATTGCAGGTTCGGATAGGGAACGTGGTCGTTGCCCCGGATGAGGCCGCCTGCCTCCCATACCGATGATGACACGATGCCTTTGCGGGTGAGCATCCAGCGGGTTCCGGCAATTCCCTGCCGGATCGGGTTGGCCATGCGGTCAAGGGCGACGGGGCGCGTACATTCCCATTGCATGATGACAGTGGGATGATCCTGCAGATTGTGGCCCACGCCGGGAAGATCGAGCACTGGCTCAATACCATGTTCGCGCAGATGATCCGCAGGGCCAATGCCGGACAGCATGAGCGTTTGGGGCGAGTTGATCGCGCCACCGCAGAGGATGATCTCGCGGGTGGCCTCGACATGATGATCCTCGCCTCGTCGTGTATAGGCCACGCCGGTCGCGCGGTTTCCGGCAAGTGTAATCCGCTGTACCATCGCGCGGGTTTCCAGCGTGAGATTTGGGCGGGCAAGGGCGGGGCGCAAGTGTGCGACGGCGGCGCTGCATCGACGGCCATGGCGCTTGGTCGCGTCGAAACGGGCGACGCCTTCAGGGCGATACCCGTTGAGGTCGTCAGAGTGGCCCTGCCCTGCCCGCTCTCCGGCATCGAGAAAAGCGTCATAAAGGGGATTCGGCCACGAGGACCGCGTAACCCCAAGGGGACCACCCGATCCGCGCCATTCATCGGCTCCACGGTCGCTGTCTTCCCCCGCCCTGAAATAGGGCAGGCAATCAGCATAGCGCCATGCGGCCATGCCGGGCCTGTCGGCCCAGCCATCGAAATCGAGCGGGTGGCCGCGCATATAGACCATCGAATTGATCGAGCTGGAACCGCCCAGAACCTTGCCGCGCGGGGTGGCAATGCGGCGCTCCAGCAAACCCGTCTGCGGCTCGCTCTCGTAATTCCAGTTTATCGCAGGATTACGATAGGCGTAATAGACCCCGGCGGGCATATGGATCATCAAATTACGGTCGGATGGCCCGGCCTCCAGAAGCAGCACGGAATGCCGCCCGTCCGCGCTTAAACGGTTCGCAAGAACGCAGCCCGCTGACCCGGCTCCAATGACGATGTAATCGACGGTTCGGGTCATTGTCATTTCGCCTCAAAACATGCTTGCAAGGGAAGCAATGCTTTTGTAAAGGATGCGCTCCGCTTGGATGGTCCCTTCGTCTATCGGTTAGGACGCCAGGTTTTCAACCTGGAAAGAGGGGTTCGATTCCCCTAGGGACTACCAAGCGGTTTTCACCCCTCTGCTTTTCCTCGCATTTTCTGAGGTGTGGCACGAAAGGGTGGCAGGGCTTGCTCACGGAGCACCCCCTAACGCTTTTCCGAAGCCCGAATCTGCCAACGTCCGGGCATCCGCTTTGCAGGTATAAAGCTCGGCGACGGAGAGGGTGGCGCCGCGAATTTCCATGATTTCATGCGCAGTCGCACGGCACTCCACTGCGATAGTGCCGGTCGCCTCGCGAAAACCGTGTGCCACGCATTTTCAAACACCGCGCCCTGCTTCGCCGAACCGCGATCACGCGAACAGATAATCGACTTCCTGCATCGTGGAGAGGGTAGCACCGGCGAAGATGATGATGACGCCTTCATCCGCAAATCGGACATCGGACCCGACAGCCGACATCTGTGCGCGGGCCTCTGCCGCTGAGCTGTAACCGAAGCCCTCGAATTGCAGCGTGTCCCAGGTATCGAGTTGCAGCACTGTATTGCTGCCATCCTCGCTGGCGTCGAAGACGAAGGTATCGGCGGTCGTGCCTGAATAGAGCGTGTCGTTGCCCGATCCACCCTCCAGCGTGTCGCCGCCTCCAGCCTTCATGTACGCCTCGAAATCCGCCGCCGTGTTGCCGACGAACTCGCCGCTTTGGGCAAAGCCACGCACCACATCCTCGCGCGTGCCGCCATTGTTGATCACATTGAGCCAGCCTTGAAGCCCAGCCGAATCCGCCTCGCGATCAAGCACGTTGCGATAAAGCTGTCGGATGAAATTGCTATCGCTGAGAGTACCGTAAGTGTTGCGGAACTCGCCCGAATTCGTAAAGCCGCTCGCGATGGTAGTATAGGCCTGACCATCAGCAAATTGGTTGCTCCAAACCTCAAGACCTGCCTGATCGGGGTCGCGGTCGAGCGTCGCCTGATAGAGCCGATACACGTCATCAAGGAATCCGGACTGGGCGCGCCCGTCGAGCGCCTCGGTATAGGCACTAGCCGCCACACTCGTATCGTTCCTGAATTCCGCACTTTCGGAAAAGCCTGTGACGACCTGCGCGCGGCTGGTCCCGCTCGCTATCGCATCCAGCCAACCGTTCAGGCCCGCCGCATCCGGCGCACGATCCAGCACATTGTTGTAGAGAAGCGTGACGAAGTCAGAGTTATTCAGATTGCCAAAGGTGTTCTGAAACTCACCCGAGTTCGTGAAGCCGCTGACGACCTGTTGCAAGCTCCGGCTGCCTGACTCCAATTCCTCTGTCCAGAATTCAAAGCCACCCGTATCCGGCGCGCGATCCAGCGTTGCCTGATAGATCCGATACACCTGACCGCCAGCGGTGTTCGACAGATCGACCGCCTCGCCACCAACCAGGACGTCATCACCGGCCAAGCCAAGGATCGTGTTCTCACCACTGGAACCGAGAAGCATGTCGGATGAGCCCGATCCTGTCAGATTCTCGAAATTGGAGATCGTATCGCGCTCCGCATGGCCACCGCTTGCGGCACCAGACGCCAGATTGACCATGACGCCGCCGTTCGAGCCAGCATAACTGACTGTATCGATGCCCGCACCTCCGTCGAGCACATCGCCACCGGGATCAAGTTCGCCGGAGTCACTGCCCCCTTCGATAATATCGTTTCCGCCGCCACCGCGGATCGTGTCGTTTCCGAGTTGGCCTGACAGAATATTGGCACCTCCGTCGCCGGTCAGTACGTCCTTGAAGCCGGAGCCGATGACGTTCTCGAACCGGGCGATGACATCGCCATCCGCATTGCCTTCCAGACTGCGCGGATCGAATACGGGACTATTCTCCGCCGTGCTCGTGCTCAGGTTCACGACAACACCGCCGGGAGAATCCAGATAACTCACCGTATCGTTACCTGCCCCGCCATCGAGG
>CALFFK010000034.1 GCA_937957975.1 uncultured Neomegalonema sp.
GGGGATCAGTCATCGCAAGGGGGTTCCGTCATTGATGCGGGTTTCGCCGGGATAAGCGGTCATCCAGTCATCGCCGGGCATGTGGGGGAAGCCCCGGAAATTCGGCACATTGGCAAAGCGGGTGCGGCAAGTCTCAAGGCGTTTGTCACAGCCCGGTGTGGTGGTGAAGGTGTCGCCCTCCATGATCGGGTCTGGCGGGGGCGACCAGAGGGTGAGGGTGTCGCCCCTATGCTCGCGGATGGAGGATGTGTGGGCCGCGTTCGCCCCTGTCACCCATGTAAGAAGGCCGTGGGCGTGGCCCTCCGTTGGCAAGCCGGTGACAGTGAGCGTGCCGTGGGGGGCAATGGCAGTGACTACTCCCGCAACAGGGGTGAGGGTGACACCACAGCGGGGATCGCCCAGTTCGGCATCACAACGGGAGATATACGCCCTGCCCTGCGGTGCATCGAGACGGTGGGCCATGCCGCGCAGCTCTGCCGTGAAAGCGAGGGGGCCGCGTGTCGTCTCGCCAAGGCTGCCCCGGAACAGCAGGATACGCTGGGAAGGGTCGGCCCAGTTGACGCGGAAAATGTCGGCCTGTGCCTCGTCGAAACGGCCCCGCTCCAGATCGGTTTCCGTGATGGCATCATGCGAGAGCGCGCCGACAACCTCGATATTATCAGGGGCAAGGCCTGTGGCCGCCTCCAATGCGCCCGCATCAAGGCCGGAGGATGGGGTGAAAGTGAGGCCGTCGAATTGGAGCGGGCGGTCATGGTCGGTGAAACCGAGGGTGGTGGCGTCGCGGAGAGTGAGCTTCCAGCAATGGCAAAGGGTGGTGACGCCGGTATCAAGATGGGCCTGGAGAGGGGCGGGGATATGGCGCATGGGGAGCTTTCGGAGTGAGACGTTCGGTTCTCGTGACGACGATCAGACGCGGATTTCGATGATCGGGATGGAGGGGATTTCGCCCGCCTCAAAACCAGCGAGGTTTATGTCGAGATGGTCAGTGTCAAAGCGGACAGGGGTGTCAAACTCGTATCCGGCAGTGATCTGCGCACCGGGGGGTGGCGGGGTGGCAAAAATGATCGCGCCGTCCTGCATTGTGACAGGGGCGGGAATGGCGTCGATGGCGGCAGAGACAGTGCCAGCAACCGGATGCGTGATCGGGCGGACCTCGGTGGCGGGGCCGGAGGTGTAGGTTTTCGCGAGGGAAAAGGCCGTGGTGATGCCGTCGCCCGTGGCAATGGGTTGATCCAGCGGGGTCGGATCGGCGGAAGGTGGGCCGGAGCGATGGTCGGCCCAGTCCTTCCAGCGAAACCCGTGAAGGCGACCCCGGCGGGCCTCAAAGAACGCAATGACGGTGTGGATGTCATCAAGGGATCGCACACCATAGCCCGCCTCATAACGGCGGCGGGATAGCGCCCAGGGGGTGTTGCGTTCCTCATGGCCACTGGCCAGCGTTACGATACGGGTTCGGCGTTCGGGGCCGCCGCTGGCGCTGAGTGAAATATTGGTGGGAAAGCGAATATCGTGGAAGGCGGGCATGGGCGGCTTTCGATCAGAGGTTACGCCGCCCCCTCTCCACAGCCCTTGCGAGGGTCGCGGCGACCTGGGTGCGGGAGCGGTGGAAGCTGTCAGCATCCTGCGTGACGATTGTGATGGTTACGGGGGCTGCGCCCTGCCCTCCCGATGCCACGCCAAGGCGTCCATCGGGGGTGCGACCAAGGGGCAGGATGGCCTCTGGACCAGCCTCGCCCATAAGGCCGGTGGCCCCTTGCATGGGAAAGGCAGTGGGGCCGGTGACAATGCCGCCCCTTGCAAAAGCGCGGACCTTTCCAGCGTCGAAAACCGCCCCTTTCGCGAAAGGCAAAAGACCACCGATTGCGCCGCCGAGTTGGCTGGTCAGGCCGCTGATCGCACTGGACGCAACGGAGCGGGAGAGATCAAGCGCGAGGGTGCGCAGGATGTCGGAAAGCTTTGCGCCATCTGTGAGGGCGGAACCAAAAGCACGATTCAGACCGGAGGAAAGGGCGGTCGAGAGGGTTTTTCCGGCTTCGGTGGTGCGGGTGATCTCGGCGCGGGTGGCGCGGGCGCTCTCGGCGATGGCGGCAAGGGACGCGCGGCCTGTGGTGGCGACAGTGCGAAAGCCGCTTGAAAGCGCCGAAAGATCACCGCGCAGGGGGGCGATGTCAGAGGGATCGTCACGGGTCATGGGGGATATCCGGGTATCGGGTGCGAAGGGCGGCAAGGGCCGCCGCGTCCATTGGCGAAGGAGCGATGCCATGGAGGGCGCGGGCGGCGGCGGCAAATTCGCGGGGGGTCATGGACCAGAAAACCTGTGGCGACAGGCGCAGGATGCCAAGGCCAAAACCCATAAGTGCCTGCCAGTTCACGGGGCATCACTTTCGGTTCCAAAAGCAGCGGCAAGCAATGCGGCAGTGATCTGCATGGCCTGGGTCGCGGGGCCATCAAGTCGCATGGCGGCGACCTCTGCGTCAGTCTCCGCCCCCCCTGCCCCGCGCAAGCCCGCGCCGATAACGGCAATGGCATCGCGGGCAGAAAGATGGCCGGTTTCAAAGCGTTCAGCGAGGACAACAAGGTCAGGGGCTTTCAGGGTGGATTCCAGCTCGGCAAGCGCACCGAGGGTGAGACAGAGAATGCGGGGGTGGCCGTCGAGAACAGCCTCGATCTCGCCGCGTTGGAGGTTGGGCATGAGGGTCCAGTGCTTCGTTGGTCCGGGATGCGGGTTTTCGCAGGTCAGGCGGTAGAGAACGTGAGTTCCCCGGCGCTGGCGAGGGTAAGCTCGTAGGTCATGGCCCCGTCATGGTCGCCGGAAAATTCGAGCGCCGTAAGCTGGAAAGAGCCTTCGAGAGTACCGAAATCGGGGAGAACAACCTGCCAGCGCGCAATCTCTGCGTCGAAAAACAGGGCGCGGATGGCGGAATCAGCGGCAGCATCGGTGAAAAGACCGGAGCCAGTGAGAGAGGCGGAGCGGATACCCGCACCGGCCAGCAACTCGCGCCAGCGGCCTGCGCTTTCGCGCGTGGTGATGTCGATGGTCTGGGCGTTGAGGGCAATGCGGCTGGCGCGCAAACCGGCAACGGTGGTGAATGTGTTGTCGATGTCGAGTTTGAGAAGAAGATCGCGCCCTTTCTGGACGGGCATGGGCATGTCCTTTCGGCAAAGAAAAAGCCCCGCCGGAGCGGAGCTGAAACAGGATCGGAAAATCAGTTACTGGCGACGACAAGATCGCCCGTCGGAGTGAAAAACCGTCAGTTCTTTTTGATAATCAAATCATAACGGTCAATCAGAAGCTCGGTTTCCAAGGCAAAATCGCGCATGACTTCGGCAGATACAGGCGCGCCCTCGGCCTCGGTTTCAGTGGCGATCTCGCGCAACCGGGTTTCGTAGCGGCGCATTTGTTCCACGAATTTATCGTTGATGTCGCGGTAGAGGGCCAGCTCGGCCAGGGCCGCACTGTTGGACCCGGCCTCCGGGGTTGCAGGGGCAGACGCCCCGAAAGTCGGCACGTTGACGGCAAGAGCCTCAGGGGCCGGTTTCGGGCTGAATGCATAGGCCACCACCGCACCGAAGATGAAGGTTACGAGCGGGATCAGCCAGGTCGTGGCAGAGCGGCGGGCGGGATGGTCGGACGGCATGGGGGAGTCTCCTGCGTTATGCCCGGAGATTAGCTTTCTGCGTCGTGCTCCACAAGAAGGCGAAAGCGACAATCGGCACGGCGGAGACGTCCGCGTGCCTCGCGGCTGGTGCGAGCCGCGAGGAAGCGAAGCGAAACAACGGTTCCCCCGTCCAGAATGAGCGGGGTTTCCTCAAGGGCATCGTAGAGCGCCGCCATTGCAGATTTCAGCGCGGCATAACCCCGGATTGCAGACCAGACGCTGAGTACGATCTCATGCTCGGAGCCATTGGTAGTCTGGGTCGAGAAGGCCGAGATGCTTTCGTCACCGATAACGAGATACGTGTCAGGACGGGTACCGGAAGACGGATGCGGCGGGGCATCGTGGATGTTGGGGCCACCCAGTGCAGTCGTGAGCGGCGGATACGCCAGAAGATGGGCGAGAAGAGCTTGTTGCAGCGACAGGGAAAGCTTCATGGTTCGTTTCGTCCCTCCTCAGTGAGGCATGTGAGAAAACGCCCCCGGCCATCCCGATCAAAGACGGCGCGGATGGCGAAGGTGCGGGTTTGGATAA
The DNA here is from genome assembly GCA_937957975.1 of uncultured Neomegalonema sp. Taxonomy (GTDB): domain Bacteria; phylum Pseudomonadota; class Alphaproteobacteria; order Rhodobacterales; family Rhodobacteraceae; genus JAHDDY01. The sequence goes on from CALFFK010000034.1 coordinate 4,191, forward strand.
CAAAACGCTGATCCGGGCGGGGCCGCAGCGTGCGGGGGCAACGGAGCAGGATACGGTGGGTAATCGTGGCAGTCTCGCGCGCGCCCTCCCATGCTTCCTGACCCGAAACGGGCATCAGGGCGATCCAGTAATCGGCAACAGGGAGCCAACCGGGGATCATGCCTCCCGAACCGTCGGGAATCTCGGTCGGAGTCTCCAGCCGCGCATGGCGGCGGAGAAGCGGGGGGGTTCGCATGGGCATCTCCAGGGTCGAAAGCAGGTCTTAAGATACGGTGGTGTAAAACCCGCCGACAGGAACAGGATGGGGGATCGGGCATGGTGGCCACGGATTTCGGCAGCGATGCAATGCAGGCAGCGCCGATGACAGAAGAACGGCGCGTTAGCCTTGGGGAGGCAACACGCATTCCGCAGGATATTCGCGATCAATTGAACGGAGATCAGATTGCGCGACTGGTGAGGATGTTGGCGCGGGCAGATCCCGCGCGACATGCGATAGCGTATCGCGTCAGTTCACGGCTGTTCGGAAAGCCGTTCTACGTGGCACTGTTCGCCGGAGCAGAAAAACGATGCCCGAATCGGGTGAAGGACGCCGGAGAGAAACGGTGGTTACTGCGCCTGATGATGGATGCGGCGCTATTCGGATGGGCGATGCTGTGTTCGGTGGCGTTAGTTCTGGGGTTCACGGTGGTCGGGGTTTATCTACTGAAATCAGGAATGGGGATTGATCTGTTCGAGGATCATTTCATCCTGCATGGGTTGTTTTTCGACTGACGCAGGACTTACGACAACCGGATCGGGCGATACGGGGCCAGTAGACCAGCAACGCCAAGGGGTAGGGGTGTGCGGGTGTCGGTGGTGGCTTCACGGTTTTCGTAGAAATGGGCGGCGAGCAGGGTAACAGCATGGCGGAGGTCGTCGGGAACGGCGTCTGCCGTGGTTCCGTATCCTGCCGTAAACCCGACTTCGAAATGACTGTCTGGTGGTAGCGTCGGGACCGGGTTCCCAACAATGCAGGGGCGTGGATGACCGTGGGCGATGCGCCAGTCGGTCAATGGGGTGCGGGAACCGTCAGGGGCAACGATCACAACGGATTGCACGGAAACAAGTGGCGCAAGGGGGAGTGGCGGCGTCAGGCTGTCAGTACGCCATAGCCAGTCCTGCGCGATGAGGGCACTATCGAGACGTCGCTCAATGGCAGCAGTGGCGGCGCGGATGAGTGTGGTGAGTTCGACGGTCTGCTCGGTTTCGGGAGCGGCATAGGGAAGGCGCAGGTGTTCGGCCAGAGCGGATGGATCAAGTGCAAGGACTGCCGGAGGGGATTGGCGGATCAGGGACATGAAGGGCTTCCTTCTGCGCTTCATCCCCGGCTCAAGGCCGGGGCAGTGAAAAAATCGTAAGGACGGCTCTCCGGCGCGGCGGGCGGAAGGAGAGAGGACGCCATGGCGGGGTCCGGGCCGGAGAGCCATGGTTCCGCCACCCGAAGGGAAATGGGGTGGCAGGCTTCGCCGTGGGCGAAGGGCGGAAAGGGCAGGTTCAGGGCGCTCGTAACTGTGTGGGGAACGCCCCGACGACCTACCCTACAGAGGGGGAGGAGAGGTTTCCGCCTGTTGCACGCATTCAGGCAGAGAACTGAAGCAGCTTGATCGCGGCGAAATCAGTAATGTCGCCGCCCACGCGGCGGGTCGCGTAGAAGAGGACATGGGGCTTGGCGCTGTAGGGATCGCGCAGAACGCGCAGATCAGGGCGTTCGGCAATGGTGTAGGCAGCGCGGAAATCACCAAAAGCGATGGCGTGGCTGGCACTGGCAATGTCGGGCATGTCTTCGATGACCACTACCGGATACCCCATGAGGCGGGCGGGTTGACCCGCCGAAAGGCTCTCGGTCCAGAGATAACGGCCATCAGCATCTTTCAGCTTGCGAACCGTTCCGGCGGTGGCGGAGTTCATCAGAAAGGCCGCATTGGCGCGGTAGCCAGACGGCAATGCATAGACGAGATCGACAAGGGCGTCCGCCGGATCGTCGATGTCGAAAGCGCCATCCGTACCGGTATTGACCGTGCCCAGCGCGCCCCATACCCAGGAAGTATTGGCCACGACGGGATGGGCGAGGATGCCCATGGGTTTGTCGATGCCATCACCACCGATGAAAGCGGCGTTCTCGGCACGGGCGAAGCGGTCGGCTATGCGCTCCGCAAGCCAGCCTTCGACGTCAAAGGCGCTGTCATCAAGAAGACGCTGGGAAGCCTTGGGCGTGGCGCTCAATTCGTGAAGGGGGATCGAAATGCGGGCGATATTGGGCGTCGCAGTTTCGGAGATTGCGGTGGCTTCAGCAATCCATGCCGCGCCCATCTCGGTATGGTCGATCAGGGCATCATAGGCTCCGGCATCGACCTGTACAACGCGAGCGATGGTACGCAGGGACGACGCACCGCGCAGGACGGTTTCGATGCGCTCGGAAGTGCGGGGATCGACAAGGACGCCGCCTTCGGCTGCTACAGCAGTGTTGAGCGCCTTTCCCTCAATATCAAGGGCGCGCAAGCGGTCTTCGTCGCCCTGACGGACATAGGCAGCGAACGCTTTCTGGTGGGGTGCAGCCGGGTCGGCGCGGGTTTCACCAAGCGGGGAGCGGGCGGAGGCGACGGCCTTGCGGTCGAGGGCGTCAAGGCGGCTTGCCTGTTCCGAAAGACGACGGTCGAGATCAGCGCGGAAGCCGCGAAAGTCTTCGGTAAAGCCGGAGAGCGCCGACTTGACGTCCGGGGCCGTATTGTCTGAATGGGTATCAGGGAAATCAAGGGACATGGTTTCCAAACTCGTTGTGGTTTCCAAAGCTTATTTGTTCCTATTTTGTTCTATACGCCATGAACCACCGTGCGACAAGGTAAATACGTAGTATACGTAATTTTTCCGGGTGGTCGGGGGTGAGGGAGTAATGGTGATGCTGCGTGATGTGTCCGCTTCCGCCATTTTCACCGGGTTGCTGGTCGCCTTTGTCGGGTTTGCGAGTTCGTTTGCGGTGGTGGTCGAAGGCCTGACAGCAGTAGGGGCGAGCGCGGCGGAGGCCGCATCGGGGTTGATGGCACTGTCTATTGCGATGGGGATCGCAGGGGTCGTGTTGAGTCTGCGCCAGCGGATGCCACTGAGCGTGGCCTGGTCCACGCCGGGGGCCGCGTTGCTGGTGACAACCGGGGATGTGGGCGGGTTCGGGGTGGCGGTAGGGGCATTCCTGCTTTGCGGCGTGATGCTATTGCTCGCCGGGCTATGGAAGCCGTTGGGACGGGCAGCGGCGGCGATTCCTGCGCCCCTGGCCAATGCGATGCTGGCGGGGGTGCTGGCAGGATTGTGCCTTGCGCCGTTTCGGGCGGTGGCGGAGATGCCCGCTCTGGGGCTGCCGATTCTCATCGCGTGGGTGGTGGGGGGGACGGTGAACCGGATGCTGGCAGTGCCTGCTGCGTTGCTTGCCTTTGTGGTGGTCGTGGCGATGGGGGTGGAGATGCCACCGGGGCTATTGACGACATTGGGGGAAGCGGCAGTGCCGCAGGCCGTGATGCCCGTTCCGTCGCTTACACTGGCGGCGGCGCTGGGGATCGCATTGCCCTTGTTCATCGTTACAATGGCGTCCCAGAATATTCCGGGCATCGCGGTTATGCAGTCGAATGGTTATCCGGTAACGCCGGGGTCGTGGTTTGCAGTGACAGGGTTCTTCTCGCTTCTGGCTGCACCGTTCGGAGGCCATGCAGTGAATATGGCCGCGATCACCGCCGCAATGTGTGCGGGCGAGGACGCCCACCCCAACCCGAAACGACGATATTGGGCAGCGGTGGTGGCAGGGCTGGGATATGTGGCGCTCGGCTTGTTATCCGGGGCTGTAACCGCATTCGTGGCGCTGGCACCGGGGGTGCTGGTGCAAGCGGTGGCGGGGTTGGCGCTGATCCCCGCGTTTTCAGGGGCGATGGTGGCCGCGTTCGAGCGGGTAGAGACGCGGGATGCAGCGGCGATCACGTTTCTGGCGGCGGCGTCTGGCCTGTCACTCTATGGGATTTCGGGGGCGTTTTGGGGATTATTGGCCGGTGGTGCGGTGATGGGGTTGCGGGGTGGTTTCAAGGCTTCCCGGTGAATGCAGCCAGATATTCGGGGAACGCTCTCTCCCCTCGTGATGGGGGGCCACGCTGCGCCGCACGATGCCAGTCAAATAAAAAACCCTGCGGCAGGGCCGCAGGGTAAGGTGTGGCGGTTTTTTTGAAAGACGCGCGAGCCAGGCATGAAAACTGGCCGGTTGTCTTTCCGGTAGATCGAGAACAGGGCGACCTTCGCACTGTTTGCATTTTGTTCTTATGACACCCTTGCATCGTGCGGTCAATGAAAAAGATCATAACAGGAACATTTTCTTCAACCTGTCAGAAAACGCGCGGTGAGGGCTTTGGGAATCGTCTGTCCATTTTCATGGCGAAATGGCAGGGTCGGACCGAACGATTCGAGGACGGAAGATGAAGCTGACGGATTACAAGGCGCTGACTTTCGATGTGTATGGAACATTGATTGATTGGGAAAGTGGGATGGTGGCCGGGCTGGAGCCATTGACCCGGCAGGTTTCCCATACGCTGTCGCGGGACGACATTCTGGAGGCCCATGCGTTCCACGAATCGACCACACAGGCACAAACACCAGCCAAGCAATATTCGGATGTGCTGGCGCTGGTATATCGGCGGCTGGCCGAAGAATGGAATGTGTCGGTGACATGGGAAGAATGCCGCACATATGGTGCGTCAGTGAAGGATTGGCCCGCCTTTGCGGATAGCCGGGAAGCGCTGGCCTATTTGCGGGAGCATTACATGCTGGTGGTGCTGTCGAACGTGGATAATGCAAGTTTTGCGGCCTCGGACGAGAAGCTGGGGCGGCCTTTCCATCTGGTCTGCACCGCAGAGGATGCGGGTTCCTACAAACCGGCGGATGCGAATTTCGACTATATGCTGCGAATGCTGGAGCGGAGGGGCATCTGCAAGGGGGGCATTCTGCACACGGCAGAAAGCATGTTCCATGACCATGGCCCGGCGAACCGGCATGGACTGGCCAATTGTCATATCTTCCGGCGACATGATCGCGAGGGGTTCGGGGCCACGATGAATCCGGGGGAGATGCCAACAGTGGGCGTCACCTTCAACAGCATGGCCGAGATGGTGGCAGCGCATCGGAGAGAGAGCGCCGAAAATAAGGCATGATGGCGTGCCGTCAGCAAGCATTATCGGGGGCGGTACTGGATCACCCTATAGGGCCACCCCTTGTCACCGCACCATCCCGGTGACAGGGGAACAGCCTTCGATCAGTCGAAATCGAGCGTAAAGCCCTTGTTGATTACGAAGGGCGCACGGAAATCATCGGCCAGAAAATAGTAGATATTCTGCCCTTCATCATGGGCAATCGTGAAGCAGTTATAGTCTTCCTCGCTCCACAGACCTGTCCAGCTCGAACAATATTTGCCGTCTTCGATCTTGTAGCGGGCCTCGGACGGTTTTTCGTCCCCTTCCTTGATCCAGAGTGTCAGGCCGGATTCTGAAAAATACTGGCGCGTTTCGACACCGTAATGCACGCCCTTGATCGTTGCGCCGGAAAGCAGCGTAGTCACTGCTTTCGTGTCGAGACGGGTTTCAGCCGCCGAGAGCGGCGTCGTCAGCAAAAGCAATGCAAGCAGGATTGGCGTGTTCTTCATCATCTTTACCTTCGTGCCACGATTCGAGCAGATCATGGGTAAGCTGATCCCGGAGTGTGTTCAATCATCTGTATCAGGGGGCCAGCCACACGGATGACGTGAGATAAGCACAGCCTGAATCCTTTCATACCCCGGCATAAACATATTCGTTATCGCATAGGGGGCTTGACGGAGGCATTCCGTCTTCTAAAATTGCGCCATATTGGGACAGCTTCTAATCCAGGGAGGTGGGTGATGCGTACAAAGGATACGCCCCCGACGGTCTGTTTGAACATGATCGTCAAGGACGAAGCGCACGTTATCGAAAGGTGCCTTCGCAATGTGAAACCGCTGGTCGATGCATGGTGTATCGTGGATACTGGCAGCACGGATGGCACACAGGACATCGTACAACAGGTGATGGGCGACCTGCCCGGCACTCTGCATGAACGGCCATGGAAGAATTTCGGCCATAACCGCACTGAAGCAATCCAGATGGCCGCCGGGAAGGCAGACTGGATTCTCACCATTGATGCGGACGAGACTCTGGAGAGGCCAGATGGATTCGACTGGTCGGGCCTGTCCGGTGATGCCGCGATGATCGAGAAACGGCGCGGGCTGCGATGCTATCGCGTTATGAACCTCGTGCGGGATGGTCTGGATTGGGAATGGCAAGGGGCAGTGCATGAAGCATTATGGTCCCCGCATGGCTATCAACTCAGCACAATTGACGGCGTTACCATCGTCTCGCCCCGCGAAGGCGCACGGTCGCGCGATCCGTTAACCTATCGGCGCGATGCGCTGATGCTGGAAGAAGCACTTCTGGAGGATCCAGACAATCGACGTAATGTGTTCTATCTGGCGCAATCCTATCGTGATGCCAAAGAATACGCGCTGGCCCTCAAACATTATCGCCGCCGCGCAGAAATGGGCGGATGGTCAGAGGAAGTGTTCTGCGCGCTGTGTGAAACGGCGCGGATGATGATAATGACCGGAGAAACGCCGGAGGCGTGCATCGCCGCATTTATGAGAGCGCATGAGCAAATACCGCGCCGGGCAGAACCGCTGTATGAAATCGGGATGTATTATTCGCGCAATAAACGCTGGGCATCCGCATGGCTGTTCCTCGAACGGGCGGCGGCCCTGAGTATGCCCGAAGATATGATCCTGTTCATCGAAGAAGATGTTTACAGGTGGCGTGCGGCAATGGAGGCAGCAGTGGCCGCCTATTGGATCGGCAACCACGAGGCAGCAGTACGGTTAAACCGGCAGTTACTGAACGGGAATGACTTGCCCAACACAGAACGCAAGATTGTGGCCCGGAACCTGTCGCTGAGTGAAGCGATACTCAATGAAGCGGGATCGCAGAACAGGCTGTTGCGAATGGGGTGAGTGTCTGACAAGCACGTATCCGTTCGCATAAGTCTGTTGCCATTTCATAATGCGGACGGATTTTCGCAGGCCGGTAGGCCAGAAAGGGCCGGCTTCGACGAGAGCCTGCACCAAAACAACAACAACCGCCCATAAGCCATGCTTATGGGCTTTATCATGCAAACAATCCGACGGCATAGAAGCCAGCCGCCGCCGCAATGACGCTGACGAAGATGCCCCATGCTATGTCGATGATGAACATCGACCACTTCCAGTCCTTCATTATGGACATGGAGGTTGCCTCATACGTGCCGTAGCCAAGCAGACCGAGGAAAGCCGCGTTGATGAGGGCGGGGGCGACTTCGCCCGCGTTCATGGCCGGGATGACGGCGAACCAGACGATGCCCAGCGCGTAGATGAAGTAAAAGCCGCCCGCAACGCCCAACAAGGGGTCTTCACGCATCAGGTGGCCAATACGTTGCCGGAAGAAAGGGCCGATGAAGGCTTTCAGCCAGATGGCATCAAGGCCGAGAAAAACCACAGCCGTGACGATGCAGGCGATGAGGATGTCCATGGGGGCGTCTCCGGTTTCGAAGACATGAGTTAGGGCGAAACGCGGGGTCGTCTATGCAAAGGCACTCGCGGCATTGCGGATGGCGTCGGCCAGGGTTGCGGGGTCGTGCTGTGGTTCGGCGGGGGGCGACGGGCGGGCGCGGGCGCTGTCGGCCATGGGGAAGGTGACGAGGCTGACCTCCCACAGGTCAAGGCGGGTGAGGCGGCGGTGGGGACCGGCGCGCTCGGCAGTTACGGTGCGAAAGCCGATGGAGAGGCCATCAAGCGCACCGGCGGCGAGAAGGATGGCGGCTTCCTCGCCCTGACGGAGCGTGGTGAGAAGGCGGCCCCGGACGCGCAGGCCGCGTGCATCCTCGGTAATGCTGTCCCAGATGCCGATGGGCTGGGCGGGGTCATGCTGCCACAGGAACTTAATCGAGGAGGTGCGGGCGCGAAGGGTGCGGGAAAACGCACCGGGGGCAATGATGTCGCCGCCGCGATCCGGCTGTTCAAAAAGGGCGGCGTAGCCTTCGATGCGGCCTTGCGGGGTGGGCGACGTGGTGAGGGTGAGAGGGGCGAATTTGGTCTCATAAGCGGGGTGCATGGAGGAGTGGGCTTTCATACGGAAAAAGGAGAGAGGAGAGGTGAGAGCGATCAGGAGGCCGCCGCCTTGCCCTCTTCGGTCAGGGTGTAGATGCCGCGCTCTACTTTCGTGAACCAGCCGTAATGGTTATCGGCCATGATGGCGCGTGCGTTGGGGATGGTGGTGGCGGCGGCGACGTTGCTGGCCCTGGTGGGGCCGTTCTGTGCGAGGTGGGCGGCGATCTTCATGGCGTCTTGCCGATAGGCCGTGACGAGGTGGCGGCGGGTGGAGCCACCCTCGTTGGGATCGCCCTCCAGACGGGCAAATTCGCGCAGGAGGCGGGTTTTGCGCCGGGCGTTCTGACGGGGGCGATAAGGGGCCGGATCGCAGAGGATTTCGGTGTGGCCGTCATCCAGCCGCACGGTAATGAGGCCAAGCCCAAGGCGGCGGCAGAGGGTGCGGTTGTTCCTGAGCGTGGCCCATGCGGCGCGGCCCGGCTTGCGGGGGATGGCGACATAGACGGCATCGGTGATCGTTTGTCGGGCGATGGCCTGATGGATCAGCGAGAGGGAGAAGGTGGTCTTTAACTCGACGATCACGGGGGGATCATCCGCGCGGATGGCGACCACATCGGCGGGGCCGACCTCGCCCTTGACCTCATAGCCCTGTGATTGGAGCAGGGCTTTGACGGGGGCGTAGAGGGCGGTTTCGGGGGGAGGTTTTTCTGGAATCTGATGGTCCCCCACCCTGCCCCCTCCCCCCCACAAGGGGAGAGGGGAAATGTGTCATACCCCTGAGATCAGGTATAAAGCTTTGGTGCGCCCAGCTTGTCGTGGATGGCGTTGGCGACTTCGGGGGTGATGTTCATGCCTTTGGCAAGGGCGTCGAGATAGCGGGCCTCGGCGGCGTTGTCCAAATTGATGCCCATGAGGGACATCAGATAGACCTGCTGTTCTGAACCAGCGGGAACGTCACGCACGAGGGCATCGACATCGAGGGGGGCGGCCAGTTCGCTTTGAACGAATGCGGCCTCTTCCTGCGAAACATCACCGAGTTCGCCAAGGATCTTCTGCTTTTCGTCAGCGTCGATCTGGCCGTCGGCCTTGGCCGCGCCGATCATGGCGCGGAGGAAGATCTTTGCCATGTCTTCCTGTGCGGGGGATGGGGGCTGTGCTGGCTCGCCAAAGTTTTCGAAGGCAGAGTTGAGAACGCCGCCAAGGGAGCCGCTTGCGGGGGGTTGTGGCTGGGCCTGACCGGGGGCAGCGCCGCCGCCGAGGCTTTCGAGCAAGCCGCCGATGCCGCCGCTGTTGTTACCCTGCTGGCCCTGACCTGCGAGAAGACCACCGAGCATTCCGCCCAAGCCACCTGCGCCGCCCATGCCACCGGCTTGCTGGTTTGGCTGTTGCTGGCCACCGCCGAGCATTCCGCCCAACATTCCGCCGAGGCCGCCCTGTGCGCCGCCACCCTGACCGCCAAGCATTCCGCCAAGACCGCCGAGGCCACCGCCTGCGCCGCCCTGACCGCCAAGCATCCCGCCCAGCATTCCGCCGAGGCCACCACCGGCGCCACCGCCGCCGCCCATCATCTTGCCGACGCCGCGCGCGACCATTGCGCCCGCTGCAACCTTGGCCAGTGTGGATACCATGCTCATGTCGTCTCTCCATACTCTTTCGTGCGCCCCGGTCGATGCCGGGGTGCGTGCTGCGACAACATGGTTACTGAACCGGGATTATGCAACGCCGTTCGTGGGCTTTTGGAGCCAAAACCCCGCTTCACAACCATCGCAAGAAAAAAGCCGGGGCAAGGATCGCGCGAAAGCAACCGGAAAAGCCCCGCTTGCCCAGAGGGCCGGTCCGGTCATTCCTTGAGATGCGGGGCGAGTTGGGCGAAGGCGGCGCGGGCTTCCTCGATATGGAGGGGGTGGAGTTTGGGGATGAGGGTCTGGGCCTGCGCATAATAGGTGCGGGCGGCGGGGAGGTCGCCGGTCTGGAGGGCAGTTATGATAAGACGATGGAGAGGTATCATTATCGCGCGTCTAGCATCTGGCGTACCAATGCGGTCCATAAGATCGCGGTGAATTGCATGGCTCCGTTCGTATGCTTCACGAGCAGCAACAAAATCGCCATTCTCGCTATGCAGATCACCGACCCTTTCATTGGAAACGGCAAGATCGCGCAGGGCATCGGGCGTTCCAAGTTGATCGCTCAACTGTCTTCGGACGGTGAGGCTTTCGTCATAGGCGGCGGCGGCGGCGGCGTGATCACCGCGCGTGCGCGCCGCGTCACCGACCTTGTTCAACGACACGGACAGATCGCGCAGGGCATCGGGCGTTCCAAGCGATTTGGAACGCTCGCGTGCGGTGAGAAGCCCTTCCTCAAAGAGTTTGGCAGCTTCTTCATAGCGCCCTTCAATCACCAGAAGATCACCCAGATCGTCGCCCGCAACTTCAAAATTTCTGGCTTCGCCTTGCGCCTTCGCCAACGAGCGTGCAGTCTGGGTGGCAGCAAGGGCGGGAGGGTAGAGACCGAGTTTCCTGCGAACGCGGCTGCATTCAATCCAGTACCAAAAGCGGGTTTCAGCGAGGGCAGCAGCGTCGCAAAGAAGAGGTTCAGCCCTGGCGTAGTCGAAGGGATAAACGAGGGTGGCGCGTGCGCGTTTGGTCTTGGCTTCTTCGCCGCGAAGGATGTTGCGACGCTTGGCGATCAGGGTTTCGATCTTCGTCAGGGCAGCGTCGGTTTGCTGCGGTTCACTTTCGTTGAACCCCCGGATGGCGGCGTCGATTTCCGCAGCCCAGTCGGGATGGTCTTCGCGCATTTCGGTTAGGTCGCTGCGGGTACGTTGCAACTGCTGACGCATCGCTTCCGCCGCATCGACGGAAAGCCCGCCAATCTTTGCGAGATAGCCCTCGATTTCCAATTCACTGGGAGGTCGTTCTGTAAAACGCATGACGGCGACGAGAGACACGACAATAGCGAGAATACCCAATGCGCCGATGCCGTATTTCGTGCCAATATTCACATCGCGACCGGCGTTGGCCGTACCAAGTAAGTTAGCGGGTTCGGTAGTCGCGCACCCGCTCAGGGCTTTCCCGGCGATTTCGCTCCGCTCAGGTCAATATCGCGTTCAGCTTTCATCCGGGCATTGCGGATACCCTCTACACGGCGGGCGATGAGATCGCGGCCAGCCTCGAACGTGCCGCCCTCAATGGCATAAGCGGGTCGCTGTTCAGCGGGGATGGCGTCGATGGCGGCGCGCAGGGCTTCGATGAGTTCCAGGGTTTGGGGATCGTCGGGCGCAGTGGAGTCGTCGATATCCTGTTCGATACCGGCGCGCAGGGCGGGGGTTTGCTCCACGCGGTCGATCAGGTCGAGGGTTTTGACGCCATTCTCGCGGGTCAGGCGGTCCTTGAGGGCCATGACGAGGCTTTTGCCAGCCTCCTTGAGTGCGCCCTCGGCAAGAAGTTTGCCGCCCGCGAGCAGGAGGCCAGTGGCAAGCGTGCCGATGGTGACTGGTTCCGGCATGATGTGACTCCCCCCCCGTAACGTGCACGGCGGATACTGGCGTGTATTGCTGCGGGAGGCAAGTGGGGCGCGTTACGAGGATTTCCCCCATCGTAGCATTGTAAGAGGCGGAGAAATGGACCCCGCGATCAAGTCGCGGGGTGACTGAACCCGAAAAAGCAATTTTAAACCGGGACACTGCCGCGTTACGGGGTGGTTTCCGGTTCCGGTTCCTGCATCTCCACCGCCACCCCTTCGCCAAATCTTGGCCCCAGCCAGTGGGTCAGGGCGCTGGTGGTCTTGCGGACGAGCGGCAGGATCGTCTGGGTGTGGAAAGCGCGGTTGGCTTCGGCGTAATTGGCGTAAGTCGCATCGCCGGGCAGGCCCAGCAGCATGGGGGGAATGCCAAAGGC
>CALFFK010000035.1 GCA_937957975.1 uncultured Neomegalonema sp.
CAGCGCAACTCGCCCCAGCATCATGCTCGTGCAAAATCCCAATGATCTGCTCTTCCGAAAATCTTGATCGCTTCATCGTCCGTCCCTTTCTCAGGTCGGACTCTAGCTCCAAGTGGAGGAAATTTCTCGTGGCAGGTCACACTGATAACCCACCATTCAAGTTGGGATAGGTTTGATTGGAGTTCGCTGAAGTTGCAAGAGTTGAAGGGCCGCGCCAAGGATAGGACGCGACCCGCAGGCCGGGCAAGAGGAGCAAGCCCGGTAACGCCGCGCGAGTGCTTTCAACCTCGCCGCGTTGTCTCGCCGTTTTTGGCCCGCCTGTGAGTATGGTAGACGCTTGGGGCGATCCACCAACGCCTACGGTGTGCCCAACCGTCCCCGCCGTTGGTCGTCCCCACACCCTCCCCCTGACGCAGTAGGATCAGGCGCTCGTCTTGCCCTCCGCAATCATCGAAATCATCTCGAACATGACCGCGCCGGCGACCTGGGCGGTGATGTTGTTGGGGGAATCCTTCGTTGGCATCATGCAGACGACATCGCCGCCGATGATGTTCATGCCGCGCACTGCATGGAGGAGTGCGATGGCCTCGTCGATGTCGAAGCCTTTTTCGCCTGGTTCGATATTCGAGACGGCGGGGGCAACGGAGGGGTCGAGGCAGTCGAGATCAAAGGTGATATAGACGGGGCGTCCGGCCAGCACTTCTTTCGTCTGGGCGATCACGTCGGCGGCTCCACGGTTTCGGTATTCCGCCATGGTGACGACGTTGTAGCCATACTCGTAGGATGGCTCCAGCCAATCGAGGGTGCGGGGATGGCCGCGCAGGCCGATCTGCATGGAGGTTTTGGGGTCTACCTTGCCCTGATCGGCGAGGTACGCACCCCAATGGGCGGCGGATTTTTCGGCCCCAAGGAAGTGATCGACCTTGGTGAAAACATCCGTATGGGCGTCGAGATGGAGAAAGCTGACCGGCTGGCCATCTGCGATCCTGCCGCAACCGAGAGCCTGCACGATGCCCCCTGTGATGGAGTGGTCGCCGCCGATGGAGACGGGGCGTGCGCCTGCCGCGTCGATGCCCTCGTAGAATTCTGTAATCCGGGCGATGCAGTCTTCGTTGTCATTGGCACGGGGAAACGGAACGTCGCCCACATCCACGATCTTTGCCGTATTCCACGGGTCGAGCCGAAACCCCCCATGCACCCGCCGCTGCACCGCCGAGACATTGCGCAGGGCGCGGGGGCCAAGATGCTGATCGCGCTCGGTCGTGCCATTGCCCGTGGAGTGTGGTACGCCCACGAGGGCGATGTCATTCCCCTCCGGTGGTTCATGCGGACAGCGGAACATCGTCGGGATGCCCCACCAGTAGAGGTTGCTCATCATGCTGGCATCGTGTTCTTCGGCCATGGGTGGTTCCTTTGGGCGGATGATGACGGGTTGCTGCCAATTGCGATGCCGTTGGCGGCAAAAGTCAATCGGGTACGCAATACGATGCGAAATTCGACGTGCATCAGGGGGCGGTTCCTGACAGGTTCACGGGGACATTCGGGTTACAGGAGATGCTGCCATGCCGATGATTCATGTGGAAATGTTCGAGGGGCGCACGCCGGAACAGAAACGCGCGCTGGTGGCCGCGTTGACAGAAGCGTTTGTCGAAACGGCGGGTGGCACGCCGGAATCGGTACAGATCGTGTTGAGTGATGTTCCCAAGGCTCATTGGGCGAAAGCCGGCAAATTGGCCTCCGACATATGAGTACGCCCCCCGGACGCCCCGGCGAATGGAATCATGCTCCTGACCTGCCCATCGCCGTCTCGCCGTTCTTTTCATGGCCGCCGGAGCCGAAACGTATGGTGCGCTGGGTGGCGGATCGGTGGTTTGCGTTGGCGGAGAATGCAATCCTGACGGTGCTGGCAGTCCTGTGTTGGGCTGTGTTCCAGCCATCATTGGAAACGACCGCGACGCTCGCCCCCGGCTGGATCGCGGCGATCTGGGTGCGGAACATGGTGTTGATGCTGGTGGTGGCGGGGGGGCTGCACCTCTGGTTCCACCGGCACAAACGGCAGGGGGATCGACTGAAATTCGACCCCCGCGAGCTGGCGAAGAAAGCACGGGTATTCACCTTCGATAGTCAGGTGGCGGACAATATGTTCTGGTCGCTGGCCAGTGGCGTCACAGTCTGGACGGCGTTCGAGGTCTTGATGTTCTGGGCGATGGGGAACGGATATGCGCCCGTATTGCTGCCGCGCGAAAACCCGGTGGCCTTTATCGTGATCCTGTTCCTGACGCCGGTATGGATCAGCTTTCATTTCTACTGGATACACCGCGCGCTGCATTGGCCGCCGCTTTATCGGCTGGCCCATGCGCTGCACCATCGGAATGTGAATGTCGGGCCATGGTCGGGATTATCGATGCACCCGGTCGAGCATGTGATGTTCTTCAGCTCGGTGCTGATACATTTTGTCATTCCGGCCAGCCCGCTGCATATCCTGTTTCACATGCAGCATCAGGCATTGACGGCGGCGACATCGCATACGGGGTTTGAGGGGCTGGTCGTGAAAGATCAGAACCGTCTCGCACTGGGAACATTTCATCACCAGATGCATCATCGCTATTTTGAGTGTAATTACGGCAATCTTGAAGTGCCATGGGACAAGTGGTTTGGCTCATTCCATGATGGATCAGAGGACGCCCATATGCGTATGAAAGATCGCCGCAAGCGGATTGCAAACGGATGAATGCGCGCCCGATGATCACCATGTCCGGGGTGACGAAATCCTTCGCCGGAACCACTGTACTTGATGGAATCGAGTTGCAGATCGCTCGGAACCGCAAATCCGTGCTGATCGGGGCTGCGGCATCCGGCAAGAGCGTGTTGATGAAATGCCTGTCGGGCATCTACCGCCCTGATGGTGGCACTATCGAAATTGATGGCGAGCCAGTGCGTCGCGCGGGAAGCAGGGCGCATACACAGCTAATGCAGTCAGTTGGCGTGTTGTTCCAGCAGGGCGGGCTATTCGACGGATTGCCGGTCTGGAAGAATGTTACATTTCGGCTGTTGCAGAATCAGGGCGTATCAGCGGCAGAGGCACGGCGGATCGCGGTGGAAAAGCTGGCGATGGTCAACCTGCCTGAAGAAACCGCTGATCTGTTTCCGGCGGAGCTGTCGGGCGGTATGCAAAAACGGGTCGGGATCGCGCGGGCGATGGCGGGCGACCCAAAGGTGCTGTTGTTCGATGAGCCAACGGCGGGACTGGATCCGATTACTACGTCGATCATCAACCGCCTGATCGACGAATGTATCCGCGAGACAGGCGCGACCGTGTTGTCGATTACCAGCGATATGACTTCGGCGCGGGATGCCTATGATGATCTGTATATGCTGCATGACGGCAAGATCGTCTGGGGCGGGCCGACGGCGGGGATCGAGGCGGCGGGCAACCCCTATGTGACGCAGATCGTGGAGGGGCGCTCGGATGGGCCGATCCGGTATGTAACGGATGGGTAAGCCTGGAGGTTTTTCCATGGCGAATGGATAGTCCTGTGCCACAGATGCCTTTTCGGCGTCATGTCTGGCGAACACTGGTGCTGGGGTTGCCGCTTGTGGGGAGTTTGCTGGCGCAGATTCTCATCGGGCTTACCGATACACTTATGCTGGGGCGGTATTCAGTTGAGGCGCTGGCGGCGGGGGCATTGGCCACGACGGTGTTCCATGCGGTGTTCATCCTGGCCGCCGGATTTGCGATTGCGGCGATGGGGGCCGCTGCCGATGCGGTCGGGCGGGGAGACGAGCGGACGGTACGGCGGACGGCGCGCATGGGGCTATGGCTGTCGCTTGGGGCCGGGTTGGCCGCAATGCCGGTGCTGTGGTTGTCGGAGCCGATCCTGCTGGCCGCCGGGCAAGTGCCGCGTACCGCCGCTGATACCGCCGATTATATGCGCATTGCGATGTTTGCGCTTGTCCCTGCCTTGCTGACCGCGACGCTACGTTCGCATCTATCGGCGCTGGAACGAACACGGGTCGTTCTTTGGGCGACGATTGCGGCGGTAGTATTGAATTTCGGGCTGAACTGGTTGTTGATCTTCGGGAATGCGGGCGCACCGGAACTGGGTATCCGGGGTGCGGCCTGGGCAAGCGTGATGTCGCATTCGGCAACGGCGATTGTGTTGGCGCTCTATGCTGCACGGGGGCCGGGGATGGCGCGGTGGGAGTTGTTTCGCAACCTGTGGCGCATGGATCGCGAGATTCTGGTGCGGCTGTTCCATCTCGGTTGGCCCGTGGGGCTGACGTTGGTGTCAGAGTCTGCGATGTTCACCGGAACGGCACTGATGATGGGCGCCATTGGTAGCGGGCCGCTAGCTGCGCATGGAATCGTGATGCAGGTCGCGGCCGCGACATTCATGGTGCATCTGGGGGTCAGTCAGGCAGCGACAGTACGCGTGGGGCGCTTTGCCGGAGAAGAAAATACCATCGAGTTACAGCGGGCGGCATGGGCGGCGCTGGCCCTTTCCGGGGTGGCGGTCATGCTGTCGATATTGGCCTATCTGGGAGCAGGGCGATGGATCGTGGCGGCTTTCCTCGACATGAACGATGCTGATGCTCCGGCGATCCTGTCGCTGGGGGTGGCGCTGATGGGGGTGGCCGCGCTGTTCCAACTGGTTGATGCCGCGCAGGTCATGGCGCTGGGATTCCTGCGCGGGGTGCAGGATACACACTGGCCGATGGTGCTGGCCGCGATTTCGTATTGGGGAGTGGGGATACCGGCCTGTCTGTTGCTTGGATTCACATTCGGTATGGGGCCGGTAGGGATATGGCTTGGCCTTGTCATCGGGTTGACCGTCGCCTCGGCTTTGCTCATGGCACGATTCTATCGCTTGGCATCCGTTGTCGATAATCGGGGGTAATCCCCCCGTATTGGGCCAGTCAATCCAGCTTTGAATGAAGGAGTGGTTCTCTCACGTCATGTTGTTTCCATTGCTTCGGTGAACTTTAGGCTGTGCTTGCAGAGACACCTTTTCAGTTCCGTGCATTCGCCTCACAGGCCCGATGAATCCTGAAAGGCCCGTTTCGATATGTTGTTGTCATCCGTTTACGGAAGCGATTATGGTACGCGGTGGAAGACAAAGGACGGTGTAGAAAATTTAGGGTTTCGACCAATTTTTACCCCGCGAGAACAAGATTCTGGGAGCTAGAATGACCGACGTAAACACCACAATCGAGCGTATGCTTGCCGACCGCAAGGCAAACCGGCGCGATTTCATGGTTGGCGCAACTGCACTTGGCATGACCGCAACCTCCGCATCGGCGCTTTGGACAAGCCGCGCCCATGCCGCTGAGCCAAAGAAGGGCGGGCACATGCGTGC
>CALFFK010000036.1 GCA_937957975.1 uncultured Neomegalonema sp.
AGCGTCGGCGTCAGGAATGCATATTCCTGACGCCATTGCTGACACAGGACGGCATACAGAAAATAAAAAACGCCGCCCGGTTCATCCGGGCGGCGTTTTTTATTTTCCTAGAGTAATCGGCGATCAGGTTGAACCAAAGAGTGTCAGGAAATGCGCGGCTCCTGGCGCAATTCCTGACCCATCTTGATCGCCGAATACTCCAGGCCCCGCATAAAGCAGGAGCAATAAACGAAATCAGGCTTTACCGAGTGTCGCTTTGGCCTTTGCGATCAGCGCATCCGCCGTAATGCCGAAATGTTCGAACAATTTGCCCGCCGGAGCTGATGCCCCGAAGCTGTTCATCCCGATAAATGCATCCGCATCGCCGGTATAACGTGACCACCCCATCTCGACCCCGGCCTCAATGGCGATACGGGGGGCATCGCCGAGCACCTGTGCGCGATAACCTGCCTCCTGCTGGTCAAACACATCCCACGATGGCATCGACACCACTGCCGCTTTCACGCCCTCACCGGCCAACCGCTCCGCTGCCTCGACCGCCAGATGCACTTCCGAGCCGGTGGCGAGGAACGTGACATCCCGCGCTCCATCCGCTTCACGCAGGATATAAGCGCCCTTTGCACTCATATTCATACCTGCATCCACATTCCGCAGCGTTGGCAGGTTTTGCCGCGACAAGGCCAGTGTGGAGGGTGTTCCTTTCTGTGCGAGCGCCACTTGCCAGCATTCCGCCGTCTCGACGGCATCACAGGGCCGGAAAACCCGCATATTCGGCATCGCCCGCAGACTCGCCACATGCTCGACCGGCTGATGGGTTGGCCCATCTTCGCCCAGCCCGATGGAATCATGCGTCATCACATAGATGACCCGCAGCCCCATCAGCGCCGACAGGCGCATCGCCGCCCGCGCATAATCGGTAAACACGAGGAACGTGCCGCCATAAGGAACGAACCCGCCATGCAGCGCCAATCCGTTCAGCGCCGAGGCCATCCCATGCTCACGCACCCCGAAATAGACATACCGAGCATCATAAGCCCCCGGCACAACCGCATCCATTCCCTTGGTCAGCGTGTTGTTGGAGCCGGTCAAATCGGCAGACCCGCCCACCGTCAATGGTGTTTGTGCATTGATGACCTCAAGCGCCATTTCCGATGCTTTGCGGGTCGCCACGTTTGGCGCATCCTTTACCAGGGTTGCCCGGTATGTTGCCATTGCTTCGTCCAGCGATGCGGGCAACTCGCCATTCATCGCAGTCTCGAACGCGGCCCGATCCGGCGATGCCGCCAGTCGTTTAACCCAATCCCCGCGCGCACCGGCAGAACGTTGCCCTGCTTGCCGCCATAACCCGACCACATCTTCGGGCAGTTCAAACGGCGGGTGATTCCAGCCCACCGCCTCACGTACACCCGCGATCTCATCATCGGCGGTAATCGCGCCATGGGCTTTCGACGTTCCGGCGGCTTTTGGTGCGCCGAACCCGATCACGGTCTTGCACGCGATCATCGAGGGGCGATCCGATTCCTTCGCGCTTTCGATGGCGGCGCTGACCGCATCCATGTCATGCCCGTCCACTTCCATCACATCCCACCCGGCGGCGGAAAAGCGCGTCATTTGGTCCATTGATGTGGAGAGGCTGGTCGAACCGTCAATCGTGATGCCGTTATCATCGAACAGGACGATCAGCTTGCCGAGTTGCAAATGCCCCGCCAGATCAATTGCTTCATGGCTGACCCCCTCCATCAGACAGCCATCACCCGCGATGACATAGGTATGGTGATCGACCAGATCGTCCCCGAAGCGCGCATTGAGCATCCGCTCACCCAGCGCCATCCCCACAGCCGTCGCAATGCCCTGACCCAGCGGGCCGGTGGTCGTCTCGATCCCCGCCGCATGGCCGTATTCCGGGTGTCCGGCAGTCTTCGCGCCGAGCTGGCGGAAATTCTTCAGCTCATCGAGGCTCATGTCCTGATAGCCGAGCAGATGCAGCACCGAGTATAACAGCATTGATCCATGCCCCGCCGACAGGACAAAGCGGTCCCGGTCGGGCCAATGCGGATCACTCGCATCCAGCTTCATATGCTGCGTAAACAGCGCCGTGGCCGCATCGGCCATGCCCATGGGCATCCCGCTATGGCCGGAATTGGCGGCTTTTACGGCATCCAGCGAAAGAATACGGATGGCGTTCGGCATTTGGGCGAGCGCAGCGTCGGTCATGGCAGATGTCCCCAGAGCAAGCAGTGTCCGCGCGGACCCTACTCATGCCGTCCCGCAAAGCCAGAGGATTTTCGAAAAACCCGCCTCACCCGTCCTTCAGGGCAACACCCCAACGGCCAAGGCCCGCCCCATCAAGACCCTGACTGTTTCGTCAGGGTGGTGCAAAATAATGGTTTCACCCGCATGTCTCTACCGTTTTCTCGACCCGCACGTTCAGATCGCACACCGCCTGCCCCTGCCACGCACAGGCAACTCCGTCGCTTCGGGTTTCGCAGTCCCATTCGAACAGTTGCGTTCGCGTCCCGCGCAGGCGAAAGCGGGTGGTGATGGCAAATCCTTCACATTGCTGTCGCGCAAGGGCGATGACACGCTCGCGCGTTTCCTGCTGCGCGGTTTCGCGGGTATCGGTCACATCGTATCCCGGCATCGAGAGTGGCAAGGTGCGCACCTCCGGCGTCCATTGCACTGTTACGCTTTCCTCCCGTGCGGCGAGCAAGTCGGCGGCTTCCGAACGATAGGCTCCAGTGGGATACGCGGCAACATGCCCCCGCAAGGCATCACAATCGCCTAACGGACGTGCAGCCCAGTCCACCCGCTCCTCCCTTGTTGGCCTGCCTCCGATTCCGAAGCGCCCACAGAAATCCGATACCCCATGCCCGCCGATCCCGCAGACACTTTCCTGCACCGACATAAAATTCGCAGCAAACCCTATTGCCGCCCCAAGCAGCCCGCCGGTGCAGAGCGTTGTCACCACCTTCGCGGTGCGGGAGGAAGATGTATCGGTCATTCAATGGCCCCAAGGCGGGAAAGAATGGAATCGATAAAATCCGCATCCCGTTTCCATTGGGCATTGGTCGGATCGCGCGCCACGAGCCGCCCGGATATACCCTTCGCTTTCCTGAATGAATCAGTGGCAGCGGCCCGGTCATTCTTGCGTAAATAAAATACCCCCAGTTTGGAATGACTGACTAAAACGTCGCGCTGCCATCCGGCATTGCCCTCGTCAGAACCGGCAAGACGCTCGGCTATCGCAAGCCCTGAGCGGTAGCTGTCGAGCGCGGCCGAAAGGTCGCCCTGCGAAACCTGTACATCGCCAATAC
>CALFFK010000037.1 GCA_937957975.1 uncultured Neomegalonema sp.
CATAACCTGTGTTCAGCGATGATCGATAACCACATTTACTGGGGCAACGAGCAGGACATCGACGTGCGCCGGGTCGTTTGGCGGCGCGTTCTCGACATGAATGACCGCGCTTTGCGCCAAATCACGGCATCCCTTGGTGGCGTGGCCAACGGCTTCCCGCGTGAGGCGGGTTTTGACATCACTGTGGCGTCTGAAGTCATGGCGATCCTGTGTCTCGCCAATGATCTTGATGATCTGCAAAAGCGCCTCGGTGACATGATTGTCGCCTATCGCCGTGACCGCAGCCCCGTCTATTGCCGTGACGTGAAGGCAGATGGCGCGATGACCGTGCTGCTGAAAGATGCGATGCAGCCAAACCTCGTGCAGACGCTTGAGAATAACCCGGCCTTCGTGCATGGCGGTCCCTTCGCGAACATCGCCCATGGTTGTAACTCGGTCGTTGCAACCAAGACCGCGTTGAAACTGTGCGATTATGTCGTAACGGAAGCGGGCTTCGGGGCTGATCTGGGTGCAGAGAAGTTTCTCAATATCAAATGCCGCAAGGCGGGCCTGAAACCGAAAGCCGTTGTCCTCGTCGCCACGATTCGTGCGATGAAGATGAACGGGGGTGTCGCCAAGGGCGATCTCGGCAACGAGAACGTGGATGCCGTCAACAGCGGTTGTGCGAACCTTGGGCGGCACATCGAAAACCTCGGCAAGTTCGGTGTTCCAGTGGTCGTCGCGATCAACCATTTCGCGGGCGATACCGACGCTGAAGTGCAGGCGGTGAAGGATTTTGTTGCGTCGAAAGGTACTGAGGCTGTGCTGTGTATGCATTGGGCCAAGGGCGGCGAAGGCACAGTTGATTTGGCCAATAAAGTCGTGGAAATCATCGACAGCGGCAAGGCGGCATACAAACCACTCTACCCCGATGATATGGGCCTTGCAGATAAGGTTGAAGCCATCGCCAAGGGCATCTATCGCGCTGAATCGGTAACGATGGACAAGAAGATCCGCGATCAGCTCGCCCAATGGGAAGAGCAGGGGTATGGCAATCTTCCGGTTTGCATGGCCAAGACGCAATACAGCTTCTCGACCGACCCGAACCAGCGCGGTGCGCCCACGGGCTTTGACATTCCTGTACGGGAAGTGCGGTTGTCGGCAGGTGCTGGCTTCGTCGTGGCGATCTGTGGGGAGATTATGACAATGCCAGGTCTGCCACGTGTTCCTTCGGCAGAGAGCATCATGCTCGACGATGACGGCAACGTGCAGGGGCTGTTCTGAGGATGGGCGGCCTTCTCTATATCGCTGTCCCGGATGTGCCACGGCATGAAATGACGCCGTGTTGGTCGGGGGAGGCTCTGGTTAGGGGACATTCCCGGATCAGCAGTGCATCACTGTATCCGGGATGCAGATTATGAGGGGCCGCCCATGACTATCCGCACTATCACCCTGCCGGTGCGCGGCGATAACAAGGGCAATAATGTCCTTGCGCATGCTGCCGTGCTGGCCAAACGGTTTGGGGCGCATGTGACGGTGTTACACTGTCGCCCGCGCCCCACAGATATGTTGCCATATGGTGTGCCGATTCCGGGGTTTATGCGCGAGCAGATCGCGACTTCGGCCTCTAAATTGGCCGACGAGGAGGAACGTACGCTCCACGCAGAATTCCTCGATCTTGTCGGCGCAATGGGTTTGGTGATCGGCGATGCCGGATCAGGAGTGCCATCGGCCTTGTGGCAGGAGGCATCAGGTCGGCAGATTGATGTGCTGAAGTATTACGGTCGGCTGGCGGACCTTATCATGGTTCCCAAGCCTGACCGTGATCGGAATCTTGGTGCGAATACACTGCGTTCGGCGCTGTTCGCGAGTGGACGTCCTGTAATGATGTGTCCGCCGCGTGAGAGCGCACCCGAAACCCTGTGTGAGCATATTGCTATTGCCTGGAACGGTTCTGTCGAAGCGAGCCGTGCGGTTGCGCTGACCATGCCGCTGATCGAAGCGGCAAAGCAGGTTACGATTTTGTCTGCGGGTGAAGAAATCCACGGGGCGACAGCGGAAGACCTCGTCACCTCGATGACATTGCGTGGAGTTGATGCACGTTTGGTGCGCTTTAAGGCGCGTGAGTCGGTTGGGCGTGACTTGCTTAACGAAGCCGCTAAAGCGGGGGCCGATACACTTGTTATGGGAGCTTATGGCGACAGCCATGAACGGGAAACCGTGTTCGGTGGAAATACGCAAGCAGTGATCGATCACGCAATCATGCCTGTGATTTTGGTTCATTGATGCGTGGGCGTACTGCTTTGAGAAACGATGTTGCGCAAAGTGACTGGCTGCGTGACACTTGGAGTGCGGAAAACCAATAGCGGCAAGCTGCCAGCAAAAGACAGCACCGCGTAACGCCCCGCACCAGGGGCAATAACCGGAGGGACAACCGATGAAGTTACTCAAAAATCTGACGCTTGGCGCAGCCGCGCTCGGCATGGCGCTCGCGGCTACTGCCGCATCGGCTTTCGAGCCATCAAAGCCCATTGATTTTGTCATTATGGCGGGCAAGGGCGGTGGAGCTGATAAAATGGCGCGCCTGATGCAGTCGATCGTGGAAAAGAATGAACTGGCCAGCAAGCCGCTGGTTCCAACGAACAAGTCGGGCGGCTCCGGCGCTGAAGCACTGACATATATGAAGGGCGTAAACGACCCCGATCACACGATCATGGTCACGCTGAATTCATTCTTCACCACGCCGCTTCGCCAACCGGGCCTGAAGGTCGATATTATGGAGTTCGCCCCTGTGGGCCGGATGGCGGAAGACACGTTCCTGCTGTGGGTTCACAAGGATGAAGGCATCAACACTTTTGAAGAGTTCCTCGCAGAAGCCAAAAACCGTGGCAACAAATGGGTCATGGGGGGCACTGGCAAGAACTCTGAAGACAACATCATCACTGATTTCCTGAATGATAATTATGACCTTGAAATCAAGTATATCCCCTATAAAGGCGGTGGTGCAGTTGCCAAGGATCTGGCCGGTAAGCAGATTCAGTCTTCGGTAAACAATCCGTCCGAGGCATTGGGCTTTTATGAAAGTGGCGATGTCGTCGCGCTGGTTGCCTTCACAGACGAGCGTTTGCCACTATT
>CALFFK010000038.1 GCA_937957975.1 uncultured Neomegalonema sp.
GGCACCAAGCGAAAGGGCCAGTGTAACCAAAAGGGCAGACCGCAGAATGCGGCCATGGAAGAGGTCGGTACTTGACATGCAGTCACCCCAATCTTCGATTTCGCCGAAGCCCGAAACGGGTTGGTCGGCACGTTTATGCTTAATCATAGCGTACGTGGTCCCTGCTATGGAACCGCTTTTCGCATTGAAGGCCGCGACTGAGTATCTCCTATGCACGGCGTCCGATCCGGGCGATGCGCGCCCAGTTGATCCCGACTCCCAGTAGCCATGCGAACAGGCAGCACAATAAGGCAAACAATGTTCCGTAAACCATTAACATTTTGTCGAGCGACATCCCGTCATCTTCGGCATTACGCTCCTTGAATATGCGCATCCTTGTCGGGTCTTTCTCTGCAATTTCAATAGGTACTGTATCGTCAATTGCCGGGGCGAGATCATCCATTCTTGTGCCAGACACGATCTCGTCATGTTCCGTACCTGACTTGTCAGTGTAGCGAAGCGTATAGGCAACCCTGTCCAGAATACGATAATTTTCTTCGGGACGATTTTCTGCGATGGCTCTGGCTCGATCGCATGAAATTTTCTGGGTCGCTTCGAGCTTGATGATATTTCCGTTAGAGGGCGACAGACGACAGCTTTTCTCAATATCCACGACACGCGCTTCTCCGGCGACGAAGATGTCGGCTTTTGGGGCCGTCAAAAACATATATCCGCCATAGCAAGCGACAAATGCGCCAAGGACCGCGCCGTAAAATGCCCAACCCGCAATCATATTGTGCAGCCCGGCAAAGATTGAACCGAAAAAGCCCTTACCCTTTATCCGTTTGACGTAGATGAAGGGTACGCGTTCTTTTCCGGGTTTGGGGGGCGGCCATGCCATCCAGATACAAAAGGCGAGAAGTGCCAGTGTTATGGTGAAGTCTTTCGTACCTTCAGGGGCCGCTGCTTTTGGCGTGTCACCGCCACGCGCCAGCACGGTGACAGTCTCGCCCGGTTGGGGATTGCGAAAGCTTTTGGTATCAATTTTATCGAGTTCCGCGCGATAGGATTGCCCATCGGAGGCTGTCCATTCAACGGTCGCGAAATTGCTCTGCTCGACGCGATACAGGCGTTCGGTGGATTCGTCGCGCAGGGTTTCCGCCTCGTCACAGGATTCGGCCATGCGGCTGCGCCGGTCGCCTGTTTCGGTCCAGAAAAGTTCACATTCCGCACGGGTCGAGACGACGGCGGCGTCCACTGACCGCAGGGTGACGAGGTTTTTGATGTCCCCGATGAGCATGGAGGTGAGAACAGCACCGAATAACAATGCGAGGAGGCCGAACCCGCCAATATGAATGATGTATCTGCCGAGCCATGAGCGCGGTTTCTTTCGCGAAAACAGACCCATCACTTTCTCCAAAATAACCTTGCGGACAGATCCGGTTCCGGATCATCCAATCTCAAATAAGAAAAAAGGCGCTCCTGAGCAAATCACGAGCGCCTGTGGTCGGTGATAATTGGGAACGTTAGATCAGGCGTAGGCAAGATCGCGGACTGGATCCGGCGTTGCATAGTCGAGAGCCACCAGCCCCCGGTCGGTCACTTCCTCGTAGCGCCATGCGGAAAGATCAGCGAAAAGGGCGTGAAGCAGACGATTTGTCATGTCATGCCCTGCGCGAACTCCGCGATAGCGTCCAATTACCGGCATACCAGCCAAGGCAAGATCGCCAACGGCGTCGAGCATCTTATGGCGGACGAATTCATCCCGGTGGCGCAGACCCTCACGATTGAGAACGCGGCCTTTATCCACAACGATAGCATTCTGGAGAGTGCCACCTCGCGCGAACCCAATTTTGCGAAGGGCTTCAACGTCACTCAGGGTGCAGAAGGTGCGGGAATTTGCATAATCACGAATAAAGGCATCACCCGTAAATCGCTCGACCCGGCGTTGTTTTCCGATGGCCTCATCGGTGAAATCAATATCGTACTCGATTTCAAAATGGTCGGCTGGCAGCAGTTCAGCAGTTTTGTCTCCAAGATGAACCGTCACTGGCTTGAGAATACGGATCGCCCGCAGCGGTTCATCCTGCTCAATCGTTCCGGCGGCGAGCAGAGCGGTGAGGAAGGGTTCCGAACTGCCATCCATGATCGGCACTTCGGGGCCATCAACTTCGATCAGCGCATTATCTATGCCGCATCCGGCCAATGCAGCCATCAGATGCTCTATGGTCGAGACCTTCACGCCATCATCATTGCCTATGCAGGTGCAAAGTGCTGTATCCGTCACCGTATCGAAACGCGCATCGATCAGGTTGTTCCGATCCCCTATATCGATGCGGATGAATCGAACGCCGGTATCGCAAGGGGCGGGAAGGATCGTGGCCGTCGCAGGCTGGCCGCTATGGACACCGACTCCGGAAAGGCGGGCCTTGCGGGCAAGAGTGCGCTGCATATGAAAACCTCGTGAGACGAAAAGACGAGGATGAAGTAGCAGTCAGTACACGACCCGACAATTCAAACTTTATGTCAGATTGCAACAATGGTTTTCAAAGAATGAACCCCAGGATAATTTTGTTGACAAATGGTTAATTCTTTAGGCGCATTGCTCTCTAATGTAAAAAGGCCGGGAAATACCCGGCCTTTTGTTTCGTTACAGGTTGTGGTGCGGATTCACCGACCCGTGATGTTGATCAGTTCGCCTGACGTCGCAGAAACGCAGGAATCTGAAGCGCATCGTCATCGGGTGGGCCATCGCCATCAATGCTCTCGCCTTTGAACGGCGCTTTTGCGGACGCAGCTTCATTGTCAGATGAACGTCCGCCCAGACTGTCAGCAACACGCCGGATCAGGTTCAATCCCGCACGGGCCGTGATGCCACTATTCTCGCTGGGAGCAGCCGTAGCGCCCATCGTGGAGGCTTCCGCAACAGACGGATCAATGACTGTTGTGATGGCGCCCTGGGTTGAGACCGTCGGCGCATTGCCTGGCATGTGTGGTGGTGCGATGCCATCCGTGCCGGTCGCAGCGAGAGGCTCTTCGGCGTAGTCATCAACTGTGATCGGTGCCTGGACTTCTTCGTTACGCGATCCAACCGCCTGACGCACGGCATGGCGCGTGCCTGCGCCAATCTCACGGTCGCCAGCCGCATCACTGGCATAACGTGGAGCCGGAATGGCCCGGCGGGGGCGGGTTGCTCCACCCAGACGGGCAGGTTCTGCGCCGCGCGCAGCTTGCGATTCGGCTTCAATACCGGTCGCGACGACAGAAACGCGCATATGGCCCTTCAGGCTGTCATCGAAACACGAACCTACGATGATGTTCGCACCCGGATCAACTTCCTGCTTGATGCGGCTCGCCGCTTCATCGACTTCGAACAGTTTCAGGTCAGATCCACCAGTGATGTTGATGAGAACGCCCCGCGCGCCTTTCAGTGACACGTCGTCCAGCAGTGGGTTCGCGATGGCTTTCTCGGCGGCTTCGACCGCGCGGCCTTCACCTTCGGCTTCGCCTGTACCCATCATCGCCTTGCCCATTTCGCCCATGACAGTGCGCACATCTGCAAAGTCGAGGTTGATGAGGCCCGGCATGACCATCAGGTCCGTCACGCCCTTGACGCCCTGATACAGCACGTCATCCGCGAGGTTGAACGCGTCCATGATGGTCGTGCTCTCGGTCGCGATGCGGAACAGGTTCTGGTTCGGAATGATGATGAGCGTATCGACATATTGTTGAAGCTCTTCGAGGCCATCCTCGGCAAGCTGCATACGCTTTGCACCTTCGAACGAGAAAGGCTTTGTGACGACGCCAACGGTTAGGACACCCAGTTCACGAGCGGCCTTTGCGATCACAGGCGCTGCGCCGGTTCCAGTGCCACCGCCCATACCGGCAGTGATGAAGCACATATTCACGCCGTTGAGGTGATCGATCAACTCGTCGATGGTTTCTTCGGCAGCTTCGCGCCCGATGGAGGGTTTCATCCCTGCACCGAGACCTGCCGTAACCCCACCGCCAAGTTGTACCCGGCGCGAGGAACGGGATTGCTCGATTGCCTGAGCGTCGGTGTTCGCTACGACGAACTCCACGCCTTCCAGGTTTTTGTTAATCATGTTGTTGACGGCATTGCCGCCTGCGCCACCAACACCGAAGACCGTAATCTTCGGCTTCATGTCATGGTCGTCTACCGCCCCAAGATTCAAAGCCATGGTTCCGCCTGTATGTTGATTGTTTTAGTTTTGTTATTTTTTTTTCTGCTCGTGATTCGGAATCGTAACGAAATTTTCAGAGATGTCACAGGGTAAATTTCAGCTTAATGGGTTATTTTGACATCGATTCAAGGGTTTTACTTTAGATTAAAAGTCACCAATTTTCCCGAAGCCATTGGCGTAAACCGCCGAATGCCTGTTCGCCATCGCGTACTGTGGACATCGCTTCGGCCCATGGTTCGCATTGCAACCGTATGGCGTGGGCGAGTAATCCATTCACGGCGGCGAATTCAGGTCCAAGAACTGATTGTGACGCGCCCCGTGTGCGGATTGCTCGCCCCAACCGTACACGTCGGTCGAGAACAGCGGTTCCCGCCTGAACCATGCCCTGCATCCGGCTGCCCCCGCCGGTCAGAATGACAGGGCGCGGTTCGCCCGTCGGTAGAACGGCGCGAACAAGTTCGAATATCTCTTCCACGCGTGGACGGATCACTCCGGTCAGAACCATCGTGGGTTCCCCCGGCCCTGCTCCACCCAGAATGGATGGATCAGCGGAGAAGCCGGCCGCATGAGGGCCGACCTTCATGGCCTCGGCATCGTCGAAACTGATCCCCATCGCTTCGCCGAGGTCGCGCGTCATTGCTGCCCCGCCAATGCTGATAGAATGAACCGAGCGCAGTCGGTTGCGATAGAAGCTGGCAACTCCGGTAACATGCGCGCCGATGTCCACAACTGTTGCGCCCAGATCGAGTTCATCCTGCGTCAGGGCGGCAAAACCGCTTGCAGCGGCGGCACAGGCCACGCCAGAGACGGCCAATCCCGCTCCGCTGGCCACCGCTCCGAGGCGTTCGAGTGCTTGGCGCTCCACTGTCACGATCCCGAAGCGCATCCCAAGGGTACGGGCACCATGCCCCCTTGGATCAGCGATTTCCGGCACACCATTGCGCGTAAAGTCCAGCGGTTCGATGTGCAGGGGGCGGCGAATACGCAAGGCAATTTCCTGTCTACAGGATGCCATGATCCGCCCGACCGTGGCATCGTCCACCACCCGCACCGGAATTGCGCTGGTTGATGCCGTTTGCAAGGTTCGGGGTGATCCGCCCGAAAGGGCAAAGAGGGCGCGGTCGGGTGTTATGCCACTCTGATCGTGGATGTCGCGCAAGACGGTTCGCAACGCTTCCGCTGTCGCCTTTGGGTCATGTATGGTGCCATCCTTCATCCCGGCGGAGGGCGCACTGGACGCGGCCACAACACGCAGCGCGGCATAAATATCGACATCCCGGTCCAGTAATGTACGATCAAGCAGGGAGTGCCGGATTTCCGCGATAAGGCAGGAAATCCGCGAGCTGCCGAGGTCAATCACGGCCAATCGTTCACCGCCCAGCGCCGTCGCCACACGTCCCCGGATCGCCTCAAAGGCGCGTAAGACAGGAAGACCGCTCACCGATAAGTCGTCCGCAGGGTGCGCAACAATTCATCCCGCATTTCGCTTGTACCCGGCTCCAGCCGAATTACGGGTGGTTCGTCCGGCAGGCGCAGGTCGATTCCGGTCACGGCAAAGGGTAACAGGCGTTTCTCCAATTGCCGGTCAATGAACAGGCGCAGGGCATCAAGTGGATTGTCAGCGGGTAGTTTCACGACTAGGCCGCTATCGGTGACGAGATCCCACCGACGACTTCCCCGTCTGACCAACGCCACGATCCGGGGTAGTGCTTCCGAGGGGGCCGCCTGCAACAGCGCCTGGGCATCGGCCACGGCCTTGTTCGCGTCTGTGCCGATCAATAAGGGCAAGTCCAGCCGCTCATCGGCACTGCCAATCGAAACAATGGCATGGCCTGTGTCGTCAATCAGGAAAAAACCCTCATCATTGCGCCAAACCGCGACCGGGATGCGCTCGATGATCGAAATTTTCATCACACCAGAGGGGTCAACGGCAACGGACGCGCGCTCGATCCATGGATTCGCCAGAAGTGTTTCACGCGCTTGCCGCGCATCGAAACGCAGGGAAGAGATAGAGCGCGTACCGGGCTTAATCCCCACAATTCGTCCGATTTCATGGACGGAAAGCTGGATATGGCCGCTGATTTCCAAATCTGTTACGGCGAATTCGGGGTGGTTGATAACAGCGGTACGCACAGCCTCGGCCCGATTCAATGTTGCGTTGCGAATGCTTTGCCAATTGAAGGCGATAAGGGCGGCCCCTGCGATCAGTGCAGCAGGAAGCCAAAGGCTCAAAAGGCGGCGTTTCGTGAACAAGGCCGGGAATTGCCATTTTGCGCGGGCTTTGGTTTTTTCCCGGTTCTTCGGCCTTGGTTCGGCGTGCATGACGGGGGGCGCAGGGTCGCGCCCATGCGCTTCTTCTACCTGTCGCACGAGGCATCCTCCACCATCCACGACACCAATTCGGGGAAGGTTTCCCCAAGTTGTGCGGCCTGTTCCGGCACCAATGATGTCGGGGTCATCCCCGGTTGTGTATTTGTTTCCAGCACGATCAGATGATCGGCATCGGGATCATAGCGAAAATCCGTGCGAGAGACACCCCGACAACCCAGCGTATCGTGGGCCAGTGTCGCCGCATCCAGACAGCGCGTGGCGAGTGCCTTCGGAATATTCGCCGGAATCTCGTGTCGCGAGCCACCCGCGCTGTACTTGGCGTGGTAATCATACCAGCCATCCACAAAAATCTCTGTAACCGCCAGCGGTTCACCATTTCTCACGGCCACCGTCAGTTCACGCCCCGGCACATACCGTTCGACCATCAGCAGGGCAGGAGCCTCTGGCGTATCGACTGCCGGAGGGCGGTTCGCGCCATCCAGAACCAGATGGATTCCGACCGATGATCCCTCGTTCCACGGCTTGACCACATAGGGTGGTTCCATGACATGATCGGCGGCAATATCGGCGGGGATCGCGAGCAGATCTTCAGCGACCGGCAGGCCCGCAGCGGCAAACACAGCTTTTGCACGTACTTTGTCCATTGCCAGTGCCGATGCCAGAACGCCGGAATGGGTATAGGGCAACCGCATCCATTCCAGGACGCCCTGCACACACCCATCCTCGCCCCATCGTCCGTGCAATGCATTGAAGACCGCATCGGGCCGCGCTTCAGTCAATTGCGCGACCAGATCAGCGCCCGCATCGATTTCCGTTACATCATACCCGGCCTCGCGCAGCCCGACTGCACATTCGTGGCCCGATACGAGCGAAACTTCCCGTTCGGCAGAAGGTCCGCCCTTGAGAACGGCAATGCGCTGAAACTGACGGCTCATGTCTGGCCCCCAAATGTCATTTCCGCGAAGACGGAAATCTCACGCCGCTTCAAGCATACATGCATGTGTGGGTGCGAGATGTAATTTTTCATGCCTGGCCCACGCGGCGAATTTCCCAATGCAGATCGTGGCCCGACGCGGCCATTACCCGTTCCCGCACAGTCTCGCCCAATGTTTCCAGATCGGCGGCGGTGGCATCGCCATGATTGATGAGGAAATTGCAATGCTTCTCGCTCACCTGCGCCCCACCGAACCGCAATCCCCGGCAACCGGCATTATCGATCAGCTTCCATGCGCTTTCACCGGGGGGATTGCGAAAGGTCGAGCCGCCGGTTTTTTCCCGCACGGGCTGTGCTTCTTCTCGTGCTGTCATCAGGTCGGCCATGCGGTTTGCGATGGCGTCCGGCTTATCGGGCGTTCCGCGAAATACCGCTTCCACCAGAATTGCATCCTCTGGCAAGTCGCAATGGCGATAGGCAAACCCAAGTGCGTCATTCGAGAGGGTTTGAACCGTGCCGTCCCGTAAAACCACCGTCGCTTCGATTAGCCGGTCGCAGGTTTCCGTGCCATGGCATCCCGCATTCATCCGCACAGCACCGCCCACTGTTCCCGGCACTCCGCGATAGAATTCCAGCCCTGCCAACCCTGCGCGTTGGGCCGCTTGTGCCAGCTTTGCATCAGGAACTGCCGCGCCCGCCCGGATTGTTTCGCCTTCGATCGCAATTCCGGCAAATCCCCGCCCAAGCCGCACGACCAGTCCTTCAATGCCACCATCCCGCACCAGCAGGTTTGAGCCAACCCCGATGGGTAAAACCGGTCCGGCCCATATCCGCAGTGCTCCGGCCAGCGCGTCCGTATCCTGTGGCGCATACAGGATTTCTGCCTCACCCCCGACCCGAAACCACGTATAGGGCGCAAGCGCCACGCGCGCACTCACCCGTCCGGCGAAGGACGGCAGATCATTTTTCGGAACGGTTGCAGGCGCACGAATCATGCCCTTCCTTGTCATGGGGGGGCGGGTCACTCAAGCCGGATTTTTACCCCATGCCGTTTCACCATGATACATGGTTTGGCAAAGATGCGAGGGAGAGAACGGATGCGTGCAACGGTTTCGGCACTGGTTTTGGCAATGGCACTCGGCGGTCCGGCGCAGGGCGCAGAGCCACTGACCGGATATTTCATTTCTTTTGAGGCCTGTGATGCGTTCCAGTCCAAGAACCGGCGCACCAATCCCGGTGACATACAGACCGAGCCACGCCGCGCCTATGACATGATTGCGATCAACGAAGAGGGTGGCGATTTCTTTCAGGTGCGCATACCTGATGCCCCCGTTACTTCTGCGCGTTGGGTCTCCACCGCTTGCGGCATCCACGCCATTCCTGCCACGGATAGTCCCGCACCGCAGATCGCCACGCCTGATGATCGCATGGAATCCACCGAAAACCTTCTCGCCCTGAGTTGGCAACCTGCCTTTTGCGAGCGTAATCCCTCGCGCGCAGAATGCGTGGCCCTCAATGCCGGAGACTTGCCCGAAGCAGGGAGACGGCTATCGATCCATGGTCTGTGGCCCCAGCCGAATGGCACGTTCTTCTGCGGTGTTCCGACCATGCTCGTGCGTCTGGATACTGCCCGCAATTGGCGCGCATTACCTGCCCCGGAAGTCGATGCAGAAACCCGCGCTGCGCTCGATTTCGCCATGCCCGGAGCGCAAAGCCTTCTCGACCGGCATGAATGGATCAAGCATGGCACCTGTTATTTTGCCAAAGGGGGCGCGGACGAATATTTCGATGATACGCTTCTGCTGACTGATGCCATCAACGATTCAGCTGTCGGCACTTTCCTTGCGGATCGCGTGGGCCAGCAGATCGAGACACGGGATTTGCGTGCGGCCTTTGATACCGCTTTTGGGTCGGGCGCGGGCGAGCGTGTACAGGTGAAATGCCGGGGGCAGGGCGGGCGCGTGCTGATCCGTGAAATCACGATTACTTTGCGGGGTCAGATCGACCCGGCTACCCCTGTTGCCACACTGATAACCGCCGCTCCAACCCAATCTCCCGGTTGTCCTCGCGGTATTCTTGATGAGCCAGGGTTGGAGTAGCAGGTCTTCTCAACCCGCCAGTTCAATCCGCATCCCGTCCCAGGCCGGTTCCACATTCTTCGGCAAATATGCGGCCAGTTCTTCATAATCCAGATCAATATGCAGGTTCGTCAACACTGCCCGTTTGGGCTTGATCGCTGCGATCCATTCCAGTGCCTGATCCACATGCGCATGGGTTGGATGCTCCGTCCAGCGCAGCGCATCCACGATCCAGACATCCAGATCGGCCAGTTTTGCGGCGCTGTCATCGTGCAACGCGCTCACATCGGGTGTGTAGGCCAGCCCGCCGAAACGAAATCCCCTCGCCTCGAAATTCGGCCCGTGATCCACCACATGCGCTACGGCTTCGATTGCGCCACCCGCCCCGTCCACCCGAACCGATCCGTCATGGATACGCAGATTGAAGATTGGTGGATACGGGCTGCCTTCGGGCTGATCGAAGACATAGGCGAAGCGATATTGCAGCATTTTGCCTGTATCGGGGTCGGTCCAGATGTCCAGCCGCTCGCGCCGGTTCAGCACGATGGGCCGCAAATCATCAATCCCGTGAATATGATCCGCATGTTCATGGGTTACGAGCACTGCATCCACTGTTCCGGCGTTGGCCGATAACAATTGCTCCCGCGCATCGGCCCCTGCATCGACCAGCACCCGCGTTGTCCCTTCCGCCCCGATCCGCTCGACCAGCAGAGCGCAGCGTCGGCGTCGGTTCTTTGGATTTGTGGGGTCGCATTGCCCCCAGTTTCCGCCGCCATCTTCCCCACCAAGGCGCGGTACGCCTCCCGATGAGCCGCATCCGAGAATCGTTGCGCGTAGAATATCTCCGCTCATGTGTTCGGGACTTTCGCAAACAGGCGATGGAAATTGGCGGTAGTCGCCTTCGAAAATTCTTCCGTCGTCACACCGAAAACCTGTGCTCCAACGATGGCCGTATGGGCCACATAGGCGGGTTCATTGCGTTTTCCACGTTTCGGGACGGGGGCCAGATACGGCGCATCCGTCTCCACCAGAACCCGTTCCAGCGGCGCATCGGCAAAGATTGCCCGTAAATCCTCCGCATTCCTGAACGTCACAACCCCGGACATTGACAGATAAAACCCCATCTCCAGCGCCGCCTCTGCCAATGCACGCCCTGATGAAAAGCAGTGCATCACACAGGTATACGGCCCTTCCTCATATCCTTCACGCAGGATTGCGGCCATGTCTTCATCGGCGTTCCGGGCATGGATAATAAGCGGCAACCCGGTTTCCCGTGCGGCCACGATATGGCGGCGAAGGCTTTGCTGCTGCATCTCCGGTGGCCATTTGTCGTAATGGTAATCCAGCCCCGTCTCACCGATCCCCACCATCTTTGGGTGCCTGGCGAAACCAACCAGTTCCTCCACTGTCAACAGCGGCGCTTCGCCCACATTCAGGGGATGCGCGCCCACAGCGTAATACACCCCGTCATACCCTTCTGCGATTCCCCGAACCGTCGGTTCGGCGCTCGCACGGGTACAGATCGTCACCATTTTCGTGACACCGGCGGCGCGGGCGCGAACAATCAGATCGTCGCGGTCCCCGTCGAAATCGGGAAAGTCCAGATGGCAATGGCTGTCTACAAGCATGGGTATTTTCCGTAGGGCAGGGCAATCAGGACGCTTTAGCCGCCTCTTCGATCCGCGCGAAGGTATCCAGCAATGCCTGTCGTCGGTCAAGGTTGAGCGCGCGGGTCCGAGCTGCATCGGCCTGAATCGCCATGGCCGTTTCCGCCCAGCGCGCCCCGCTTGCCCGTTCCGCAGGGGTCGTGCCGCCAATGTCGCAGGCGCGGCGCGCGGCAATATCCATCGCGATGCGGATGGCAATTCCAAAGCCTTCATCCTTATCGGCAGGTGCAACCGAGTCCCCCAGCCGATGCAACGCCGCCCGGTCGATCCGGTCAGGCAAGGGTGCCAGCACCGCATCAATCCCTTCCATGATCGTGGCTCCGTCTTCGGAAGCCAACTGTATCGCTTCCCCCGGCGATCCCCGCGCAACAGACAGCAGGGCAGGGGGTAATTCTACCCCCAGTGCTGAAATCGCCTGTGCCAGTGCATCATCTGCCAGTGGCCTGAAATCCAGCACCCGGCATCGTGAGCGGATTGTCGGCAACAATCGCCCCGGCGCATGGGCCACGAGGAAGAATGCCACCCGTTCAGGCGGTTCCTCCAACAGTTTCAGCAGCGCATTGGCTGCACTGGGGTTCATTTCTTCCGCGCAATCCACGATCACACAGCGCCATTCTTGCGGTCCTGCTGACAAGCTGAACGATTGACGTAAATCGCGAATTTGCTCCACATCAATCTGCATACGCAGCTTGCCGGTCTTTTCGTTGATCCTTCGCGCGATCACCGTCAGGCGTGGCTCGTTCCCGTCCTCGATCCTGCGCCAGACGGCATCCTCTGGCTCGATCGTGACGTTTTCCAGCCCCGTCAACAACGCATGGCTTGCCAACCGCGCAAAGCTGGCCTTTCCGATCCCGCGTGGCCCGCAGAGCAGCCAGCCATGGTGCATCCGCTCTGCTGTCAGTGCCGCATCAAAGGCGCTGATCGCTTCGTCCTGCCCGATCAACATGCCAGAATCTCCAGCGCTCTCGCCAGCGTTTCCTCCGGTGAGCGCGTTGCATCCAACACCGTCACGCGTTCCGGTTCAGCCTTCGCAATGTCGAGGAATACTGTACGCAAGGCATCGTGAAACCCGCCTTCCATCCGTTCGAACCGATCCGGCCCCTGCCGCGCTTTTGCCCGTGCCAGCCCTGTTTCCGGGGCCGCATCCAGCAAAATCGTGCGTTCCGGCGACAGTCCAACCGTCTGTTCATGCATGGCATCAATCAGCCCACGATCCACGCCCCTCACACCCTGATAGGCGCGTGTGCTGTCAAGATAGCGGTCGCAGATCACATCGCGCCCGGCGTCGAGTGCCGGTTCGATGGTCCTGATCACATGATCGCGCCTTGCTGCATTGATGAGCAAAAGTTCCGTCAACGCATCCCAGCGATCCGTGTCGCCCGAAACGAACAGCGCCCGGATTTCTTCCGCCCCCGGCGATCCTCCCGGTTCGCGTGTGAACAACGCCTCTTCAAAGGCCATTGATCCGCGCAATCCCGTCACCAGCGTTGATTTCCCGGTCCCTTCACCGCCTTCGATGGTAATGAACCGTCCCCGTCCGCTCATGGTGTCGGGCCTTTCCTGAGAGCATCCGGAAAGTCATCATAATCCCGACCTGCGACCCGGTGAAAAGTCCCTGTCAGGATCATCGAAACCCGGTCCCGGAGATCACAATGGTGAGCAACACAACACGTCCTCATTCAGCGGGCTGTTCTTCTGATTTTGGTCGCATGGCCGTCAAAGCCGTTTCCACCAGATAGAGCGCCCCGGCTTTAAGCTTTTCCTGTACGCCACCTTTTGCAACAGATTCGCCCGCATAAAGCGGCACATCCACTTGCTTGATGCCTTCAGCCGCAAGCCGCAGGGTTGCAATCTTCTGGCCTTTTTTGATGGGGGCAGCAATCGGCCCCGGATAGACGATTTGCCCCGTGATCTTTCTCAGCCCCCCGAAGGGCGTCGTCATCACCACTTGCTCGTTCACGACCAGTGGCACGCGCGGCGCTGCCCCGATCCAGACGGCGGCGGTTCCGACCTCGGCCCCTTTGGAAAGTAATTGCTTCGTCTCGAATTCCCGAAATCCCCACCGGATCAGCCGTTCGGCTTCGATGGATCGTTTCGAGGCGCTGGACAGCCCCGCGATCACGAGGATCAGCCGTCGGTCGCCCTTCACGGCAGATCCGACCAGCCCGTATCCTGCTGCTTCTGTATGCCCGGTTTTCAGGCCATCCGCCCCCAGACCAAGGCCGAGAAGCGGATTTCGGTTCCGTTGATTGATCCCTTCCCATTCAAAGCTTCCTTCCGAATAAATCGGGTAGAACTGGGGGTATTCGCGGATGATATGCTCCGCCAGCCGTGCCAGATCGCGCACGCTCATCTCATGTCCGTCGTCCGACCAGCCAGTCGCATCCCGAAATTGCGAATGTTCCAATCCCAGTTCCCTGGCTCGAATCGTCATGCGGCGGGCGAATTCCTCTTCCGACCCGGCCAGGCCTTCTGCGACCACGATACTCGCATCATTCCCGGATTGTACGATGATCCCGCGCAGCAGGTTCTTGATGCTGATCCGGTCCCCGACCTTCACGAACATTTTCGAGCCGCCCTTTTTCCAGGCTTTCTCGCTGACAATGAATTTGTCATCCATCGACAGGCGGCCGGAGGCAAGGGCTTCAAATACCATGACAACTGTCATCAACTTCGACATCGAGGCGGGAGGGACGGGTGTATCCGCCTCCTTTTCCATCAGGATCGCCCCTGAGGTCATATCCACGAGAATCGCATTGCGCGCTTCCGTCGCGAATTGCTCGGCTTGCGCCTGTGGGGCGGCGAGGAAAAGGGTGAGTGAGATGACAAACCAGCGGACCATGAACGGAACTCCCGAAAACGAAAATACCGCACCCCGGAGGGTACGGTATCACAGTCTAGACGATTCGCCCGGTCAGAGCGACGGTCGTATCGACCCTTGGGGTCAGCCTTTTACGACGCGTGCTTCGTAATAGCCCAGTTCGCGAACCTGATTGCGGATCACACGAGCGTCACGCTTGCTGCCTGCACCGATGCGAACCCGGTGATACAGCCGTCCACGAACCTGCGCGGGCACGATAAATGCCTGCTGGCCCGAAGCGCCAAGCTTGTTAACAAGCCGGTTTGCGCGTGCCTGATCGAGGAAGGCTCCGACCTGCACGAAATGACCGCCCCGTGGTGCAACCTGCTGTTGGGGTGCGTAGGCGGCAACTTCATAGCTTGGTGCAGCAACAGCTGCCGCAGCTCTCGAAGCGTTCAGATCGTAATAGTCGGCTGGTGCCGGTTCATAGGAAGGCACGGCCTGCTGATACGAAGGCACGGCCTGCTGATACGAAGGGGCTGCCTGTTGGTAGGATGGTGCAGCTTGTTGCTGATACGAAGGGGCTGCCTGCTGGTAGGATGGAGCAGCTTGCTGATACGAAGGTGCCTCTTCGTAAGAGGATGTGCTCTGGTATTCGTAACGGCCCACGTTTACTGGCGCGGGTGCTGCAGGTGCAGGTGCCGCAACGGTATAGTTTGGTGTTGCAGCGGGAGCTGAGTACGATGGGGCGACATTGTATTCAGGGGCCGCAACATAGTTGCTGTAATCCTGCGCCGGAGCCGTTTCGGTGTAGGAAGTCGATGAATCGTATTGCTGCGTATAAGACGGCGTTGCGGTCTGATAGCCGGTCGTCGTCTGATAGCCAGTCGCGCTGCTCTGCTGGTTTGCGATCGACTGATAGGGGTCGGAATAGGTCGTCGGAGCTGTATTGAACTGCGTCGAACTGCCCACATAGGTCGAATTGGTTGTTGGAGCAATCTCGTAGCTGTAATCCGATGTTGTCGCCGTGGCAGGTGCCGGCTTGGTCCCGGCATTGGCCGGTACACGCTGCTCGGAGGCAGTGGCGGCTACAGGCGCAGGAGCCTTGGTTCCGGCACGCTCATGGGGTGCGTAGTTTGGCTCGGAAGGCGCGAAATTACCCCACTGCGAGGAAAAACCGTAATCCTGGAAACCACCGCCAAACTGGTTGAAGCCAAGGGCGCCGGGAACCGGAAATCCACCTGGCAGTCCGAAGCCTGGAACCTGCTGTGGCAGTCCATAACCGGGAACCTGCGGTGCATAGCCCTGCGGGGCGGCCGATTGAACAGGGGCGTCGAATGGCGCAGACTGGGGGCCATAGCCGAATGCGGGGCCAAAGGGCGCGGCGGGAAGCTGCTGACCCTGAAAGCCATAACCGTAGGCAGGCTGCTGATAGCCGTTCTGCGATACATCTGCCGTCGCGACGGAGGACGCTCCGAACACGGTCAGGGCAGAAAGGGTTGCTGCGATTGTGGCACGTGAGGGTGCCTTGCGGTTCCATGCTGGGAGAGACATGACCTGGTCCTCTATCAAAAATTTTACGCCCGGTTCTACTCGACAGGTTCTTTGGTCTTGTTGTGGGCGCATTAGGGCGTTCCGGAGGCGATCCTCCGCAACATGCAGGGTGACGATAGGCGAATCATAGTAAATCACGCAACACTTTTCTGCTGTCTGGATGCAAGAAAGTATCGAATCTATAAGACTCTATAACCTTTCGTTCATGTTAATTTATGTAAATTACAGGTTTAGACCGGCCCACCCCACACCCGGTCCACTCGACGCACCCGCTTGAGAAGATGGGCCGAAAGGCATAAGTGCAGCGCGTGATACCGAATAAAGGAACCTCGCGAATGATCGGTCGTCTTAACCATGTTGCCATCGCTGTCCCCGACCTTGATGCGGCCTGCGAACAATATCGTGGAGCTTTGGGAGCCACTGTCGGTGCGCCACAGGATGAACCGGATCACGGTGTCACCGTCGTCTTTGTCGAGCTGCCGAACACCAAGATCGAGTTCCTGCATCCCTTGGGCGAGAATTCCCCCATCGCCGGGTTTCTGGAAAAGAACCCCGCCGGAGGTATTCACCACATTTGCTATGAAGTCGATGACATCCTCGCCGCCCGTGACCGTCTGACGACAAGCGGTGCGCGCGTCCTTGGCGATGGTGAACCGAAAATCGGCGCTCACGGCAAGCCTGTTCTATTCCTGCACCCCAAGGATTTCGCCGGAACCCTTGTTGAGCTGGAGCAAGCCTGATGAGCTATCCAGCGATCTTCGTGGTTTTTTCTGTGACATGGTTTCTGGCGCTCTATTGCCTGCTGCCTGTGCGTATCCGCTCTCAGGAAGAGGCGGGCGACATCGTACCCAGGGGTGCAATGACCGGCGCGCCGTCCAATCCCAATCTCAGGATCAAGATGATCGGGGCCACCGTCATCTCCGCGATCATCACCAGCATTGCGTGGTACATCATCTCCAACCGTATCATCACGCTCGGCACGCTGGAGCGGACCTTTGGCTGAAGCGGCCCTGTCACTCGCCCATCGCCCCGGCCGCACACAGTTGTGGCTGGAGTTCGCGGCTTTCTACATCCTCGCGCCCATCGCGCTCTACTTTCTTCTGCCCTATATCAATCTCTATTACGCCATCGGCATCACGATGGTGATCGGGTTGATCCTCCTGCATTTTACCGAGGGGTATCAGTGGCGGCATCTGCGCGATTGGCGCAGCTTGCGTGGCCTTGGCCCCACGATCCTCTGGACCAGTATTCTGACGGCACTGGTTCTCACAGCCGTGACATTATGGATTGTGCCAGAGCGATTTTTGATCCTGCCAAAGCAACAACCAACCCTCTGGATCGCGATCCTTGCCCTTTATCCATGGTTTTCGGTGTTGGGGCAGGAGATCGTATTTCGCCCGCTCTTTTTTTACCGCTACGGCCATCTCTTCCCGTCTGATACGATCCGCATCCTCGTCAATGCCGTCGTTTTCGCCGCCGCCCATCTGTTCTTCCAGAACTGGATTGCCCCGGTTATGACCCTTGCGGGCGGCCTGATGTTCGCATGGGTTTACCAGCGCAGTCAGTCTTTCCCGGCGGTGTTCCTCATGCATTGGATTGCAGGCGGCCTCGTCTTCACGCTGGGTCTTGGCCTCTTTTTCTATCACGGCGCTATTCCGCAATAGAGCGTGGATCAGAGTAATCGGCGATCAGGATAAGCCAAAGAGTGTCAGGATGCTCTATCGGTCGCGGGTAAAGTGTTCCCGGTCCATCTCCAACAGCTTTCCGGCCCCGCCATTCAGTGAGATCAGGAAATCGAGGATCGATAATCCCATCGCTGTGAATGTCAGATAGAGCGCCTGTATAGACACGTTACCGCCATATACCCGCAGCGTAAGCAAATAGGTCAGCATCCATACGGCAAATCCGAAAACCAGCACGTCGAGGATTATATCCCAGACAAAAGCCCGTTTCGATTCGATGTCGAAGGCTCCGAACGCGCTGATGGAAATCGAGATTGCACCAATCACGAGGATCAGGATCAAAAGCTGGAGGAAACCCAGTAAACCACCGAACACGGTATCGTATCCCGAAAACCGGACCAGAAACGCCAGAACCAGCGTCAGGAACACGATGGTTCTCGGTGAAATGATCGTCTTGAGTAACATAAACCCCGGTCCCCATCAGATTTCGCGGTCGTGGCACAGACTGGCTCGCCCCGCAAGGTTTGCGCTTTTCGTTATCATTCTGCCGCTTGCGTAAAGGGTGGCTTGTCGTCGCCCGGATCATCGGGCGGCAATGGCATCCCTTCCGACCATACGAGCGTAGGCGTCATATCCGCCCGCATGAAAGACAAGTCGGGTCCATCTTCTTCGGCACCGCCCAGAACAGGGGCAAGGCCGACTGCTGCCGCCGTGGCGGGTAGGGCAGGTTCCAGCGAAATCATACCCCGTTCGGGTATCATGCGTGGCGGTGTATCACTGTGCCCTCGAACCTGAATATCGGGAAAGGCGGGTGCGGGAAGGCTTTCGGGTTCTGCGCCGAAGGCGACCGTCTCGTCCCAACGTACCGTATGTCCACCACGAAACCCTTGCCTGACCTTGCGGGTGAGCCGCCGGTCGCGGTTATACTCCAGCGTTTGCCCCGCTCCCGCCATGGCCAATGTCCGCAACCCGCGCCAGCCGAGCCGGGGCAGCTTTCCAAGCCACCAGATCCGCAGGGCCAGCAAAGACGGTGTGACCACCAGTGTCAGCACGGTGGCAAACCCCAGTCCAAACACGATGGCTGTAGCAAGCTGTGTCCACATCATTGCCGAGGGCGCGCCCACGACGATGCCACCTTCCCTGAAATCAATGGAAACCGCGAACATCATCGGCAACAGGCCAGCCATGGTCGTGATCGTTGTCAGGATCACAGGCCGCAACCGCTGTACCCCGGTTTGAATAATCGCCTCGATGTCGGGCAGGGTTTGGCGAAATTCCTGATAGGTATCAATCAGAACGATATTATTATTCACCACGATTCCGGCCAGCGCCACGATCCCGATCCCGGTCATAATGATCGAGAACGATTGTCCCATCACCATCATCCCGACCAGCACTCCCCCCACTGAAAGCACAACGGCCAGCAACACGAGGATCGAGTTATAGATGCTGTCAAATTGCGCCAGCAGAATGATGAACATCAGGCCCAGCGCCCCGGCGAAGGCCGCCATCAAAAATGCGCCGCTTTCCTGCTGCTCCTCGAAATCGCCCACAAAGGTCGTCTTGACTCCCTTGCCCAGATCAGCCGTCAACAGCCATTCACCGATTTCTGCGATCTTCTCGTTTGCGTTCGTTCCGTCTTCCACATCAGCGGCAATTGTGAAGACGCGCACGCCATCAACGCGCGTAATTTCCGACACCTTGGCCACAGCCCGGCGTTCCACAAAATTGCCCAGCGGCACGAGGCCCACATTCGTTTGTACACGCAGTTGATCGAGAATATCGAAGTCACGATCTTCTGCCGGAAAGCGCCCCCGAATATCGATCTCATCATCGGAATCATCCGGGCGATACGTGCCGACTGTCACGCCCCGCGTTACGAGCTGTACCATTGAGCCAATGGAGGCAACGCTTGCGCCATATCTACCCGCTTCTGTCCGGTCGATGACCAGTTCCCATTCGATGCCGGGCAAGGGCAGGGTGGAGCTGACATCCTTCAGCCCCTCAATCCCTTCCATATGGGCCATGACGGTTTTGGTCGCTGCTTGCAGCTTGTCGAAATCGAGGGCGGCAACACGAACCTGCACAGGTTTTCCCTGTTGTGGCCCATCCTGCTGTTCGGCCAGTTCCAGCTTTACCCCCGGCAGGCCCGCTACGGCTTCGCGCAGGTCTTCCAGAATTATTGCGCCCCTCTTGCGCACCCGCCAGTTATCAAATTCAAACTGGATGCGGCCTATGGAATCCTTTGGCGCGCTGCCCTGATCCGCACCATTGCCTCCATCGCCACCTACAATGGCCAGCGCCGCCGAGACGTCTTCCGTTCCCAGCACACGGCTTTCCACCACACGCATGATCGCGTCTTTTTCGCCGATGGAGAGATTCCCGCGCGCACTGACATAAAGGTTCGCGACTTCAGGGTCCGTCTCGACGAAGAATTCCACGCCGTAGTTGTTTTCCTTATAGGTCTGGAAAATCGTGAACAGTGCGGCCCCGGTTAGCCCGATCACCACCAGCGGCATCACCGGATTCCCGACGATCAGCTTCATAAACGTGCCGAATATACCCAGTCGCCCGGTTGTCGGGCGATAGGGTGCGATGGGTATAGTGCGCCGCTGGA
The DNA here is from genome assembly GCA_937957975.1 of uncultured Neomegalonema sp. Taxonomy (GTDB): domain Bacteria; phylum Pseudomonadota; class Alphaproteobacteria; order Rhodobacterales; family Rhodobacteraceae; genus JAHDDY01. The sequence continues at coordinate 19,848 of CALFFK010000038.1, forward strand.
ACCCGGCCACAAAAGCCAAAATCGCCAGAAACGCACAGACCGCCGCAAGCGCGAACATCGCCTGTGCCCCCCGGTTTACGGGCGTTTTGGCGTCATCGCCCACGGCATCGGGTACGGGTGATGGATCGACAAGCGCCATGCCCTGACCCAGATCAATCAGTGTCAGCGCACCCAGCACGAACGCTCCGCCCAGTACCATCGCCCCGACCCAGCCGAGCTGCGCCCGGATGAAATCCGATGCCCGGCTAAAGGCCCGCGTTGTTCGTGCGACGAGAATGCCCGTGATAGGCAGATAGATCAGCGCAACCAGCAATGAGGCAGACAACACGAAGATCAGCGTAATCGGCAGGTATCGCATGAACTGCCCCGGCATCCCCGGCCAGAACAGCATCGGCAAAAACGCACAGAGCGTCGTCGCGGTCGAGGCCACGATGGGCCAGAACATCCGCCGTGCCGCCTCGCCATATGCCTCCGAGGGCCGCGCCCCCTGCGCCTGTCTTGTATCGGCGTATTCCGTGACCACGATGGCCCCGTCCACCAGCATCCCCACTGCGAGGATCAGGCCGAACATCACCATATTATTGACCGTCATTCCCAGCACAGCCAACAACGCAAAGGCCAACAGGAACGACGTCGGAATCGCAAATGCCACGAGGATTGCCGACCGGATGCCCAGCGCCGCAACGATCACGATCATCACCAGCACGACCGCCGTGATGACGCTGGATTCAAGCTGGCTGACCATGTCCTCCACGCTCTTCGCCTGATCCAGCGAGAAGTTCACCTGCACGGAATCGCGCAGGCCATCGGGCGCGGCATCCATCGCCGCACCAACCACCGCGCGCACCTGTTCCACGGTGCTGATGATATTTTCGCCGGTCCGTTGCTTGATCGACAGCGAGATTGTCGGCTCGCCATTGAACCGCGCGATGGAGGTACGGTCTTCAAAGGTCCGGCGCACGTCGGCAAGATCGCGCATCGTCACGACCCGCTCGCCCTGCACCTTGATGGGCAGTTCGTATATGTCCTTTAGCGTTTCGATCGCACCCGGCAGTTTAATCGAGAACGAGCCTTGCTGCGTTTCCACGGCCCCGGCGGCGATTACCTGGTTGTTGTTGCTGACGGTCTGCAACAACTCGGAGGCCGTGATACCATAGCTTTCAAGGCGCGATGGGTCGATTACGATCTCGACCAGTTCCTCGCGTTTGCCGTTGATCTCGGCTTCCAGCACCGAGGGGATGCCCTCGATAGCGTCCTGCAACTCGTTTGCGACCCGCACGAGCGTTCGCTCTGGTGCGTCCCCGGACAGGGTGACGTTCAGGATCGGGAATTCCGATGTATTGATCTCGATGATGCGCGGTTCGTTTGCATCGTCAGGGAATTCGGCCTGCGCCTTGTCCACTTCCGCGCGCACTTCTGCCAGAATTGCATCCTTGTCGAAGCCAAAATCGAATTCCAGCGCAACCGAGGCATGTCCCTCCGTCGCCACCCCGGTCATTTCTTTGAGACCTTCAAGGGTTTTGAGTTGCGCTTCCAGCGGTTTGACCAACAGGCGTTCTGCATCCAGCGCAGAGACACCCGGATACCCGACCGACACATAGATCGTCGGAATATCAATATTCGGGCTGCCTTCCTTTGGCAGTCCTGTATACGACATCCACCCTGCCACGAGGCTGAGGATGATGAACGCAACGATCATTCGTGCGCGAGAGATTGCGACATCGACAAGGCGATTCATGAGGGCGCCCCCAGAATATTCCCGGTCTGGGGCGTTGTTTTCAATCGACTGCCCTCGCTGACATATTCCTGCCCGACCACGATCACCTCCACGTCGTCTCGCAGGCCCGAAACCCAGACCCCGTCCTCATCATCGCGCAGGATTTCGACCTTGCGGAAAGTGGCTCTGCCCCCTGCCGCGATCATCACCCCGATTGCGCCGTCTCCGTTCAGGGTTAGCGCCGATTGTGGCAGGCGATGGGCCGGTTGCGAATTAAGCGGGATTTCTATCTGCGCTGTCACCGCATCGCGCAGACGATAGCCGGGGTTTGGCACATCAATTTCGACTTCAAAGGTCCGCGTGGCTGAATCGGCGGTTTGGGCGATATAGGTGATATTCCCGCGCACGGTTTCGCCGGTCACAAGCTTTGCCGTGGCCGGATTGCCGAGCCGCAGCTTGCCGATTTCAAATTCCGGCACAAAGCCTGAGATTTTCAGCGGGTCGGGGTCCACGACCGTCGCGCAGACGCCGCCTGGTTGAAGCAGAGAGCCGATTCCCGCCGTATCGCCTTCGATCACGCCATCGAAGGGCGCGCGAATTTCAAGCTGCCCGATTTCCGCATCGATTTGCATGATTTCCGAGCGCAGCACTTCCGCATCGGCTTTTCTCGCGCTTGTGGCATTGACCGAAGCCAGTCCCTTGCTGGCCAATGTTTGCTGTGACCGCGCTTCGACCAGTGCCTGTTGCAGCCGCGCGACCGAGGCATTCCGTCGGGCCGAGCGCGCGCCGATCTGTTGACGGCAAAGCAGGTCGCCTTGCCGAACCCGCATGCCCTTGCTTGGTGCGACGGATACTATGCCGGATGTTTCCGCCCGTATCTCGACCCGGCGACTTGCTTCGGTTGCGCCGGTCATTTTCAGGCTGGAGGCCAGTGGTTGCGCACGGCTTTGCTTTGTCACCACTTCGATCCCTGTATCCCTGGGTTCTTCGATGGTGGCGGGATCGGCATTGGCGATGGCCTGTCGGGCGCGTTTGCGGGCGAGGGATTGGTCCATCGCCTTTGTTGCCGCTGTTTTGACCTGTTCGTAATCGCCCCCGGTTACATAGGTGACGATTCCGAATGCGATGGCCGCTGCGACCAGCAGTTTGAACACTCCGTTCAGCATCATTCTACTCCGCCGCCAGAGGGGGGTGGGTCTTGCTGGTACGGGGTGACGCCCCATCTCCGTCGCGCAGATCATCGAGCGCGCGGTCGGTTGCCATGGCCAGAACCCGGAAGAAATTGGCCAACTCATCCACGCGTTTCAGGCCATCCTGCCCCAGATCATCCAGCGTTTCGGCGTTGCGCAGGATTGTTTCCCGCGCCCGGATTGACCGGGTTCGCTTGCGCTCCACGATTTCGGCATATGGGTCGGAGGCGAGGCGAAAGAAATCCTGCCGCTCTCCCTTTATGGCGACCCGCTCGATCACCCCAAGGTCTTCCAGCAAGCGCGTATTCGTGCTGACGCTGCCCCGGCTGATTTCCAGCCTGTCGGCCAGATTGGTAAAGCTGAACGGCCCCCCGTGCAGCACGAACAGGCCCATCAGGCGGCCCGCGATGCGGGGCATCCCGTCACCCTGAAGGATCAGGCCCATTGCTTCGATGAAATCGGTTTCGGAATCCTGTGTCATGCCGAATAACATAGCACACAATTCGTTCAATCAATACTGAACAAAATAAATTCTGTCGATTTGCCACATCCCGGCGACGGCCTCGTTCAGACACGCCAACACCCCCGCTTCCGGCTGGAAGCGAGGCGCAAAATTCTGCAATGGTCGTAGAGTTTTAGCCCGTGTCCGGGGCTTCTGTGACCCAGAGCGCAAAAGTCTGGCAATGCGCGAGAATTTCGTCGATCTCGCGTTTTCCGCCGTTCCGATGCCCCGGCGGCCTCGCATAGCGCATCACACGCTTCCATTTGCAGCGGGGCCGCGCCAAAGCCCGCATCAGCCGCTTCGCCTGTTTCGGTAAATCATTCAGCGCCGTCTGCGCGGCCACTATCCTTTGGCACAGCCGCAGGGCCGGGACCGTATCATCCGGCTTCGGCTCATGTCGCGTGGCTACCGGCCCATCCAGCCCGTCGAGAAACCGCACGCACGGCCCACGGCCCGGCGCGCGCCGGGGTTTTGCATCGGGGTTGATACGCGGATCGAATAATGGAAAAGCGGGCGCAGAGCCACGCCCCTTGCCTCCGATGATCGGCCCGACGGGTTTGGTTTGCGCCCCCGGTTCCGGCACTGTCATCCCGTGCGCCTGCATCACGATCAGGCGCCGCACAGCAGATTCCACCGGGCGCAACACATGAAAAATCACCCCATGCACCCGCCGCGTGACCGCCTGCGGAAAACCCTGCCTCGGCATCAACCCCAACTGCACCACCAACCCCGCCACAATCCGCAGCAAGGCTTTCCGGTTCATGTCGATGGCAAGAAGCAGGTCCATGAGGTCGTTGCGATCCGCATTAAAAACAAAACATGAACATAAAGAGCAGAACACACCCCCCTTGTCAACCGCGCGCTGCATGGAGAATTGGTGTTCTGCCGGGGAGGGGGGCGGATTTAGGTGGGAGCGGTCAGAAACGGTCGTTTTTGGCGATGTCCCAATTTCAACAGATATCCCTGCGTTTCAGAACGCCAAAAACCCCCGCCAAAACCGCTTGAATTTTGACAGGTTTCTGTTCCTTGCGCGATAGCAACAATCCGCTCACAGCACACGCC
>CALFFK010000039.1 GCA_937957975.1 uncultured Neomegalonema sp.
GTCATGTCCAGCATCAGGCCGATGCGGGACGGCAGGGATTTCAGGAACCAGATATGCGCGACAGGGGAGGCAAGGTCGATATGGCCCATGCGCTCACGGCGGACCTTCGACAGCGTAACCTCAACGCCGCATTTCTCGCAGGTAATACCCTTGTACTTCATGCGTTTGTATTTGCCGCACAGGCATTCGTAGTCCTTCACCGGGCCGAAGATGCGCGCGCAGAACAGGCCGTCGCGCTCAGGCTTGAACGTCCGGTAGTTGATGGTCTCAGGCTTCTTGATCTCACCGAATGACCAGCTCAGAATTTTCTCCGGGCTGGCAAGCGAAATGCGGATCTCATCGAAGCTGTCCGCCGGAGCGGTCGGGCTGAAGATATTGGTGACTTCCTGGTTCATGATAAGTCTCCGTCAGTTTCCGGCGCGTGCGCGGTGCAGTCCGCCGGGATGGCCCAAAGGCCAGAAAAAATGCGCGGAGCGGGCCTCGCAAGACCCGCTCAATCGTTCCGGTTCATAAGGATGCAAGCGGCAAACGCTATTCCTCATCCTCCGCATCCAGCAGTTCGATATTCAGGCCCAGCGACCGGATTTCCTTCACAAGAACGTTGAAGGATTCCGGGATACCGGCTTCGAAATTATCCTCACCCTTGACGATACTCTCGTAGACCTTGGTACGCCCTGCCACGTCGTCCGACTTCACCGTCAGCATTTCCTGGAGGGTGTAGGCGGCCCCGTAAGCTTCGAGTGCCCAGACCTCCATCTCCCCGAAACGCTGCCCACCAAACTGGGCCTTACCGCCCAGCGGCTGCTGCGTAACCAGCGAGTATGGCCCTGTGGAACGCGCGTGGATCTTGTCATCGACCAGGTGGTGGAGTTTCAGAAGGTATTTGTAACCAACCGTCACCTTGCGGGCGAAGGCTTCGCCGGTCCGCCCGTCATAGAGCGTGACCTGACCGCTTTCATCAAGGCCCGCTTTCTTGAGGTTCTCGACAATATCCACTTCCTTCGCACCGTCAAAAACGGGCGTACCGAAAGGGATACCGCCGGTCACATTGTCAGCGGCCTCCACGAATTCGTCATCGGTCATAGGGCCAAAGGCGTCGTTGAAAACCTCTTCGCCATAGGCGTCTTTCATGGCGCCCCTTACCGGGGTCATGTCGCCGTCATGGCGATAGGCTTCCAGCGCATCCTGAATCGTGCGGCCAAGATTGGCGGAGGCCCAGGAAAGGTGTGTCTCCAGAATCTGACCCACATTCATGCGCGAAGGCACGCCGAGCGGATTCAGCACGAAGTCCACAGGCGTACCATTATCGAGGAAAGGCATATCCTCCTGCGGCACAACCTTCGAGATAACGCCCTTGTTGCCGTGACGACCAGCCATCTTGTCACCGGGCTGAAGCTTGCGCTTCACCGCAACGAAGATTTTGACGGTTTTCATCACACCCGGAGGGAGATCATCCCCGCGGCGCACCTTTTCAACCTTGTCGTCAAAGCGACGATCCAGGGTCTTCTTCTGATTGTCGTATTGCTCCTTGAGTGCCTCCATCTCGCGCATAACTGCTTCGTCTTCTACGACGATCTTCCAGCGGTCAGCGCGCATGACGGGCGCAATGCTTTCGGCATCAACCGTAGCACCGGAACGCAATTCCTTCGGCCCCTTGGAAACGGTCTGACCATTCAGAACGCCAAGCAAACGCTGGTCAATGTTGCGGTCAAGAATTGCGCGTTCGTCATCACGGTCGCGCATCAGGCGTTCAATCTCGTCACGCTCGATCTGTTGCGCGCGTTCGTCTTTTTCCACACCATAGCGGTTGAAGACGCGCACTTCGACGACCGTTCCGAAATCACCGGGTGGCATCCGCATGGATGTGTCACGCACATCCGATGCTTTCTCGCCAAAGATGGCGCGAAGAAGTTTTTCCTCCGGCGTCATCGGTGATTCGCCTTTGGGCGTGATCTTGCCGCACAGAATGTCACCGGGGCCAACTTCAGCACCGATATAAACGATGCCCGCTTCGTCGAGGTTGCGCAGGGCTTCCTCGCCAACATTCGGAATATCCCGTGTGATCTCTTCCGGGCCGAGCTTGGTGTCGCGGGCCGAGACTTCATATTCCTCAATATGGATCGAGGTAAAAACGTCGTCCTTGGCGATACGCTCTGAAATGAGGATCGAGTCCTCAAAGTTGTAGCCGTTCCACGGCATGAACGCGACGAGGACGTTCTTACCAAGCGCCAACTCGCCAAGATCGGTGGACGGACCATCCGCGATCACATCATTCGTCTGCACCCGGTCGCCCACCTTGATGAGCGGTCGCTGGTTGATACAGGTGTTCTGGTTAGAACGCTGGAACTTGCGCAGGCGATAAATATCGACGCCGGGATCACCAGGGGCCAGATCGTCAGTGACACGCACCACGATACGCATCGCATCAACCTGATCGACCACACCGCCGCGCTTGGCAACGATGGAGGCGCCTGAATCGCGCGCAACGCGCTCTTCCATGCCCGTACCGATAAGTGGTGCTTCGGCTTTCACCAATGGCACCGCCTGACGCTGCATGTTCGATCCCATGAGCGCACGGTTGGCGTCATCGTTTTCAAGAAACGGAATGAGCGAAGCAGCGACGGATACAAGCTGTTTCGGTGACACGTCGATGAGATCCACGTTCTCGCGCGGGTTCATCATAAAGTCGCCGGATTTGCGGGTCGAAACCACTTCATCCTCAAAGCCACCCTCGGAGGTCAGGCGCGCATTGGCCTGTGCAACCGTGTGTTTCATTTCCTCCATGGCGGAGAGATAGACAACATCATCGGTCAGCTTGCCGTCGATCACCTTGCGGTAGGGACTTTCGATAAAGCCGTACTTGTTCACGCGGGCAAAGGTCGCCAGCGAGTTGATCAAGCCGATATTCGGGCCTTCAGGCGTCTCAATCGGACAGATGCGGCCATAATGGGTCGGGTGAACGTCACGAACTTCAAAGCCGGCACGCTCACGGGTCAGACCACCGGGTCCAAGCGCCGAGAGGCGGCGTTTATGGGTAACTTCCGACAGCGGATTCGTTTGGTCCATAAACTGCGAAAGCTGGGACGAACCAAAGAATTCACGCACGGCAGCAGCAGCCGGTTTGGCGTTGATGAGATCCTGCGGCATGACCGTATCAATATCGACGGAGGACATACGCTCACGGATCGCACGTTCGGTGCGGAGCAGGCCGACACGATACTGGTTTTCCATCAACTCACCGACCGAGCGCACCCGGCGGTTGCCAAGGTTGTCGATGTCGTCGATGTCACCGCGACCATCACGCAGGTTAACGAGGGTCTGGACCACCGAAAGGATGTCTTCCTTGCGCAAGGTGCGCATCGTATCAGGCGCATCAAGATCGAGACGCATATTCATCTTCACACGGCCAACAGCCGAGAGGTCATAGCGCTCACTGTCGAAGAACAGCGATTCGAACAACCCTTCCGCTGCCTCAAGGGTCGGCGGCTCACCGGGGCGCATGACGCGATAGATATCGAGCAACGCGGTATCGCGGCTGATATTCTTGTCCACGGCCATTGTGTTGCGGATATACGCGCCAACCTCGACATGATCGATGTCGAGAATCGGGAAGGTCGTGTACCCAAGATCAAGCAGCGTCTTCAGAACGCCGCCATTCATTTCGCCGGTCTTGGCGTCATATTCGGCAGTGATCTCACCACCGGCTTCACAATAAATAAGGCCGGTTTCCTCGTTGATAATGTCCTTGGCCATGAATTTGCCAATGATCGAGTCATGCGGCATCAGCACGCGCTCGACCCCGGTCTCGGCCAGCTTTTTCAGCTTGCGCGGCGTGATCTTGACGTTGGCTTCGGCGATGACCTCGCCGGATTTGGCATCCACCAGATCAAAGGTCTGCTTTGAGCCTTTCAGGCGATCCGGGTTAAACGGAACGGACCAGCCATCCTTGGATTTTTCATACTCAACAGTATCGTAGAAGGCATCCATGATGCCCTCCTGATCGAGACCAAGCGAGTAGAGCAACGTGGTGGCGGGCAGCTTGCGGCGGCGGTCGATACGGACAAAAACGATGTCCTTGGGGTCAAACTCAAGATCGAGCCACGATCCGCGATAGGGAATGACGCGGGCGGCAAACAGAAGCTTGCCGGAAGCATGGGTCTTGCCCTTGTCATGGTCGAAGAACACACCGGGCGAGCGATGCATCTGGGATACGATAACGCGCTCGGTACCGTTGATAACGAAAGTACCGTTATGGGTCATAAGCGGCATATCGCCCATGTAGACATCCTGCTCCTTGATGTCCTTGACCGATTTCGCGCCGGTTTCCTCGTCCACATCGAACACGATCAGGCGCAGCTTGACCTTCAGCGGCGCCGCATACGTCATGTCGCGCGCCTGGCATTCTTCCACGTCAAATTTTGGCGCTTCCAGCTCATAGCTCACGAAGTCGAGGGTAGAGGTATCGTTGAAGTCCTTGATCGGAAAGACAGACCGGAAAACCCCTTGAATACCGGTATCATCGGCAGGCTCTGGTCCCTCGCCACTGCTGAGGAAGAGATCGTAGGAACTGCGTTGCACTTCGATAAGATTGGGCATGTCCGCGACTTCGCGGATTTTGCCGAACATCTTGCGAATCCGTTTGCGGCCGATATACGTTTGCGCCATCGTAGCTATCGCCTCCATTGCAGAACATCGCGCGCCATTCGCGATTTGTCTGCTTATCATCCCCGCCAGCCGCCCGACCGGTGGGTCCGCTACGCCCGTTCGACCCCGTCAATACGGAATACCGAACCGGCCACCATTCTCTCGCCGTCCTAAAGTCCTGGAAGGGGCAATATGCCCCCCGTAAATGCATTAACCATATCGTTCGTCCACGGTATCCCCCACAGACAAGGACGGGCTGATGCCGATTTCATGGTGAAACCGGCATCAGCCCAGTTTTTCGCGCATGGGCAAATGGCCCTTGCATAACAAATGCAGAAATCAGGTAAGCTCGACTTCCGCACCAGCGGCTTCGAGTTTGCCCTTGATTTCTTCTGCTTCGTCCTTGCCCACGTCGGTCTTGACCTCTTTGGGCGCACCTTCGACGAGATCCTTGGCTTCTTTCAGTCCGAGGCCAGTGATGGCGCGAACTTCCTTGATGACGTTGATTTTCTTGTCGCCAGCAGATTTGAGCATGACGGTGAATTCCGTCTTCTCTTCAGCAGCGGCACCACCATCAGCAGGACCAGCCATCATCACAGCGCCACCAGCGGCAGGCTCGATGCCGTACTCATCCTTGAGGATGGTTTTCAGTTCACCCGCTTCGAGCAGGGTGAGACCGACGATTTCTTCTGCAAGTTTTTTCAGATCAGCCATATCGTTTCTTCCGTTCGGTTTTTCAAGTGGTCCGGCGCATCATGCGCATCACACAAGGTCCATTCGTTCACTGCAATCTCAGGCGGCATCGCGCTCTTCGAGCGTCGATAGAATACCCGCAATATTGCTTGCGGGTGCGCCGATCGCGGAGGCCAGGTTGGAAGCGGGCGCGCCAAGCATGGCGGCGATCGTTGCCAACATTTCCTCACGGGAAGGCATGGCGGCGAGGGCTTTAACACCCTTTTCGTCCATAACTTCATCACCCATTGCGCCACCAAGGATCACGAGCTTGTCGTTAGCCTTGGAGAACTTTTCCGCGACCTTGGCCGGAGCCACAGGATCTTCGGAATAGGCGAGGACGGTTGGGCCAGTCAGGAATTTCGAGAGTTCCTGGCCTGGCTTACCTTCCAGTGCGATCTTTGCGAGCCTGTTTTTGGCGACACGGACCGAAGCGCCAGCTTCACGCATCTGGGCGCGCAGGTCCGTCATCTCAGCGACCGAGAGGCCTTTGTAGTGACACACTACTATGGCACCAGAGTCCGAGAAAATGTGGCCAAGTTCCTCGACCACTTGTGCTTTCTGGGCTCTTTCCACGGTTTTCTCCAACAGTCGTGGCGGGTCGGGATTATTCCCTATCCACCGGCTCAAGGGTGCCGGAAACAGGTTCCCCTTTCAGGGCATCCACTTCCGACGTCGTGTCCCATCCGGGTTCCCACGCCACGAACGCCAACATGGCAAATCGAAGCATCGTTCCCAGTCTAGGGCGGGAGATTAAGGGTCACGGAGGTTATCCGTTCGCCACCCACCGTCTCGGACGGGGATGCGCGGCTTGCCCGAAGGCCATCCACGCATCGATACCAGCGGACCAAGGCCCGCCGGAATGTCATATCAGGTCAGCATTTCCGACGTATCGAGGGTCACGCTCGGACCCATTGTCGAACTCAGCGAAACCTTCTTCATATATGTGCCCTTCGCGCCGCTGGGCTTGGACTTCATCACGGCATCGACAAGCGCACGGACGTTTTCCACGATCTTGTCTTCGTCAAAGCTGGCCTTGCCAACACCGACATGAACAACTCCGGCCTTTTCAGCACGGAACTGGACCTGACCGCCCTTGGCATCATTGATGGCCTTGGCAACATCCATGGTCACGGTGCCGACTTTCGGGTTCGGCATCATACCACGAGGGCCAAGAACCTTACCAAGACGACCGACGACAGGCATCATGTCCGGCGTTGCGATGCAGACATCAAAATCAATGGTGCCGCCCTGAACGGTTTCCATCAGGTCTTCTGCACCGATGACATCCGCCCCGGCTTCCTTGGCCTCGTCGGCTTTAGCACCACGGGCGAAAACACCAACACGGACAGTCTTGCCCGTACCATTTGGCAGGGTGACGACGCCACGAACCATCTGATCCGCATGGCGTGGATCAACGCCGAGGTTCAGCGCAATCTCGATGGTTTCATCGAACTTCGTTGCACCGGCGTTTGTTTTGACGACCTTCACAGCCTCATCAACAGGAAGCGATTCGCGATCCCCAAGTGCCTTTGCTACGGCCGCGCGCGCGGCGATCTGACGTTTACCTTTTGCCATGGATCAGCCCTCCACTACTTTGAGGCCCATCGATTTGGCCGAGCCACCGATGATTTTCATGGCTTGATCCAGATCGTTTGCGTTGAGATCCGCCATCTTGGCTTCTGCGATTTCGCGAAGCTGGGCATGCGTGACCTGACCGGCGCTTTCGCGGCCCGGTGCTTTCGACCCGGATGTCAGCTTGGCGGCCTTTTTGAGGAAGTGGCTGGCAGGAGGCGTCTTGATGTCGAACGTGAATGACTTGTCCTGATAGTACGTGATGATACACGGGCAGGGTGCGCCAGGTTCCATCTCCTGCGTTTTGGCATTGAAAGCCTTGCAGAATTCCATGATATTGATGCCACGTTGACCGAGCGCGGGACCGATGGGTGGCGAAGGATTCGCCTTTCCCGCCGGAACTTGCAGCTTGAGCTGCCCGACAATCTTTTTAGCCATTCATGGCTCCTTCATTAAACCAGCCAATGATCGCGATCATTGGCCCTATGGTTTGTGGTCCGGTTCGGGCAGCGCGCTGCCTTAGCCTTCCACAATCGAGTCGCAATTATTGCAGTGCGAGAGGGGACGCGTAGTCCAAGATTCATTTGGCGTCAAGGCAATGACTTGAAGTTTTTCAAACCCATAAGGAATGATGATCGAAACGTCTCAATTTAGGCCGTCAGGGTTCGTCGAACCGCGTCTTTCCACCCATTATGCAACTCATCAGCTTTGATGCGGTCCATGGACGGCTCGAAACGGTGTTCCGATTCCCATTGCGCGGCAAACGCCTCCATGCCGGGATAGACGCCAACCTGCATCCCGGCCAGCCATGCCGCGCCCCGCGCCGTTGTTTCGGAAATCGTGGGGCGATCCACGGGTGCGCCGATCACATCAGCGAGGAATTGCATGGTCCAGTCACTCGCGGTCATGCCACCATCGACACGCAAAACCGTATCATCCGCCGCCGCTGGCCAGTCACCCCGCATGGCATCCAGCAAGTCACGGGTCTGATAACCCACTGACTCCAGCGCCGCCCGCGCAAATTCCGCAGGGCCACTACCGCGCGTAATGCCGTAGATCGCCCCGCGCGCCTCCGCATCCCAATAGGGCGCACCGAGGCCAGTAAAGGCGGGAACCATATAAAGGCGCTGGGTATCATCGGCCTGCCCGGCAAGTTCATGTGTTTGCTCCGCCGTAGTGATGATGCCCAGTCCATCGCGCAGCCATTGCACCACAGCCCCTGCAATGAAGATCGACCCTTCAAGGGCGTAGGTCGGCTTGCCATCAAGCTGATAGGCGATGGTGGTCAGCAGACGATTGGTGGAGGTTACAGCCTCATCACCCGTATTCAGCAGCGCAAAGCATCCGGTGCCGTAGGTCGATTTCATCATCCCCGGCGCAAAACAGGCTTGCCCGACCGTCGCCGCCTGTTGATCTCCAGCCACGCCCCGGATCGGGATGGACGCACCAAACACGTCACAAACACCGAAATCATCTGCTGAGTCGAGTACCTCCGGCAGCATGGCCACAGGAACGCCAATCAGGTCGCAAAGGCCCGCATCCCACCGTCCTTCGTGAATATCATAGAGCATCGTGCGGGAGGCGTTGGTGGCATCAGTCGCAAAGACAGCCCCTTTCGTCAGATGCCAGATAAGGAAGGTATCAACTGTTCCAAACAGCAATTCGCCCTGCTCTGCCCGTGTGCGCGCGCCATCAACATGATCAAGAATCCAGGCGGCTTTTGTGCCGGAGAAATAAGGGTCAAGCAAAAGGCCGGTCTTCGCCGTGACCGCCGCTTCATGCCCTGCCGCTTTCAGCCCTGCGCAGGTTTCTGCCGTGCGCCGATCTTGCCATACAATGGCGCGATGGATGGGTTTTCCAGTGTCCTTTTCCCAGACAATGGTGGTTTCGCGCTGGTTCGTAATGCCGATAGCCACGATCTGACCCGCCGTGATACCGGCCTTTTCGATGGCCGATTTACAGGTGGCAAGGGTGGTGTTTATCAAGTCGTCAGGATCATGCTCAACCCAGCCCGATTGCGGAAAATGCTGCGGGAACTCGGCCTGCCCGACCGCAACCACCATCATATCGGCATCAAAGATCATCGCACGGGTCGAGGTGGTTCCCTGATCGATAGCGAGGATATATGTCATGGTCGTCTCTCCGGGCGATTTTATGCGCAGACTCGCAAATATCTGCGCGGCGGGGAAGGGATGATTTGAACACACGTGGATCAGGAAAGCAGGAACTTTCGAAATCATGCCCCTTTTGACTCATCCATTCGTCTATTCGCCGCCTTGCGATCCCTGGTTGTCGCCCGTCCATATTGATGATGACCTGATCCTGCTCGACAAGCCATCGGGCTTGCTGACAGTGCCCGGAAAGACCCCCGATCTTGCCGATTGTCTTGAGGAACGGGCCGCAAGGGAGTGGCCGGGGGCGCGGATTGTGCATCGGCTGGACATGGATACATCCGGCGTCATCGTCTTGGCCCGCAATCACGCCGTCCAACGCCATCTGGGCCTGCAATTCGAGAAACGGCAGATGGAAAAGCGTTACATCGCGCGCGTCACCGGCATCGTGGCGCAGGATAGCGGAACCATTGATCTGCCCCTGCGCTGTGACTGGCCCAATCGCCCACTACAGATGGTATGCCAAGAGCAGGGGAAACCATCCCGGACCCATTGGCAGGTCATCGAACGCGAGACAGCCGCGACCCGCCTGGCCCTTACGCCAAAGACCGGGCGTTCACACCAGTTGCGAGTCCATATGCTGGCCCTTGGCCATCCGATCCTCGGTGATCCGTTCTATGGGGACAAGGCCAGCGCCACACGCTTGCAACTCCACGCCGAAACCTTGCGCCTGCGCCACCCCACAGGTGGAGAGTGGCAAGAGTTCCACGCGCCCTGCCCCTTTTAAAGGGATAAAAAAAGCCCCCGGCGGAAACCGGGAGCCTTGTGTCATATCGGAAAAATCGGACTCAGTAGTTCTTGAGCGCGAAAGACACCGGGACTTCAAGTTCCCCGGCTTCCTCGAATTCCAGCGTCACCGGCAGGGTGTCACCAGCTTCGATCTCCTCGGTCAGTCCGGTCAGCACCAAATGATAGCCATCCTGGTCGAGGGATATTGCCTCACCCTTGGGCATCTCAAGAGACTCAACTGCCTTGGCGTTCAGCATCGGTCCTTTTTCGAACTTGGCGATCCCTGCCTTATCGGCAAATTTCGAGCTGATGCTTTTGATGGTGTCCGACTCGTCACCACCATTGTGGATGGTCATAAAGACGAAAATCTCATCTTTCTTCATTGAAACCGCCCAGGGCGTCTCAATGACGATGCCATCCATGACGGCACCGACGGTGTCCTCATTGAACGCTTTTTCTTCTTCGTCAGCGGAAGCGGGCAACGCCGTAAGGGCGACCCCCACGAGTGTCGCTTGTGCGACGCGGGTAAGCAGTCTTTTCAATTCTTCCTCCTCAGTATCGACGGAAGTGATATGCCAAGCCTATACCGGACTTGAGTGATTGTTCGCAAGAACCGCGCCGTTCATTATGGAACACGATTGGTAGAGCATCAGCATGCCCCGCAAATTGGGCATTTTGATGCGCGTTTCTGCCCAACTCGCCTTGTTTCATTGACGGACGCTGAACAGAGGTGATTCCATGGCGCGACCGCCAATCCTGTCCCTAAAGGACATTGCGCTGACTTTTGGCGGCGATCCCCTGTTTTCAGGAGTAGATCTTGCCGCAGGGGAAGGGGACAGATTGTGCCTTGTCGGGCGCAACGGATCAGGTAAATCCACATTGCTCAAGCTGGCGGCAGGACAAGTCGGCTTTGATGCGGGGGATCGATTCGTGCAGCCGGGCAAGCATATTGCCTATCTGCCACAAGACCCTGACCTGTCCGGCTATGCGACGTTGCTGGATTATGCCGCCGCTGATGTGCCGGACGAGAGCTACAAGGCAGAAATGGCGCTGGAAGGGTTGCGCCTTGATGGTTCGCTTGATCCGGCCACTGCGTCCGGGGGCGAGAAGCGACGGGCGGCGCTCGCGCGCTTGCTGGCCGCAGAACCTGACCTGATGCTGCTGGACGAGCCGACCAACCATCTCGACATCACGGCCATCGAATGGCTTGAGGATACGCTGAAGACCACGCGCACCGGCTTTATCCTCATCAGTCACGACCGGGCGCTGATGGCCAAGGTGACGAATGCTACCTTATGGCTGGATCGCGGGGTCGTGCGGCGTACTGACAAGGGATTCGCCGGATTCGAGGATTGGCGGGACAAGATTTTCGAGGAAGAGGATGCCGCCCTCCACAAGCTCGACCAAAAGATCAAGCGCGAGCAACACTGGATCGTTCACGGCGTCTCAGGGCGGCGCAAACGTAATGTCCGGCGTGTGGGCGAACTCGCCGACCTGCGCGAACAGCGGCGTACACATCTACACCGGGCCGGCCCCGCCGCCATGGCGCTGGAGAGCGGCAATGCCTCTGGCAAGCTGGTGATCGAAGCGAAGGAAATTTCCAAGGGGTTCGGGGAACGCACCCTGATCGACGGGTTTTCGACCAAAATCATGCGTGGCGATCGGGTGGCCTTTGTCGGACCGAACGGAGCCGGAAAGACCACGCTGCTGAAAATGCTCACCGGCGAACTGGAGCCCGATGATGGCACAATCCGTCGGGGCGCGAATATCGCACTGGCGACTCTGGATCAGCGCCGTGAACTCGACGGTACGAAAACCTTGTGGGAAACAATGACCGAGGATGTGCTGCTCGGCGTAAAAGGCTCGAACGATCAGATTCTTGTGCGGGGCAGGCCGCGCCATGTC
Organism: uncultured Neomegalonema sp.; assembly: GCA_937957975.1. Classification (GTDB taxonomy): domain Bacteria; phylum Pseudomonadota; class Alphaproteobacteria; order Rhodobacterales; family Rhodobacteraceae; genus JAHDDY01. The sequence continues at coordinate 11,757 of CALFFK010000039.1, forward strand.
ATCGGGTATCTGAAAGACTTCCTGTTCGATGAAAAACAGGCGCGCGGGCCGGTTTCGGCCCTGTCCGGGGGCGAGCGGGCGCGGCTGATGCTGGCGCGGATCATGGCGCGCGAATCAAACTTGCTGGTGCTCGATGAGCCGACCAACGATCTGGATATAGAAACCCTCGACCTGTTGCAGGACTTGCTGGCAGATTATGATGGTACATTGCTGTTGGTCAGCCACGACCGCGATTTCATCGACAGGATTGCAACCTCAACCATCGCAATGGAAGGGGATGGACAGGCCATCGAATATGCGGGCGGTTGGTCCGACTACCGTGCGCAGCGTAGAAGCGACGCGCCGGTTCCCGGAGCAAAACGCGCATCTGTTGCGCCTGCCGCACCATCAAAACCCTCGCCAGCCCCCACAACGACTCCCAGAAAAATGTCGTTCAAACAGACCCACCGCCTCGAAAAATTACCCGAAGAGATGGAGGGGCTGGAGGCGGAAATCGGGAAGCTGGAAAAGATTCTGGCCGACCCTGAACTCTACACCCGCGACCCGGCTCGTTTTGAAAAAGCCACCCTCGCATTGACGGAACGACAGGAAAAACTGGCAACGGCGGAAGAAGAGTGGCTAGAACTGGAAGAACTGCGCAGTGCGCTATAACAATGCTTTAAATACACTCTCTTTATTGTGAATACTTGAAATCATACCAAATTGAAACGAAAAAATACGCGATTATGGCTATTAGGTCTTAATTCGTCCTGTTGTCGCCCCAACTCCAGCCTATATTTTCATTTACGCACAGAGTCTCTCTTCAGTGCGCATGACGGTGGCTACATTGTCGCTCCCCTCTGATGGGTGTAGCCACCGTCATTTTTCAAAACATCGAGACAAAACCATGCGCGATGCCGCCCAGCGCAAGGGCAAGCAGGGGCCAGATCGTCAGGTGCATTCCAACCTTCCGGTATTGGAAATCCGTGCGTGCAGTGACAAAATGCCAGCCATGCAAAAACCGCCCAATCACGAAGGGCAAGGCGGCGAGGTGCAACACAAAGCCCGGTGCGCCCAATGATTCGACCCCTGCAAGCAGGATCAGGAAGACCGGAATCCATTCGGCGGCATTGGAATGGGCGCTGGTGAGTCGTTGCAATGCCTCATCGCCCCCATCCGAGAGGCTGATCTTCGCGCCGCGCCTACGCTCGATTACCTTGAATGCCAGCCAGATAAAGATCAGGGCGCAAAGCCCCGCGTAGAAGGTTGTCACAGCGAGGCCCATGTTTCTCTCCAGTCAATGCTTGTGTTCGGTCGTACCCTGATTGCGTTTCAGCCCACCGCCCGCCGTGATGGATTTCACCGGCACGGTCACATCAAGGGTCAAGCCGTCTTCCAATTCGAGGGTAATGTCCAGCGTCTCGCCCTTGCGCAGGGGCGCGACGAGGCCCAGCAGCATCATATGAAGCCCGCCCGGTGCGAAGGTGACAGTCTCGTGCTTGCCAAGGGCAATACCGCCCTCCACTTCGCGCATACGCATGACGCCAGAAGCATCCATCGTGTGATTATGGATTTGAACCCGCTCTGCCGCATTGCTGCGCACACCGATGAGGCGGGTGGCAGGGCCATGATTCATTATCGTCATATACGCGCCGCCCACCTTGGCATTTGGCGGGGTTTCGCGAGCGTACGGGTCGGAAATCATAACCGTGCGCTCCCCTGTCACCATCGGCATGACGATAACAAGTGCGAGCGCGGCGGCCATGCCAGCGGCAAGAATGCGTTTACGCATCGAAGTCTCCTGAAGGACTGAAATATAAAGGTTCAGACCGTCGGGACAGGGGGGGCACGCGCCTTTGGATGGGTCAGTGAAGCCGTTGTCTGCCCGTGTGACTCGCTGTCATGGCAGATAACGACGCGATCATTCAGCGTAGGAGTGGCCCATGCCCCGGATGCGAGCATACTGGTACAACAGACCGTGCAGATTTCACAGCCTACAGGATCGGACGCATCCCCGACCAGAACGAGTCGCGTTTCGTGGCCCGAACAAATTTCGACGAACAATGGAGACGCCGATGCGAAAGGTGCCAGCAGGTTGACCGCGAGCGCCAGACAGAAAAACAGCGACAGAAAGGGTTTGCGTGACGGTTTCACGCCCGCCATCCGATACCGTCAAACCCAACTCGCGCCCAAAAAGCCGAAAAACCGCAGCGACGCACGGCGCTGCGGTTGAGGTTTTCCGGTCGTTTCATGCAATCAAGCGGTTGCCTGAGCCTTTTCGATATCACGCTTCACTTTCAGTGCGTTCGGAGACAGTTCCGAATCCTTCGCCTTGGCGAGGAAAGCGTCAAGACCACCACGATGATCTACCGTACGCAAAGCACTGGCAGCGATACGGAAACGGAAGGAGCGCCCCAACGTATCACTGGACAGCGTGGCGATGTTCAGGTTCGGCAGAAAACGGCGGCGTGTCTTGGTGTTCGAGTGGCTGACATTGTTGCCGCTCATCACGCCTTTGCCGGTCAATTCACAACGACGAGCCATTGCGGTACCTCTGGGAGCTGATTGGTGCGGGGAGCCGTTGCTTTCCCGCTAAAACTTGAGAGCGCCTCATAGGCAGACAGGACGATTCAGTCAAGGATATTGCACGGCAGAACGATGAAAAGCGCAGACACGGATCAATGCGCCAAATGCTGGAGCGCGGATACATGGCGTTCTGGCATCGCATTGTCCTGCATGGCCCATGGCGCACTGGCGCTTCCATCCCCTTCAATCACACGGGATCGAGGCAACTGAATTGTAATTTCAGTTCCGACATCAAGGCGACTAACCAAATCAACCGTGCCACCGTGCAGCTCAACAAGTTGCTTCGTAATCGGCAATCCAAGGCCGGTTCCCTGCATATCGGAGTAACGTGTAAAGCTGGATCGGCGGTAGGGCGACCAGACAAATGCGATTTCTTCTTCGGGAATTCCACATCCTTCGTCAGTCACAGCAATGAGGATATGAGTCTTGTTTTCGCTGATCACGAGACGCACTTCATCCAACGAGAATTTCAGGGCGTTGGAAATGAGATTCTGGATGCACCGCTTTATGGCGGCCCGATCGAGCAAAAGCAGAAGTGGCGTTCCCGGCGTATCGACCCGCAGTCTGTCACCTTGCATATCGAACTGCCGCTGGACTTCCCTCGTCAGGTCTTCGAGATCGACGACTTCCTCGTATAGTTCGAATGTCCCGGCATCAATCTTCGCCATATCGAGGACACTGTTGGTCATCTTTTCAAGATCACAGGCGGATTTTTCGATGTCCTGAAGGTATTCCCGTTGCACCTGTTCCGTGACGGTCATGCCAGGCAACAACAACAACTGCGAGAATCCCTTGATCGCATTCAGGGGCGTGCGAAATTCATGACTCATCCCGGCCAGAAACCGCGCGCGATAGTCGCTGACTTCCAGAACCCGGCGTTCACTTTCCTCTGCGCGCCTCTTCGCCTTGAGAAGGGACGCATTCTGGAGCTTCAGGTGAACCGTTAAAATAACCATCAAAAGGGTAAACAGCGCCGCTGTGCCGAATATTTTCCGTATGGTTTCCGTATGCAATTTCGACATGGTGTCATGGGCATCTGCCTGCTTTTTGAGGCCAATACCACGCATTCGTATAAGGGTACGGCGCACATTGTGGATGGCGGGCAGCAACTCGGCAGCAATGCATCCGCGATCACAATACCCCTTTTGCATAATCCGTTCGATCCGCTCGAAGGAAAGCAGGGATTTTTTATACATAGCCTGAAGTTTGGACTCATGGCTCGCGTTGTTTAACTCGTGACGCATGTACGCCATTCGCGACGTTACAATGTCAAACGACAGCATCAGCTCATTGCCGAGCGCAGGATCGCCCAGCTTCGCACGGGTTGCGGCAAGACGAAGCCGGTCCAGATCATTGATGCTGCGTGACGCCATTACGAGAATTTCGCTCTTGCCGAGCAGATCAATCCGTTTGGCCCGATGGGATTCGTACAGCCCCGTACCCACGATACCCATCATCAGCAGCAATGCGCTAATCAGAATCGTGCGTTCCAGAAAAACCGATCCTGACTGCCGCATTATTCGATCTCAAATTCAACCAGATGCCAGACAGATTTGCTGCGCAGATCGGCAACGATACCGGCCTTGGCGTTATCGTAATCGAACACGATCCAGAACGGGCCTCTTTTGCCCGCAACCAACCGCTCGCCATCCATCCGTGTGGCGATCAAGGCATTATGCTCAACGAAATCCGTCCAATCGACCTCGATAGCGTAATCATCAAGGGCAATTGCGAGGACAGTAGTGTCTTTCAGGCCCGCCGCTTCAAGAACCGCCTTGCCGTCCGCACCCGAAAACGTCACGGCCTCATCGGTCCATGGGGTCGTCGTCGTCAGGTGGCGGGTACCGAGTGCCTCTATATCATCCTGCGAGAATCGCGCGATCTCATCGCCTTTTGCATTACGTATCAAAAGGTCCGATGCCAATGCGGGGGCAGCGCAGAGGCAGGATATCATAAGTGCAGACAGTAAGACGGCGTTATTCATCTGATATATCCTTGGCGAATTTCAACTTGCCATCCTTGCCGGGGATTCCTAAGGAAACCTGAGGAATAGTGCTTAACGCGGAAATTTTTTAAACGTTGTAAAAGCCAGCACTGCCCATCGCATTGCACTACGAGACCGGATGAACGCTGACGGGCGATATGATAGTTCTTCGTCAACAAAGACCGGATAACCATGTCAGTGCTTGACCTGACACACTGTCTGAATAGGGTGTCGCCGCCCGCACGAGGCGTATCTTTGCGCCGTACAGAATATTCGAGGTATCCCCCATGAAAGCCACCCGCGTCGTCCAGAAGATTCTCTCAAATTACGAGTCCGATACGCCCGGCGTGAAGGCCAATCTCTGCCGCATTCTGATGAACGGCAAACTGGGCGGAACCGGGAAGATGATTATCCTGCCCGTGGATCAGGGCTTCGAGCATGGCCCTGCACGCAGCTTTGGCCCGAATCCAGACGCCTATGATCCGCATTATCACTTCCAGCTCGCCATTGATGCGGGGCTGAATGCCTATGCTGCACCGCTCGGCATGATCGAAGCAGGAGCAGGAACGTTCGCCGGGCAAATCCCGACGATCCTGAAGGTCAACTCAGCCAACTCCCTGCTGCCAGACGAAGCGGGCAAGGACCAGGCGATCACGGCAAGCGTGGATGATGCCCTGCGCCTCGGTTGTTCGGCCATCGGCTTTACGGTCTATCCAGGCTCGGCGTGCTCACTGAGTATGTTCGAAGAAATCAGCCAGATGTCCGAAGAAGCCAAGGCCAAGGGCATCGCAACGGTGATCTGGTCGTATCCTCGCGGTGAGGCGATCACCAAGGCGGGCGAACTGGCCATGGATGTCTCGGCCTATGCCGCACAGATTGCGGCACTGCTGGGCGCGCATATCATCAAGGTTAAGCTCTCAACCGCCGATCTGATGCAGGACGAAGCCGCAAAAGTTTACAAGGCCGAGAAAATTGCGATCAAATCGCAAGCGGAGCGCGTGGCGCATGTCATGCAGTCGTCGTTCAATGGCCGTCGCATCGTCGTTTTCTCCGGTGGGGCCAAGAAAGGCGCAGACTCGGTCTATGACGATGCCCGTGCCATTCGCGATGGTGGCGGCAACGGATCGATCATCGGTCGCAATACGTTCCAGCGGGAACGCGGTGAGGCCATCGAGATGCTCAACAAGCTGATCGATATTTACAAGGGCCGTGCCTGACGCTGCTGTACCAGAATGCCCGCAGAAGCGGGCATCTTTGGGTGATATAAGCCTCCCGCTTTTGCGGGGGGCTTTTTTTATCCGGGTGTCAGCCGCAACAGGCGACCGCCCGCCTTGTCTTCCAACACATAAATTGCGCCATCGAGACCTTGCTCGATTTCCCTCACACGCTTGCCCCATCCGTAACGTTCGGCTTCAACGCCAACTGTTTTGCTCCGACTCTCATCAAAGCGCACACGGACCATGGCGCGCGATCCCAGCCCGCCAATGAGGCCATCGCCAGCCCAATCGCTGAACATCGCACCATCATAAATAACAAAGCCAGCGGGGGAGATTGCCGGAACCCAGTAGGCCGCCGGTTTTTCAAAGGCCGGGTTGGTGTCATGGTCCGGGATGGACACTCCGCTGTAGTGATCGCCATTCGACACGACCGGATAACCGTAATTCCCTCCACGAACGATGCGGTTCAATTCATCGCCGTGCTTTGGCCCCATCTCATGCACCCAAAGCTGGCCGTTGGCATCAAAGTCCATACCGAGCGGATTGCGGTGGCCAAGGGACCAGACCTGCTCCACCACACCGCCCTGCCCCACGAAGGGATTATCAGCGGGGATACCGCCGTTCTCAGTAACACGGATGACCTTGCCAAGATTCATGGTCATGTCCTGGGATGGCGTGAATTTCTGGCGTTCGCCGGAAGTGATAAAGAGATGACCATCAGGGGCAAAGGCAAGACGGTGGCCGTAATGGCCGTTGCCCGACACCTTGGGAGTTTGCTCCCAAACGCGGCTGCGTCCTTCGAGGCGACCACCGGAAGCGCCCGCTATCAAGCGCGCCCTGTCTACCGCTGCGCCGCTGAGGCTGGCATTATTCGGGTCGCGCTCGACATAGGAGATGTAGATAATCCGGTTCGAAGCAAAATCAGGATGAAGGATTACGTCACCGAGGCCGCCCTGCCCGCGTGCAGTGACCCTGGGCAGGCCAGCGATGGAGCCGATTTTCCTGCCATCTGTACCGATCAGCCAAAGCGTACCGGATTTTTCAGTCACGAGGCCACGGCCATCGGGTAGCCATGTCATGGCCCAGGGGCCGTCAAATGTTTCCAGCGCCTCAGCGCGAACCGTGCCTCCCTTGTCGCCGGAAATGGTGAAGGTTTCGGCGCTGGCCACGCTGGCAGTGGTAGCGAGCAGGGCAGCGAGGGCGATATGTCTGAGCATTGCAGTTCTCCTTTCGTAAACAAATCACAGGACAGAGAAGGGTTCCCCTCGTGTCGCGATCTTTTGGTGCGCGTTTCGTCGCGTCTCTTGCAGTCGTGCGGCCATTGGTTACGCTGGCGGGGTATTCACCAGGAGAACAGGCAATGAGCCAGCGCGACGAATTTCATAAACTCGACGATGCGTCGGATGGCCTGTTCCGGGAACTCGCCCCCGGCCTCACAACACGCATCTTTCCGGGGGATCAGGCAATGCTGTCCATCGTGGCCATCGAGCCGAATGCGGAAGGCAAGGTCCATCAACACCCGGAGGAGCAATGGGGTGTGATGCTGGAAGGGTCTGGCATCCGGGTGCAGGGAGATGAAGAGATTCCCGTAAAGGCAGGGGATTTCTGGCGCACGCCGGGGAACGTACCGCATACGATGCGCGCAGGACCGGAAGGCGCGCGTATCCTCGATATATTCGCTCCACCACGCCCCGAATACCGAACAGCAGGATCGGGATTTGGGGATAGCTGACACAGGCATCATGTCCGGGCATGGCAGTCTTC
>CALFFK010000040.1 GCA_937957975.1 uncultured Neomegalonema sp.
ATCCGATCACGGCGATCAAGCCCGTTCAATCCTTCCATCGTGATCCGCCATAGATCATGCGCCGCGACATTACTCTCGAACAATTTTTCTGCGAGAGAAATCAATGATCGTCCATACTCGCTCTCGGTATCGATACCAAAAATGCTTTGCTTGTTCCTCGGCCAATGCCGCCGGATCGCTTAGGGCGGTACTGTTTCGCAAAGGGCTGAGTTACCGAAGATGTTCGGCGTGTGCGGATGCTTGAACAGGCTGGTATCATCGAGGGGTATACCGCGCTCGTCGCGCAGGAGCCGTATGGCTTGCCGGTCACTGCGTTCGTCTCGATCCGTCCAGAACGGCAAAACGAGACAACCATCGCAGGTTTTGAAAAAGGCGTAGGCCAGCTTGACGAAGTGATCGCCTGCTACCTGATGTCCGGGCGTCACGATTATCTTCTACAGGTGTTAAGCAAGTCCCTGAAAGACTACGAAATATTCATCCGTGAGCGCCTGACGCGCATCCCCGGTGTCGGCTCTCTGGAAAGCTATTTCGCGTTTGGTCAGGTAAAGCGGCAGATGGTATTTCCGAAAATACCGACGTAACGCCCGCTCTACGAAAGACCGGCCACAGGTATCCAAAAGCCACAATAAAGGGCACGCGATCGGCGTGCCCCCTTGATATTTAACGAAGAATTACCGTGCAAATTTCTTGTATTTAATCCGCGTCGGATTCACTGAATCCGCGCCGAGGCGTCGGATCTTATCTGCCTCGTAATCCTCGAAATTACCCTCGAACCACTCCACATGGCTGTCGCCTTCGAAGGCCAGCATATGGGTGCAGATGCGATCCAGAAACCAGCGATCGTGCGAGATAACCACTGCGCATCCCGCAAAATTCAAAAGCGCATCTTCCAGAGCGCGCAGGGTATCGACATCCAGATCATTGGTCGGCTCATCGAGCAGAATGACATTGCCACCCTCCTTGAGCAATTTGGCCATATGAACCCGGTTGCGCTCCCCGCCCGACAGCATGTTCATCTTCTTTTGCTGATCGCCACCCTTGAAGTTGAATGCACCCACATAAGCGCGGGAATTAATCTCCGCTTTTCCAAGTTGGATCATGTCATTGCCGCCGGAGATTTCCTCCCAGACCGTCTTGTTCGCATCCAGCGCATCGCGGGATTGATCGACATAGCCGAGCTGCACAGTATCCCCGAATGTGACAGAACCGCTATCGGGCTGCTCCTGTCCGGTCATCATGCGGAACAGGGTCGTCTTGCCAGCTCCGTTCGGGCCAATCACACCCACGATCCCGCCACGTGGCAGTGAGAATGACAGACCATCAATTAAAAGCTTATCGCCATAGGCTTTCCTGACGTTCTCGACCTCGATCACCTTGTCTCCCAAACGTGGACCATTCGGAATGATGATCTGGGCCTTGCCGATCAACTCACGTTCGGACGCTTCGGCCATCTCATTATAGGAGTTCAGGCGGGCCTTGGATTTGGCCTGCCGCGCTTTTGGGGATTGACGCACCCATTCCAGTTCGCGGGCCAACGTCTTTTGTTTGCCCTTGTCTTCACGCTCTTCCTGTTCCAGTCGCTTGGCTTTTTGCTCCATCCATGAGGAGTAATTGCCTTCCCAGGGGATTCCCTTGCCACGATCCAGTTCGAGAATCCATGCAGTGATATTATCGAGGAAATAACGATCGTGAGTGATGAGAAGAACGGCCCCTGCATAATCCTGAAGATGCTTTTGAAGCCATGCGATTGTCTCGGCATCCAGGTGGTTGGTCGGCTCATCGAGCAATAGCATATCAGGCGCTTCAAGCAGCAGCTTGCACAGCGCCACCCGGCGCTTTTCACCGCCTGACAGCTTGGACACATCTGCGTCATCAGGTGGGCAACGTAAAGCCTCCAGCGCAACGTCGATCTGACTGTCCAGATCCCACAGGTTCTGGGCGTCAATCTGGTCCTGAAGGGTTGTCATTTCCTCCATCAGTTCGTCAGTATAATTCTCGCCGACCTCCATCGCCACTTCATTGAAGCGGTCGAGAAGGGCTTTCTTCGGCGCGACGCCTTCCATGACATTTTCGCGCACATTCTTGCTTTCATCGAGCTGTGGTTCCTGCGGCAGATACCCAACGCGGGTGCCCTTGTCGGCCCATGCTTCCCCGGTGAAGTCTTTGTCAATGCCTGCCATAATTTTAAGGAGCGTCGATTTACCCGACCCGTTGACCCCGATTACACCGATTTTAGCGCCGGGGTAAAAGAACAACCGGATGTCCTTGAAGACGGGCTTGCCGCCCGGATAGGTCTTGGAGACGCCATCCATATAGTAGACGAATTTCTCGGCCATGTTGTTCACGCTTTCGGCTGGAAGGACATTGTTGCCGCGCGTTCTAACGGGCGCGCCGCCCAATGGCAATTTCCACTGTAGCCTAATCGCCGGATTTACAAGCTCCCATATCCAAGCGCTTCCTTGAACTCCTTCAATTCAGCGCGTGCAATGCGGGCTTGTGCCAGCGCGGTGGCAACGTCTTTGGCTGAAATTTCCTTACCAAGCTCTTGCGGAGAGACATTTAACGCCACCAGCCCGGTTTCAATTTTGGCAATCTTTTGCTTCGTGCCAAGCAAATCTTCGCGGAAGGCTTCCATGGATTGAACATCCACGGTTTTCGATGACAGTTTTTCCAACTGGGTATCAAATGACAGTATTTGGTTCCGAATATCCGCTATTTCCTGACGCAAATTATCAATAATATTCGAGTCGATTTCATTGATCACGCGCGGAGCATCAATATTACCATTTTTAATCGCGAATAATTCGACGCGCAGTGCCGAGACACTCCTTTCCATTGTCCCAATAGATGTCTGGTAAACCGATGCTGCAAGGAACAGCATAAAGATGGCCAAAATCGCAAAAATATTAAAGGTCTTTTGCGCACCACTGGTTTCATTGTCGTAATGGTGTCCTCTATTGGTCCAAGGCATCTGTTTCCCCCGCTTACGATTGGTGCTCAGTTGAGAAAACGGTAAGCAAGAACAGCGCCAAGCGATGGATGGAGCAACAGATTGGTAAGCGTATGCATACTGATACAATCGCCATTGATGTTCGGATTTGAATCAACAGCGATAATGCGCCAAACGGGGATGCCATCAAACCGGAGGCTAAAATGCCAAGCGATACCATTACCATCCGTCCATTAGTCGCCGGGGATCGGGCGGAATGGGGTCGGCTCTGGAAAGCATATCTCGCATTCTACAAAACGAGTGTCGCCGACGACATCTACGCGAATACCTTTGCACGGCTTCTCGATCCGGCAGAGGGTACAATAGGATGTTTCATTGCAGAATTGAACGGCAAGCCCGTGGGCCTCGTTCATTATATCCAGCATCCACATAACTGGCGGATTGAGGATGTAATCTACTTGCAGGATCTTTATGCTGATCCTTCTGCGCGCGGCAAGGGAGTGGGCCGCAAGCTGATCGAAGCGGTTTATTCGGAGGCAGACAGGCGGGGAACGCCCTCTGTCTATTGGCTAACACAGGATTTCAACACAGAAGCGCGAAAACTATACGACCGCATCGCAACCCTGACACCGTTCGTCAAGTACCAGCGGTAGCACTTTTTCCACTTCCAGGACTTCTGCCCCGGTTCATCTGGTACCCCACCCCCATCGTAGCATCCCGCCGCAAGCGGGGTACAATATCAGTAGTCGTCTTCGTCGTCGAACATCGTATCTTCGGGCAGCGTCAGTGTATCATCATCGAAATCCACATCAGCGCCGATCATCGCTTCGACGTCAATTGCATCAACGTCGAACGCTTTGTCGAAATCCATTTCGTAGTCCATGGCAGTTGTCCCTCTGCATCATTTTTTCTATGACGTAGAGGATGCCGGACAGCGGTAAACAATTTCTGTCTACAGTACGTATTCAACAGCGGCAATTGCTGAAAATTTGAAGTGAATACACCGTATGCAAATAAAGCAAGAATTAATACTTTCGAAAATTATCCTCCAACCCCACCATGTAGCGTCGGCACCTGAAGTGGGCTAAATCCATAGTGGCGGAGCCAGCGCAGGTCGCACTCAAAGAAACCGCGCAAATCCGGGATGCCATATTTGAGCATCGCAATCCGGTCGATACCGACGCCAAAGGCGAAACCCTGCCATTCAGCGGGGTCGATGCCACAATTGGACAGCACCTTGGGGTGCACCATGCCGGAGCCGAGAATTTCCAGCCAGTCATCGCCCTCCCCTACCTTCAGCACGCCCCCTTGCCATGAACAACGAATATCCACTTCCGCCGATGGTTCGGTGAAGGGGAAATGTGAGGCACGAAAGCGTAGCTCCACATGATCGACCTCAAAGAACGCTTTTACAAACTCCTCAAGCGTCCATTTCAGGTTTGCCATGGTGATGTCGCGGTCGATGGCCATGCCTTCAACCTGGTGGAACATGGGTGTGTGCGTCTGATCATAATCGGATCGATACACCCGCCCCGGCGCGATGAAGCGAACTGGTGCGCCCTCTTTCTCAAGCGTCCTGATCTGAACCGGCGAGGTATGGGTACGCAGGACGTTACGTGTGCCATCTTCGCGGGCGGCCATATAGAACGTGTCCATTTCTGCGCGTGCAGGATGTTCCGGCACGATATTAAGCGCGTCGAAATTGTGCCAGTCATCCTCGATTTGCGCGCCCTCACGAACATCAAAGCCCATATCAGCGAAGATTGCAGTGACTTCCTCCGTCACCTGACTGACGGGGTGGAGTGTGCCCTGTTGTCTGGGGCGAGGTGAAAGGGTCACGTCGAGCCATTCGCTTTCCAGTCGTTCAGCCAATGCCGCATCGCCTAAAGCTTCCTTGCGGGCGGCGACGGCAGCGCCAATCTCGGTTTTCAGGGCGTTTAGGGCTGGTCCGGCAGTTTCGCGCTCTTCTGGCGTCATTTTGCCCAATTCGCGCATTTTCAATGCGACTTCGCCCTTCTTGCCGATGGCCGCGAGGCGAGCAGCTTCGAGCGCCCCCTCGTCAGAAGCATCACGGATAGCGGACAAATGCGCCGCGCGCAGGGTTTCAAGGCCGTCCATCGCATAAAATCCTTCAGGAATGTATTGTCCGGGGACGTACCACAGGCACCGGCTAGGTCAAGTCGGCCCGAACCTCGCAAGGCTCTCCTGAAAAAGCAGGGAGTGCGCCATGACGAAACAATCGGTTCTCAATATCATCGGCTTGTGCTGCATCATGCCACTTGCCGCTCAAGGGTGGCTCACCGCTTTTGCCGCCGATGCTTCTATCGTAGAAACGGAACAACAGGAGCTGCATCTCTTCATGCTCGCTGCGGTCGATCGTGATTGTGACGGAGACCTGTCGGACGAAGAAGAGGCTGACCGGCATTTCTCAACCCAAAAGACCCTGTTGCCCGCCGAATGTATTATATACCGCACACGATACCGCAATGATGGCGATTTTGGTATCCGCCACATGCGTGTGACCAATATCGTACCCAAGCAGATGGTTTATATCCCAGGCAGCGCAGAGCATGTCGCGACGCCCCCCGGCCTCTGGCCCGAAACCACGGTGTCCCCTTCCGAGAACGAAGATGGCTCCGTTATCTGGCGTTTCGGGGGGGCATTGGCACCAGGTGAGGCAGGCGAGATTCAATTCAGGGTCAGACTGGAACCGTGACAATTCCGACTCTGGATAGCGGGCTATTCAGATTAATTCCGAAGAATCGCATCTATCCCGGTATACGTGTCGTCATGTACGATCTGCCGAAGATACCCAGGCACGTATTGCGCCCTCCGGGCCGTCGCTCCACACGGCGTTCAACCAAAAAGAGAATCGCTCGGCAAATTCCGCGTTTTCAGAAAGATCACCGTAAACATCTTCCATTTCTAGCCAAATGCGCGGGGTCTCTTTTGCGGTAATGGCGGTTTTGGAGAGATGGTCCCAATTCGGATCGTTCGCCGGGATGGGCGCACCGCTTACTGTCAGCCCCGTGCAATAGCGACACCAGAGGGCGCTTTCCAGGGCCAGGCCATCAACCTTTCTTCCCGCCAACAGCGCATCACGCAGGGTAGGAAGAATGAATTTCGGCTGACGGTTTGAACCATCATGGCAGAGACGCGGAATCGTGTCAGCGATTTTGGGGTTTGCAAAGCGCCGTTCGACGCAATCGGCGTATTCGGCAAGGTCGATTCCGGGGATTGGTGGAATGGTGGGAATAATTTCGTGCCGGTGTAGGGCGCGCAGGTAATCGCGGATCAGGGGGTGCGCCATGGCATCATGGACAAAATGAATATCCATCAGGGCAGCCGGATAAGCGATAGCCGCATGTCCGCCATTGAGGATACGCAACTTCATCAGTTCGAAGGGGGCGACATCCTCCACAAACTGCGCCGCGACCTCTTCAAAAGGCGGACGACCCGAAGAAAAATTATCCTCCAGAATCCACTGGGTGAAATCTTCGCAGAAGACAGGCCAACCGTCTTCAATATCGTATTCTCCGGCCAAGATTGCACGTTCACGGTCGCTGGTTGCGGGGGTGATACGATCAACCATGCTGTTCGGGAAGGCAACTGATGTGGTTATCCAGTCAGCAAAAGCAGGATCAGAGAGACGGGCCAATCCCGTCAAAGTCTCGCGCGTGACTGCCCCGTTATGAGGAATATTATCGCAACTCATTACAGTGAAAGGTGATGTTCCAGCCTCGCGGCGGGCGCGCAAGGCAGTAAGGATCATGCCAAAGACAGTTTTCGGGATGTCCGGTGAGGTGGCGTCGGCCTGAATTGCCGGATGCGAGAGATCGAAATTGCCCTCTCCATCCAGAAAATACCCACCTTCGGTAATGGTCAGCGAAACGATGCGAATATCGGGCTGCACCATTCGGGCGATGGTGGCGGAAGCATTGGCAGGTTCGATAAAATCCACCATCGAGCCAATAACCCGCGCTTCGCTTATCTCCGCTGATTGTTCGACCAGTGTGGTCAGCCAGTCCTGCGCCGCCAATGTGTCGCGCAGCCGCCGCTCGCTCTCGAATACACCTGCACCAATGATACCCCATTCCTGAGCTTTGCCCGCTGACATCAATCGGTCAAGATACATCGCCTGATGCGCCCGGTGGAAATTACCGATACCAAAATGGAGGATACCGGCCTTGAGGTTTTCGCGCGCATAAGTGGGGCGCCCAATGTTGGCGGGCAGGTCATCAAGCGTGCTCAGGGACAGGCGGATCATGTGAGACGCATCCCCTGCACATCAAAGCGATGAATGCGGGTTTCGTCAGGGGTAAGATAGATCGTATCGCCGTGATGAAGCGACACTTCGCCGCCTGCACGAACGGTGATGGGGGCGGGGTGGTCTTTCATATGCACATGGAAAAACGTATCGGAGCCGAGATGTTCGGAGACGCCGACCGTACCTTGCCATAGCCCTTCGGAAGGGGATGCAATGATATGTTCGGGGCGGATGCCAAATGTCGTCGCCCCCCGGCGCACGGCTTCGTCACCCGTCATCAGGTTCATCTTTGGCGAACCGATAAAGCCCGCAACGAACAGGTTCCGTGGTTCGCGGTAGAGATCGAGAGGCGAGCCGACCTGCTCGATTACGCCATCCTGAAGTACAACGATCTTGTCCGCCATCGTCATCGCCTCCACCTGATCGTGCGTGACATAGACCATCGTGGTCTTGAGGCGGGTATGCAGCTCGCTGATCTCCATGCGCATTCCCACGCGCAAGGCGGCATCGAGATTGGAGAGCGGTTCGTCAAACAGGAAAGCCGCAGGTTCGCGCACGATGGCCCGCCCAATGGCCACACGCTGGCGTTGGCCGCCAGACAATTGGCCGGGGCGGCGATCAAGATAGTCCGTCAGGTTCAATGCCGCCGCCGCCGCGTCGATCCGGCGGTTCTGCTCAACTTTGTCGATGCCCGCCATACGCATCGGAAAAGCGATGTTTTTGCGCACGCTCATATGTGGATAAAGCGCGTAGGATTGGAACACCATTGCCAGCCCGCGTTTCGCTGGGGGCACACCGGTCGCATCGGTGCCGTCGATCTCAATGCGTCCGGCGGTCACGTCTTCCAGCCCTGCAATCAGGCGCAACAGCGTGGACTTACCGCAACCAGATGGGCCAACGAACACGACGAACTCCCCATCCTCGATCTCCAGATCAAGGGGGCGGATCACTTCAGTGTCGCCGAAATTCTTCGTGACGCCGTGCAGGGCTATGCGTCCCATCGTGTTATCCCTATTTCACTGCGCCGAATGTCAGGCCGCGTACGAGTTGTTTCTGGCTGAACCAACCCATAATGAGGATCGGCGCGATGGCCATAGTGCTAGCCGCGCTGAGTTTGGCGTAAAACAGGCCTTCGGGGCTGGAATAGCTGGCGATGAAAGCCGTTAGTGGGGCGGCTTTGGCGGCGGTCAGGTTCAGGGTCCAGAATGCTTCATTCCATGCGAGGATGATGTTGAGCAGCATGGTGGACGCGATACCCGGTACTGCCATGGGCAGCAGGATATACAGAACTTCCGAGCGCAGGGTTGCGCCGTCCATTCGCGCCGCCTCCAATACCTCGCCGGGGATTTCCTTGAAGTATGTGTAGAGCATCCAGACGATGATCGGCAGATTGATCAGTGTCAGAACGATGATGAGACCAAACTGCGTATCCAGCAATTTCAGATCACGAAACAACAGATAGATTGGTACAAGCACACCCACGGGCGGCAACATCTTGGTTGATAACATCCACATCAGAATGTTCCGGGTATGCTTACTCGGCACAAAAGCCATCGACCATGCCGCCGGGATCGCGATAGCCAGCCCGATAATGGTGGAACCGATGGAAATCACGACTGAATTCCAGAAATGGCGGAAGTAGTTCGAGCGTTCCTGAACCGTGGTGTAATTCTCGGTGGTCCAGTCGAACAAAAAGAAGATCGGCGGGTCGGCAATCGCCTGCGCCTCGGTCTTGAAGCTGGTCAGAAAGGTCCAGAGGATCGGAAAGAAGATCATCGCCCCGATGGTCCAGGCGATGGCGGTGTTAAGCGCCTTGCGGCGCGCACTGATTGCACGGGCCATGGCCTTAGGTATCCAGATTCTTGCCGATCATCCTCATCAGGAAGATCGCGACAATATTGGCGAGGATGATCGCCACCACGCCCCCTGCCGAACCCGTTCCAACATCAAACCGCAATAGGCTCTCGGCATAAACGAGGAAGGTTAGATTGGTTGAGGCTGTGCCTGGCCCACCATTTGTTGTGACAAGAATCTCAGCGAAGATCGAGAGCAGGAAGATCGTCTGGATCAGAATAACGACCGTAATCGCGCGGGCCATGTGGGGCAGCATAATATGGCGAAAGCGGGCGAGTGGCCCAGCGCCATCCATTTCGGCGGCTTCGAGTTGTTCGCTGTCCAGTGATTGCATCGCAGTCAACAGGATGAGGGTCGCGAAGGGTAGCCATTGCCAACTCACAATCCCGATGATCGAAGCCAATGGTGCGGCAGCGAAAAAGTCAAAAGGCTGCATCCCGATGGCTTTGGCGAGATAAGCGAAAAGGCCGTTGACCGGGTTCATAAACATATTCTTCCACACCAGCGCAGAGACGGTTGGCATGACGAAAAACGGCGCAATCACAAGGATGCGCACAATACCCTGCCCCCACATCGGTTGATCCAGCAGGATGGCCAACGCGATACCACCAAGAACGGTAATGGTAAGGACTCCCCCGACCAGCAGCAGGGTGTTGATGATCGCATCCGTAAAGGCCGGGTCAGTCAGGAAGTAAGTGTAATTCTCGACGCCGACGAATGGGTTCGCCCCCGGCATCAACAAATTATAACGCAACACCGAAAAATAGAGCGTAAGTGCAAGCGGGATCAACATCCAGCCAAGCAGCAGAAGCACTGAAGGCGCGATCATTACGCGGGCAGCACTGCGCGAGGCTTTGGTGGCCATGATCTATCCTCCGGTCAAAAACATGCGGCCCCGAACTACAATCCGGGGCCACGACGGTTGATGCGCCTTTTATCAGGCTTCGGGCCTATACCCGGAGCAGCGCATATTCCTGTTATCTCACTTCATGTAACCGGCGCGTTTCATCTCACGTTCGGTCAGTTTTTGCGCATTCGCGAGCGCGTCGTCCACGCTGGTTTGACCTGCAAGGGCCGCTGAAAATTGTTGCCCCACTGCGGTTGCGATGCCCTGAAATTCAGGGATCGCAACGAATTGGACGCCCGTGTAAGGAACCGGATCGACGGTCGGTGCCGTCGGATCAGCCTCATTGATGCTGTCGAGCGTCATCTTTGCGAACGGAACCTTGGCGTATTCGGCATTCTCGTAGAGCGAGGTGCGAGTGCCCGGAGGCACGTTGGCCCAACCTTCATTCTCAGCGACGAGTGCAAGATAATCTTTCGATGTGGCCCAGGCGATAAACTTTTTCGCCGCATCTTCATCATCTGTACCCGCCGGAATGGCCAGCGACCACGCCCAGAGCCAGTTGCCGCGCTTGCCAAGGCCATTATCGGGTGCGAGCGCAAAACCGACCTTGTCTGCGACGGTGCTGTCCTTGGGGTTGGTCACGAATGATGCCGCGACAGTGGCGTCAATCCACATGCCGCATTTACCTTGCTGAAACAGTGCAAGGTTCTCATTGAAGCCATTCGACGACGCGCCAGGGGGGCCATAGGCGGTCATCATGTCGATGTAGAAGGTCAATGCCTCTTTCCACTCAGGCGAATCGAACTGTGCGTTCCAGTCTTCGTCGAACCAGCGCGCGCCAAAGCTGTTGGCGGTGGCGGTCAGGAAGGCCATATTCTCGCCCCAGCCTGCCTTGCCGCGTAAGCAAACGCCGTAAATGCCTTCATCCTTGTCCGTCATTTTTGCGGCAGCACGGCGGATAAAATGCCAGCTTGGCGCGTCTGGCATCTCCATCCCGGCTTTTTCCATCAAGTCCTTGCGATACATGACCATCGAGCTTTCACCGTAGAACGGTGCGGCATACAACTCGCCATCGACGGTCAGGCCACCCCGGATCGCGGGCAGCAAATCATCAACATCATAGCTGTCAGGCAGATCGTTCATCGACACGAGCCAGCCCTGCTTGCCCCAGATCGGAACCTCGTATGTGCCAATGGTCATCACATCGAACTGGCCACCCTTGGTCGCGACATCCTGTGTTACGCGCGTACGAAGCACGTTTTCTTCAAGCGTCACCCATTCGAGCTCAATGCCGGGATTCTTCTTTGTGAAGTCTTCCGTCAAACCCTGCATTCGGATCATGTCGCCGTTATTAACGGTGGCAATAGTCAGGGTCGTATCAGCAAATGCGGCAGTGGTGGTGGAAGCTATGAGCGCCGTAGCCCCCAGCATTGCTCTCAATGTCTTCTTCATGGGTCTCTCCCTTGGGTCGTGGTTCATTATTATGTCATTATACCGGCGTGAAGATCATGCGCATAAGGCAGGTCTGCGCCACGTCGTTGGCAAACCATTGCAGCGGCACGCACAGCACGGTCGATAATAAGATGTAATGCGTCTGTCGGAGCGGATTTCAGCCATTCGCGTGGTTCCGGGTACTCGCAGATCGAGACGAGCAACGATGCCTGAAACGCATCACCGGCGCCCACGGTATCGACGACGGTGATAGCAGGTGGTGACACCCGGATTACATCCGATCCACGCAGCGCCATAATCTCTCCCCCCCCGCGTGTGAGGATCGTAAGAACAGGCCCGTCAGATGCCCAGTGCATAAGTCGGACTTCGGGGTTTTCGCCCGGATAAAGCGCGGCCAGATCTTCGTCGCTGACCTTCACCATGCTCGCCAAACGGCGCATCGCATCGATCCGACCCCGCCAAATGCCCATATCCGGTTCAATAGCAGGGCGCACATTGGGGTCTAGCGAGATAAAGCGGTTCTTCTCACGCCCTGCCAATGTGGCCATCGCGCTGGCAACCGGTTCAACGGCAATAGAGTAGGAACCAAAGTGCAGCCCCATAGTATCACGGGAAAGCGCAGGAAGATCATCCACACCGATGCTGCAATCTGATGATCCGGCCCCGTAAAACGCATAGGAAGGGATGCCTGCGGCATCAACCGCCACGACACTCAATGTCGTATGGCGGCTGGTGCGCAGTAGATGCCGCGTATCGACCCCTTCCTTGCTCAACGTTCTGAAAAGCTTTTCACCAAGCATATCCGTCGAGATACCGGTAAAAAGCGCAGCCTGTGCCCCTAATCGCGCCATACCAAGCGCGACATTGAATGGCGATCCACCCATTCGGCCATCAAAGCCAACGTCGGTATGCGCGCCATCATTGGCGCTGAACAGGTCATAAAGTGCTTCGCCACATACGACGAACATCAGATACAAACCCCATCGTCAGGCATCAACAGCTGCCACTCCCGCTTCATCGTATTCCTCTCCACCGAGATGTCAGGCAGTTGCAAGCGGCTTTCTCGAATCGCTTCATTCACCTCGAATGTGAAGTTTTACCGCTATTAAATCAAGTTGATTTCCAGTTATAATCTGCACAGGATAGCCGGGTGGATGAAGCTTTTGGAAAACGACGGGATGCAACAGGAAATCGTCGATGGCGACGCGACACTCCGCACCGATCTCGGCGGGGGGGCGAACCAGACGGGCGCTCGCGCCTATAATGATCGCCTCATTCTGTCGCTGATCCGTCGAGAAGGCTCTCTTTCAAAAGCCGAACTTGCGCGGCGTACAGGGCTTTCCCCGCAGACACTCGGCTTAATCGTAAAACGACTACGGAAAGAGCAACTGCTTCTGGCCGAAACACCCGTAAAGGGGAAGGGTGGTCAGCCATCCGTGCCGTACCGATTGAACCCGGATGCCATCTTTGCGCTGGGGCTAAAAATCGGGCGGCGCAGTGCCGAATTGACCTTGTGTGATTTCACCGGGGCCATCCGGGCGCAGGTCGAAATACGCTACCGCTATCCGATGCCAGAAGAGATCGTGGCCTTCTATGGTCTTGAGGCACAAAAACTCATCGCGACCCTGCCCGAAGCATACCATGACCGCCTCTATGGCACCGGCATCGCGATGCCGTTCAATCTGTGGAGCTGGGGTGAGGCGCTGGGCGCACCCACTGGAACGCTTGAGGCATGGCGAAACTATCCAATCGACGCCAAGCTGTCCGGGATCATACAAGGCACAGATGTGGTCCTGTCGAATGACGGAACCGCCGCTTGCGCAGCCGAATTCATGTCTGGCGGTGCGTCGGTTCCGCCCGACTTCTGTTATGTTTTTGTCGGCTGGTTCGTTGGGGGCGGTATCGTTCTTGATGACAAGCTGCATCCTGGTCGTCGTGGCAATGCCGGTGCGCTTGGGTCTATGCTTGTCATGGGGCCAGACGGACCACAGCCTTTGCTGGAGCGTGCCTCTCTCATGCGGTTGGAGCAGTTATCTGGAAACGAACTCCCGCTCGGCGACAAGAATTCAGAGTACTGGTACTCCGATGCGACGGAGCGGTGGCTGGCAGATGCTTCGCTGTCCATCGCACAGGCAGCAGCGAATGCAGCCGCCGTCATCGATTTCACTGCCCTTCGCATAGATGGCGTCATGCCATCGCGCATTCGAAAACGACTCGTCGATGCGACCCGTGATGCCTATGCTCGTCTCGACACACGCGGTCTCTCTACCATGACAATCGAAGAAGGCCATGTCGGCCCGGATGCGCGAAGTATAGGAGCCGCGATATTGCCTATCCTTTCAGGATTCTCACACGACCGCGAAGTCTTGCTGAAATCTGTTGGCAGTTAGGGTATCGGCAGAAACAGGGGCGGAGAACCACCATGAGCGACGATCACGGCATACAGGCTGGACTGACCAATTACGGCGACCGGGATTTCGCGGCCTATCTGCGGTCGTCCTTCGCGCGGTCGATGGGATTGTCGAAGGAGATGCTGGCAAAGCCCATAGTCGGCATCGCCATGACGCCATCAGGGTTCAATAACTGCCATCGTACCATGCCTGAGCTGGTGGAGGCTGTCTCACGGGGGGTTTTGGCGGCAGGGGCATTGCCCCGTCCCTTTCCTACCATCTCATTGGGCGAAGTCTTTCTGAACCCGACAAGCATGGTCTATCGCAACCTGATGTCGATGGACACTGAGGAGATGGTGCGGGCGCAGCCGATAGATGCTGTTGTCTTGATCGGCGGGTGCGACAAGACCGTTCCGGCGCAACTGATGGGCGCGGCATCGGCTAATGTTTCGGCGGTTCAACTCGTGACCGGCCCCATGATGACCGGGCGACACCGGGGCGAACGATTGGGTGCCTGTACCGATTGCCGCCGTTTCTGGGGCAAATATCGCGCGGGCGAGGTGGAACAGGAAGAAATTGCGTTGGTCGAGGGGCGGCTGGCGACAACAGCGGGCACTTGCGCAGTCATGGGTACTGCCAGCACGATGGCCTGTATCGCCGAGACTCTGGGTATGGCTTTGCCGGGCAGCGCGGCGATCCCGGCGGTTCATGCGGATCGGCTCGTCGCCGCCGAATATAGCGGCAAAACGGCGGTGGACTTGATTAGCAATCCACGTTTGCCGAGCGATATCATCACCGAAGCGTCGGTCGAGAATGCCTTTCGCGTACTGATGGCCGTCAGCGGATCGACCAACGCCATTGTGCACCTGACCGCTGTTGCAGGACGATTGGGCATCCGTATACCGGATGCGCGGTTGAATGAAATTTCTGATGAAACGCCAGTGCTGGTTGACCTGAAACCCGTGGGCGAAGGTTACATGGAAGACTTCTTCGCTGCCGGTGGGATGGGGGCCATTCTGCGCGAGATGCGCCACTTGTTGCATCTCGACACCATTGATGTGACGGGCCAACGGCTCGGTGATCGTTTGGAACCGGAGATGGAATGGATCGACCGCCGCGTGATCCGCCCCTTTGACGACCCTGTATCCAAACAGGGTGGATTAATCGCGTTGACGGGCAATCTTGCCCCGGACGGCGCGATCTTCAAACGTGCCGCCGCGACGCCTGAACTGTTTGAGGTAGAGGGCCGTGCAGTGGTGTTCGACGGATTGGAAGATCTCGCCAAGCGGGTCGATGACCCGGATCTCGATATTGAACCAAACGACATTATGGTGCTGCGAAACGCCGGACCCGTTGCCGCCGGAATGCCCGAAGCGGGCTATCTGCCCATTCCAAAAAAGCTGGCTCGGCAGGGGATCAAGGACATGGTGCGTATCTCGGATGCACGCATGTCTGGCACTGCATTCGGTACCATCGTTCTGCACATCTCGCCTGAGGCCGCTGTTGGTGGGCCATTAGCGGCAGTGAGGAGCGGGGATCGGATACGGCTTTCGGCCAAGGAAAAGCGCATTGATTTGCAGGTTTCATCAGAAGAAATCGCACGGCGGATGGCGAACCATACGCCGCCCGCTGAACACAAACGCGGCTATCGCGCCCTTTATGATCGCACAGTCATGCAAGCACCCAAAGGCTGCGATTTTGACTTCCTCACGCAATCAGGCACTGCTGATTATTAAATGACCGCCACGACTCTAATGGGTCCACTGCCCCGCCGTTTCCGCCAGAACCTCGAAAAATGCATCCGCAAAGGTCGCGGTGACATACACGTCCCACGCTTCTTCACGCCGCGCGATTTGTACGCTCATATGATGCGCTGCGGTGGCCGCAATCGTGCCAACCGCAAAGCTGCGGTCGCGGAAATCAAGCGGAGCGAGACGCATCATCATGTCCCGCGCAGACGGACCAGAGATTACAAATCGCACCCGATTATCGGTCATGTCGAGGGCTGTTCCCTCCTCCGGCGCAATACCCGCCAGCGCACGGGCGACCTCCGCATCCGCTCCAATCACCCACCAGACAAGAGGCCCGATCCGGGCGACCTGCCCCGTATTCGCAGAAACCAGCTCACCGGGGCCAGGCGCTGAAATTCCCGTAATCTCACCCAATTGCCCCGCGATCGCCGACACTGTATCGGGCCACGCCGTCACTTGCCAAAATGCACCGCAATCCTCACGGATGATTGTAACGCCCTGCGTTACGCCTGAACCATCAGCCATGCATCCGTTCCCCCTTCGGATCGAAGAAATGTGGTGACATCACACGCACCGCCGTATTGCCATCGCGCGCTGGATCAAAGGAGATCATTTCTTTGCCCTCCCACCGTTTCAACCCGCCTTTTACCAACGCCAACCCGATCCAGTGGCCCAGGTCGGGGCTATCGGTCACGGCAGTGATGAAGCCCTCACCCTGATCGACCATATCGGATCGCGAATCCAGCAACGCACCAGCTCGCAACCGTTTGTCAGAATCCACCGGGGCAATGCCAACCAGTTGCAAGCGATCAGGATCGCGCATCCCTTCGCGTTCCGACATCGCCTTGCCGATGAACGCTTTCTTCGATGATGCCATGCCGCCAAGCCCCAGATCATCAAGCGACGTGCGTCCGTCAAGCTCCGACCCTGCGACATGCCCTTTTTCAATCCGCAATGCGCCCAGCGCCTCGGTCCCATAAAGTACACCGCCAATCGGCCTGGCCGTATCCCACAGCGCATCCATCACTGCATTCGCAGATCCACCCCGGACATAGACCTCAAAGGCCCGCTCGCCCGAAAAACTGATCCGCGCGATCCATACATCTGCCTCGGCAATTCTTGCTTCGCGAATGCCCATAAAAGGAAACGCCTCGTCCGACAGATCGCATTCCGTCGTGACCGCCTGCAAAACCTCCCGACATTTCGGTCCCGCTACGGCAATTCCGGCCCATTGGTCTGACACCGAGGTCAACTGCACCTTCAGATCAGGCCAACGGGTCTGAAGGAATTCCTCCAACTTCGCCATGACGCCAGCAGCATTGGCCGTGGTGGTGGTCATCAGGAAATCGGTCTCTGACATCCGCCAGACCGTCCCATCATCATAGACGATCCCGTCATCGCGCAGCATCACGCCATAGCGGGCCTTGCCGATTGCCAACTTGCCAAAGCCATTCACGTAGACCCGGTTGAGGAACTCCCCGGCATCCGGCCCCTGAACCATGATTTTACCCAGAGTGGACACATCACACAGCCCTACAGTTGAGCGCACCGCCTTCATTTCGCGGATATAGGCGTCGTCCATACTTTCGCCGTCCGTCGGGAAATACCAAGGCCGTTTCCATAGTCCGGCATCTGTCATCACCGCGCCTTGCGCGAGATTCCAGTCATGCAATGGCGTTCGGCGTACGGGCCTGAAGTGCATATAAGTGCCGCGCCCTGCCAAAGCGCCAATGCTGATGGGAGAGTATGGCGGGCGGAAGGTAGTCGTCCCTGTCTCCGAAATCGTCCGCCCGGAAGCATCAGCCATAATCGCGATACCAATGACGTTGCCAACCTTGCCTTGATCGGTGGCCATGCCGAGCGTCGTATACCGCTTGTTATGCTCAATGGAGACAAAGCCTTCACGTTCCGCCAGCCGTACATCATCGGTGGTGACATCATGTTGGGGATCAATGAAGCATTTGAGCTTTTTGCCACGGCTCTTGACCTCGTACAGAGGCATAGCCGGATTTGCCCCTTCCTCCGGTTGAGGCCCGGCTTCACCCTGCGCCACCGCTTCACCTGAAGCGATACAGCCATCATGGTCATAGACCCCCGCCGCCGCCCCGCAGGTGCGGATCGCTTCATTCGTCGTCCCGGCAAGAAAACCATGAATCGTATCGTTCCACACCGGCTTCGGTCCACGGTGCGAGGTCAGGTGTACCGCCGGAGTCCAGCCGCCCGATACCGCCAGCAGATCGCAATCCAGTGTATCGTGTGCTGCCGCATATCCCTCGTCATCCAGCGTTCCGATTTCGACGCCCTTGAGAACGTAATTGCCCTTCGTGCGGATAGGAACCATGCCTCGCATGACTTTAACACCATCTGGCGCATCCGGGCCGATTTCGCGTGCATCAATCAGGGTGACACCAACGCCCGCTGCAACCAGATCAGCCGCTACCGCATAGGCGGAATCGTTCGTCGTCGCGACCACCGCGCGTTTGCCGGGCGCAACGGCATAACGGTTCAGATAGGTTCGCACGGCCCCCGCTTGCATCACGCCGGGGCGGTCATTGTTTCCAAAAGCCAATGGTTGTTCGATAGCCCCGGTCGCCAACACGATCTCACGCGGGCGTACGATCCATGTTCGCTGTCGAACACCATGTAATCCCGGATCGTCACTAACCTGCTCAATCAGTCCAGCCACACCACTATCATAGAGGCCAAAAACACAGGTGCGCGGCATGATCGTAACACCGGCAATGCGTAGCGCATCAATTGCCCCGACCGCCTCGTCGATCCCGCCCGGACGCGAAAGATATGATCCGCCCAGCACAAAATCCTGCTCTGCAAGAATGACGTCCTTGCCCGCATCAGACGCCGCTTTTGCCGCCGCCAATCCTGCCGGGCCGGACCCAACTACCAGCACATCACAAGCAGCATGGGCGGTTTCATAGCTATCTGGATCAGGCTCCCGCGAAGCACGCCCCATCCCGGCGGCCTTACGGATGATTTTCTCGAAGAGCATCCAGTCCTTCGTGCCCCCACGCACTCCGAAGAACGTCTTGTAATAAAATCCGGCGGCGAGGAATCGCTTCATCACATCATTGATGCGACCCACATCCATCTGCACTGAAGGCCAGGCATTCTGCGCCGTCGCGACAAGCCCACCGAACAGCGGTTGCACGGGTGCCTTGGTATTCGGTTCGCGAAAGCGCCCACCCCCTACTGTCAGCAACGCTCCACCCTCTTCGACTCCGGCAGACATCACGCCGCGTGGGCGGTGATACTTGAACCCCCGGCCCACCACATCAACGCCATTCGCGATCAATGCGGACGCAAGGCTATCCCCTTCGAACCCGGTGTATTCTTTCCCGTCAAAGGTAAAGGTTAGTGGATTATCACGGTTGATCAATCCACCATCATCAAGACGATAACCACTCATGCCGTCTTCTCCACTGCCGCGCGCAGCCCCGGATGCGCGAACTCGACTTTGCCAACCTCATGGGTCAGCGTATCGCGCTCGACGATCAGCCATGACCGGCATCCATTCAGGTGATGCCAGTATTCCTTATGGGGTCCGCGTGGATTGCTGCGCTTGTAGACCGCTTCGTTCCACTCCCCGACGCTCGCATCAAGCGCGGGGTATTCGACGGTTGCATCTCCCCCATAGCTGAATTCGCTATGGTCACGCTCGCCGCAGAAAGGGCATGTAATCCGAATCATGGGCGTCGCTCCTAATGCAGCTTGGGGGTCGGCCCCATGCCCTTTTCATCAATGGTATAGCCCCGCTCGAACCGATCGAGCGAGAAGGCGGCGGTCAGATCGTCGGGTCGGTCATTGGCGATCAGATCAGCGAAATGCCAGCCACTCGCCGGGGTCGCCTTAAAGCCACCATAGCACCAACCCGCATTCATATAGAGGTGATCCACGGGCGTCTTTGACATGATATGCGTGCCGTCCATGCTCATATCCATGATCCCGGCCCAGTGGCGCAGCAGCTTGACGCGTCCAAGACACGGCATGATCGCCATGGCACATTCAGCCACATCCTGCACAATCGGCAAATTTCCGCGTTGGGCGTAGGAATTATAGAAATCCAGATCACCGCCAAAGACCATCCCGCCCTTGTCCGACTGACTGATATAGAAATGCGACCCCGGCGCGCCATAACTGACGACGTAATCGAGCAGTGGTTTCAACGGTTCGGATACAAAAGCCTGTAGCTTATGGCTTTCAATAGGTAATCTTTCGATCCCGGCCATGGCCATTACATGGCCTGTACTGCCAGCCACCGCAACGCCAACTTTCTTCGCCCGTATCGTTCCGCGCGACGTTTCGACACCAACGGCTTTGCCGCCCTCACGAAGGATGCTTTTCACCTCCGTTTGCTGAAGAATATCAACCCCCAGCTTATCCGCCGCCCTTGCAAACCCCCAGGCCACTGCGTCATGTCGCGCTGTACCCGCCCGTTTTTGCAGGATCGCGCCGATAATCGGGAACCGTGCGTTTATTGAATAATCCAGATGCGGCACCATCGCCTGCACCTGCTCGCGATCCAGCAATTCTGCATCAATTCCACAGGCAAGCATCGTATTCACCCGCTTTGCCTGTGCATCCCGCGCCGCAGGCGTATGGAACAGTCCGAGCTGCCCCCGCTGCGAGAACATGACGTTATAGTTCAGATCGTGGCTCAGGTTCTCCCAAAGCTGCACGGAATGCTCATAGAACTGCGCCGAGACCGGCTGTACATAGTTCGAGCGCACAATTGTCGTGTTCCGCCCTGTATTTCCGCCGCCGAGCCAGCCTTTCTCGACCACTGCGACATTTGTGATGCCGTGATTCTTTGCGAGATAATACGCTGTCGCCAGCCCGTGCCCCCCGCCCCCGACGATCACCACGTCATATTCAGGTTTTGGTTCGGGATCGCGCCAGGCGCGGTCCCACCCGGTCTGACCGCGAAGGCCTTCCCGCAGAACGGACCAGACGGAATATTTCGACATGACGAAGACCTCCGAAAACGATGAACCAACCTAAGCGCGCGGGGGCTGCCCACATAGCGTGTCGGGGAATGGAACTTGTCGAAAAAAGACACCGGGGAAAGATGCGTCACTTTCACACTATCGCCCCGCCACGGCCATGTTTCCGAGGTTTCAGTGAAGCTTCAGGGTTCCTTAACCCTACAATGCGCATTTTCCTGATACACAACCATAATCTTTTCGGAGAGATTCCATGTCCACCCGCTTTCTCGTCACATGCGCACTCTGCGCGCCTGTATTCGCTTCACAGGCTCTCGCGAGCGGATTGAACGAATACACCTTATCGGAATCCACCACCACGTATCAGCAACCAGCTCAGCAGTCCTTCCAGACGCAGCCCATCTACCAACCCCCGGCTCAACAGTCCTTCCAGACGCAATCCACCTACCAGCCCCCGGTGGCCGATACCAGCAACTCGCAGTTCGGTGAACTCGTCTATGACGCGCAGCCCTATTTCCCGAACGGCAATACTGGCAGCACGGAAAGCTACACCACCGACACCAGCCAATCCTTTACGACTGATACGTTCGCCACCCAGCCCTATACCGGCGCAACGGATA
>CALFFK010000041.1 GCA_937957975.1 uncultured Neomegalonema sp.
GTAAACCCCGAATAGGCCTTGCCCACGGGGACCAGCTCGGCCCCTTCCGGCCCCTGACGCCATGCACCGAAGGTGTAATCGGAATAGAAACTCGACCGCTTTCCATGCCCCCGCTGGGCATACATCATCACGCAATCGGCAGTCAGGGGCGCGCGTTTCCACTTCCACCACGGCCCGGTCGGACGCCCGCCCACATAGGAAGAATCGAGCCGCTTGAGCATCAACCCTTCCTGTCCAATATCGCGGGAGGTGGCACGAATGGCGGATAACTCATGCCATGTTACAAACGGGATCACCGGCGACAGATCTACCCCGCCCTTCACCGGCTGTCGCGCAAACCAATCCTCCAGCCGCGCCCGCCGCTCACCAAAGGGCAGGGCGCGCACATCACCCACGCCATCATGCAGCAGGTCATAAAGCCGGATATGCCCCGGTGAATCCCTGAGTATCTTCGCACCCGGCGATTTGCGTCCCAATCGTTTTTGCAATTCCGCGAAAATCGCGACCCGGCCCTCCCTGACCACCAGCAGTTCACCGTCAGCCACGCCCTCAAAATCCATTTGCACGAGAACATCCGGGAAGCTGCCGGAGATTTCCTCGCCCATGCGTGTATAGAGCCGACGCTCACCGTGCAGCGATACGGCCTGTACCCGGATTCCATCCCATTTCCATTCGGCGGAATGCCCGGCAGGGTCCAGTCGTTCAGTCAGACGTGCAGTAGTGGTCGCGTCGCTCTGCTCACTCTCATGCACTCGCTCGCGCCGTTCCTCCGCGCTGTAGAGGCCGCTATCAAGCGGATGGGCCAACATCATGGGGCGAAAGGCATGGGTCAGATCGACTTGCGGTGCAGCCCCCGACCCATCAAGCCATTGCAACAGCGTCACATAGGGCGGCTCCAGCCCGTGCCACATGCCTTCGATCCGGCCAAGCAAATCCTCCTCCCCCTGCATTGCCGCCAATGCAGTTTTCGCCAGACGCTCCGACACACCGACACGCAATCCGCCCGTTGCCAGTTTCAACAAGGCCAGCCGTTCCGATGGTTCCAGCCGATCCATCCATCCGGCAAGATGCAGAATCGCTTGTGGACGCGTCGCCGTAGCCAGTGTTTCGATCACAGAAGACAGGCGTAAAGGGGCCGTTTCGGCTGACTCAGCAGGGGTTGGCCAGATTAGCGCAACAGTCTCGGCAAGATCGCCCACATAATCGTAGGACATGCGAAACAGCACCGGGTCAACCCGCTCCTCAGCCATGGTCCGAAGGGTTGAGCCAGTGACATTCCGCAACTCCAGAGATCCCGCAATACAGGCCAGCGCCCAACCGCGATCCGGGTCAGGCTGTGTGCGGAAATATTCCGTCAACAACGTCAGCTTCGCATTACGCGAAGGCGTCACAACGAGGGATTCGAGCAAACGGGCAAAGGCTTTCATGCCAGGCAAGATAGGCCAGATTCAATGGAAAACCCCATTTCGACCGGATGCAGGATCAAGCACCTGAATATCTGATAGTACAATTCAGCATCCCGCCCAAACAACCCCATCGCGCCACAGACCACACGCAAAATCGCGGAGCAGCAAAAATCAGGCACAGAATTTCAAACTGGCACACTGCCTGTTTTCCAGATTTACTAAAAACTCCAAAAGAAAGTAGTGAAAAAACCTATGCCTCAACTCGCTCAGGAGACGATCCGGTCAAGGTACTCGAAAACCACCGGAATCGATTCTCGACGGTCGGGATTCACCTTGTTAAGGATAGCCCCGTTAATGCGGCAGAGCCAATATATGAGACACCAATGTACAATTTAACAGGAAAGCGTATTTGGGTGTCCGGTCATGCCGGCATGGTGGGATCAGCGCTTGTGCGGCGATTAAAACAGGAAAATTGTGAGGTACTAACCTCGGATCGTTCTGTTGATCTTCGCGACCCACGCCTCGTGCGCGAATGGATGTCGGACAACCGACCCGATGCGGTAATTATTGCCGCCGCAAGGGTGGGGGGCATCATGGCCAATGACACCCGGCCAGCGGAATTTATCTATGATAACCTGATGATAAGCGCAAACCAGATTCATGAGGCGCATGCCGCAGGTGTCGAAAAACTGCTGTATCTCGGATCATCCTGTATCTACCCCAAATTCGCGCCCCAGCCGATTCAGGAAGAAGCCCTGCTGACAGGCCCGCTGGAGCCAACGAACCAGTGGTATGCAGTGGCCAAGATCGCCGGAATCAAGCTTTGTCAGGCATATCGTGCGCAGCATGGTAATGATTTCATCTCGGCAATGCCCACCAACCTCTATGGCCCCGGCGATAACTACGATCTTACATCCAGCCACGTTCTGCCTGCATTGCTGCGCAAGATGCACGAAGCCAAGGTCGCAGAACGCGATAGTGTCGAGATTTGGGGTTCGGGAGCACCCTTGCGCGAGTTCATGCATGTTGATGATCTGGCTGATGCCTGCATTTTCCTGTTACAGAATTACTCTGAAGACATGCATATGAATGTAGGATCGGGTGTCGAGACCTCGATCAAGAATCTTGCAATGACGATTTCGGGCGTGGTGGGTTTCAAGGGTACGCTTCAATTCGACACAACCAAACCCGACGGCACACCACGAAAACTGATGGATAGTACACGCCTGTTGAGCATGGGGTGGAGTCCGGCGATCGACCTGCATGACGGGATCACAGACGTCTACGAAACATTCCAGCGGGATATATCGATTTGAACGCCTCCCGCAGTATTCGGAAACGCCTGACCCGAAATCCAGCCCGTGCGCCAGAAATCATCGCCGCCTATCGTGCATTGCTTGGGCGGGAGCCGACTCTGGATGAAATCACCCAGTGGGAACGCAAGTGGATGCCGGTATGGTATCTGCGCCG
Organism: uncultured Neomegalonema sp.; assembly: GCA_937957975.1. GTDB lineage: Bacteria > Pseudomonadota > Alphaproteobacteria > Rhodobacterales > Rhodobacteraceae > JAHDDY01. Next base: position 2,877 of record CALFFK010000041.1, read on the forward strand.
TCGTATTGCCCGAACACCTGAGGCGAGTATGTTCGCCTCGCCTCCTAGAATTCTGGAGGCCGCCCCGGAAGCGCTCCCCCGGTCCGAACCTGAATCCCAAACTCAAGCTCGACCTCAAACCAGGGTAGTGGAAGCACCCGTCCCGCTGCTGTTGGCAAACCTGTCCAATGAGGATTTTGTCCGGGCTCTCTACAAGCAAGTAATGGAGCGCCACCCATCCCCCGCAGAAATGAACAGCGTGGTGGCACAGTTACGATCAGGTGCAGCTTCCCGTCCGGGTTTGCTGGCCGGATATTTCGCGAGCCGCGTCAATGAAGAAGCGGCCTGGGCGCGGGATGGGACAACAAATGACACCACCCGCTTTTCGGTCATGGGAACAGGCCGCACGATGAAGGTCAAGGAATGGCACAAGCGGGCGCGTAACACGACGCCAGCAGCGCCGGTTTCCAGTCAGTCCAGATTTCCGCTACGCCCTCGCAAGTCCGAAATTGATGTCAGCATTATTTGCAGCCTCTGGAAAGGCGGCGATTTCATCGAGCGTTACCTCGATAACATCACCTCCCAGACCATTTTCAATGACCGTTGCGAGCTGATTATCATTGATGCCGCTTCGCCAGAGGGCGAAGAAAAAGTCATTGCCCGTTACGCCGAACAGTTCGGCGACCGCATTGTCTATCACCGTATGCCCTATCGTGCCGGTATCTATGTGGCATGGAATGTCGGGGTTGGGCTGGCCAGAGGGCAGTATTTGACCAATGCCAATCTCGACGATCTTCGCCGCGAGGATTCCATCGAATTGCAAACGGCCACGCTCGACGCATTGCCCCATGTCGATGTGGTCTATCAGGATTACCTCTATTCCGCCGACCCCACTGCCGATTATACCCGCACCGCCAGAGCCGGGGTGGTGAGTGATCTGCCACTTGCAACCCGCAATGGTTTCTTCTTCACGAACCCGCCGCATAATGCCCCGATGTGGCGTGCCACGCTGCATGACAGGTTCGGATTATTCGATGAAGGGATGCGCTCTGCCGGTGATTATGATTTGTGGATTCGCGCCGCCGCCGCTGGTGCGACCTTCTACAAGATCAACGATCCCCATGTGGTCTATTATTATAATCCCGAAGGCATCTCGACCTCACGTGAAACCCGTGGCCTGCGCGAGGCGCGCGACGTGATGCGCCGCCACGGGCGGGCGCTCATCCCCGAAGCGGCAGTTGAACCCCCCGAAGTCTTCCTGAAGCGGCTTGGCCTGAAAGACTGGCCCACCCGTGCCGATGGCCAGCCAATCTCGCGCTATGCGCTGGTTCAACTCAAGATGCGCACCCTTGCTGCCGCGCATGGCTCAAACGGCAACGAGGCACGGCCATGAACAAACGAACCCGGCTTCTGGTCGATGGCGTATTTTTCCAGCGGGCGCAGACGGGCATCGCAAGGGTTTGGCGTTCGATCCTGCCCGACCTCGCAAAGCGGATGGATGTGATCTTGCTCAACAGGGGCAATTGCCCTGTTTTTGAGGGAATCGAGTCGATTCCCTTTCCGTCCGTCGTTGCAGGGACAATACCGCCCACTGCGGCGGAATCAGGGGCCATCGAAGCACTGTGTCAGCATTACAAGGCAGATATATTTGCCTCTACCTATTACAGTCTGCCCCTGAAAACGCCTGCCTTGCAGGTAGTGTACGACATGATACCCGAAGTTCTCGATTTCGATCTGTCAGCGCGTGACTGGCAGGAGAAAGAGGCCGCGCTGCTATATGGGCGGGGGCATGTCTGCATCTCTGACAATACCCGCGATGACCTGTTGCGGTTCTATCCGGAACTGCACCCTGATCGGGTAACAGTTGCCCATTGTGGTATTGAACCAGATGTCTTCTTTCCCCGCCCTGCGCAGGAAGTCGCTGATTTCCGGCAGCGCCATAACCTGACCGGCCCTTATCTGTTCATGGTTGGGTCGCGCGTGCAGGCCCAGGGGTACAAGAACGGCGCGCATCTTATAGACGCGCTGGCAGGTATGGAGCGGCGTGATAATCTGACTGTTCTTTGCGCAGGAGGTGAAGAAGAAGTCCCCACCCTGCGCATGGGTTCCCGCCGGGTTTCGGTGCGACGGGTGGATTTGTCCGACGACGATCTTGCCAGAGCCTATTCCGGGGCGGAAGCACTTGCCTATCCCTCGCTTTACGAAGGGTTTGGTATGCCGGTTGCCGAGGCGATGGCCTGTGGATGCCCGGTGATTACGACAAATCATGGATCGCTGGCCGAGGTGGCCGGTGATGCCGCCGTGCTTGTGTCAGGGCGCAATGTGGAGGAAATGCGCGAAGCCTTGCGTCTTGTGCGCGAACCGGAGACCCGCGCGCGGCTGGCCATTGCCGGGCCGGAACGCGCCAGTGCCTTTCGCTGGCACATAATGGCCGATCACATCGCCGACCGGGCCATTGGTCTGGCCGAAGAAGCCCGCGCCGGGCATCACAAAGCTTTCCTGTCCCGCTGGGCCGATCTCAGGCGCCTGCAGGCCGATGTAGATTTCTGATATCGTTGTCCCACTTCCCCCTGTACCTGACGATTTCTACCGCGCGTTCGAAGACCGCTTTCGCGGCTCACGCGAGCTGATCCTTGGACGTCTACGCAAAGCCTACCTGCCTTTCATACGCGCAATTGCCACTGAAGAAGAGGCGCAGGCGCTTGATCTGGGCTGTGGCCGTGGTGAGTGGCTGGAGCTTCTGGCAAAGGAAGGCATAACCGCAAGAGGCGTCGATCTGGATGCCGGCATGTTGGAAGCCGCCCGGTCGCGCGGGCTGGATGTGCGACAGGCCGATGTGCTTGATGCCTTGCGGGACGAGCCTGACGGCAAACTGGCCCTGGTATCGGGCTTTCATATCGCCGAGCACCTGCCTTTTGCCGTCCTGCTTGAAATGATAACCGAGGCGCGCCGTGTTCTGAGGCCGGGGGGGGTGTTGATCCTCGAAACGCCCAATCCTGAAAACCTCGTCGTGGGGACGGCAAACTTTTATCTCGATCCCACGCATATTGCGCCGATTCCACCGTTGCGGATGGATTTTATGGCGGAGTTCGCAGGATTCGGACGCAAAACGATCCTGCGCCTGAACGGGCCTGAACCGGGCGACAACGCGCTGTTAAGCGTCTTTACCGATGTTTCGGTGGATTACAGCCTCGTCGCGCAGGTGGATGGCCCGAACATGGCCGCGTTCGACACCCTTTTCACAACGACGGTCGGGAACGACCTCTCAACAGTCCTTTCGCATTTCGATCAGGGGCTGAAGCAACGTCTTGAAGCACACACGCATCAGTTGGAAGCAGTCAGTCACCAGAGCAACGAGGTTTCCCGCCATCTGGGAACAACCCGGATCGAAGCGCAGGGTATCAGGGCCACTCTCGAAGAACGCCTCGATGCCGCACAGGCCGAGGCCATTGAGGTCAGGGCCACTCTCGAAGGGCGCCTTGAGGCCGCGCAGGCCAAGGCCGTTGAGATCGGGGCCACTCTCGAAAGACGCCTTGAGGCCGCACAGACCAAGGCCGTTGAGACCGGGGCCACTCTCGAAAGACGCCTTGATGCGGCTGAGGCCGAACTGGCAAGTCTGCGCGAGGTTGCTGATCGTACGTTGCTGGAGCGTCTTGTACTCCGGCCCTCCGGCAAGCCGATCCGTCCATTGCGGTGGCTGGCCTTTCACTCCAACGGGCGGCCCCGCGCAGGGTTGCTGGGACGCATTGCACTCCGGCATAATGGCCTGCCCCGCCCTCTCTTTAATCGATGGATGAGCAGTGAGGCCTATTCCAGATTATCCTGGCCTTCCTCGCGCCGTGCCGCGACATTCGGGAAGGAAAAAGCATCGGCCTTGCCTCCCCCGTCAACCCCGGAGTGAACCCCGATCACGTCAAGCCGGGAAATTCACCGACATCCCCTTCAAAATATTACACTATTTTGAAGGGTCTGCCCCGAATTTTCAGAATGCCACGTCAGTGTCGCGTGTTCGGCGCAGGTCAGCCTCGGCCATCTCAGTGGCAAGCTCTTCGATGGTCGTCGTGGCATTCCAGCCCAGTTGCGCCCTTGCCTTTGCCGGATCACCGAGAAGCAATTCAACCTCGGTAGGGCGGAAAAACGCCGGGTTAACCTGAACGAGAAGCTTGCCGCTTTTGCGATCACGGGCGGTTTCGTCGATACCCTCGCCGCTCCATTCGAGATCAAAGCCTGTGGCTCTGGCTGCCATATCCACAAAGTCGCGCACCGATGTTGTCACGCCAGTGGCGAGAACATATTCATCGGCTTTTTCCTGCTCGGTCATCAGAGCCATCCCGGCAACGTAGTCACGGGCATGACCCCAGTCGCGTTTGGCATCCATATTGCCCAGTTCGAGCAGATCCTGCGTGCCATTCGCGATTCGCGCCAGACCGACAGTGATCTTGCGGGTAACGAATTCCTGCCCGCGTAACGGGCTTTCATGGTTGAACAAAATCCCCGCCGAGGCGTGCATACCATAGGCTTCGCGGTAATTGCGGGTCATGTAATGGGCAAAGGCCTTGGCAACCGCATAGGGCGACCGGGGATAGAATGCTGTCATCTCGGATTGAGGGGTTTCAACAACCTTGCCGTATAGTTCCGAGGTAGACGCCTGATAAAAGCGCGCATCAGGATTGACCGCCCGGATGACCTCCAGCATACGCAGTGGCCCCATGGCATCCACATCAGAGGTGAAGAGTGGCTGTTCAAAGGATGCGCCGACAAAGCTTTGGGCGGCCAGATTAAAGACCCGGTTTGGTTGAATACGTTCCAGAAGCCTGTGTATCAGAGAATATTCGAGCAGTTCAAAATCTACAAGCTCGACATCATTATGGACGCCCAGCGAGCGCAACCGCCAGTCATTGGCGGTGGAAGACCGGCGAACTCCGCCAACAACACGCTTGCCTTGCTTCAACATCAGCTCGGCAAGATAGGCGCCATCCTGCCCCATAATGCCTGTAATAAAAACTGTCTCAGCCACACTCTCGCTCCCGGTCATTCATATTGCGCCAAATTAAGAAAAAACGTCTGTTCCGCTACCCTTGTTTTTTATTCTTCCCAAAAGGGCAGCGAAACCCACGCTTTCAGTCGGCATGGGATAAATGCAGTGTTTCCATTTGGACTGGCTGGGGTGATCCGTACAAACGTGACAGCCACACGCCATGAGGCTGCAAGTAACACATCACAGGGGGAATGAAATACCGCTATCATCTGCTCGACAGCGACTTTGATGCCTGCTTCGGCGGAACGCCGGATCAAATGTTAAACGCAGGGGTTAACGATGCCCAACGATATTGGCCATCACTCACCCGACCCCGCGTTTCTTTCGCAAACCATTCCAGTAATCGAGGCGCTTGCCAATCTCCCGCTCGAAGCCGCGTTCGACTGGGGTGTAAAACCGCGTGCGACCCATGGCTTCGGGGAAGTAATCGCGCCCCGAAAAGCCATCGGGAGCGTCATGGTCGTAAGCGTAGTCCTTACCGTAACCCAGATCTTTCATCATTGATGTCGGCGCGTTGAGAATATGCATCGGCGGGTCGAGCGAGCCGGTTTCGCCCGCAGCCTTCATCGCGGCCTTGTAGGCGGTATAGGCGGCGTTCGATTTAGGGGCAGTGGCCATGTAGACAACGGCCTGCGCGATGGCCAATTCGCCTTCAGGGGAACCAAGAAAATCATAGGTTTCCTTTGCGGCGATGGCCTGAGCCATGGCTTGCGGGTCGGCAAGGCCAATGTCTTCGACGGCCATACGCACCACGCGGCGGGCGATATAAAGCGGGTCTTCGCCTCCCTTGAACATTCGCGCCAGCCAATAAAGCGCAGCGTCAGGGTCAGAGCCACGCACGGATTTATGCAGGGCGGAGATGAGATTGTAATGCCCCTCCCGGCCCTTGTCATAGATGGGCGCACGGCGGGCGAGGGATTCAGTCAGGGCCAGCGCATCGAGCGGGGTATCGTCGCGCAAGGCGAACAATTCTTCAGCAAGATTGAGCAGGAAGCGCCCGTCACCGTCAGCCATGGCAATCAGGGTTTCGCGAGCTTCAGGAGTAAGCGGCAAGGGGTGATGGTCGGCTTCCGCGCGGGCCAGCAAGGTCTCCAATGCCGCCTCGTCCAACCGCCGCAAGACGAGAACCTGTGCGCGGCTGAGGATAGCGGCGTTCAGTTCAAAGCTGGGGTTCTCGGTCGTCGCACCGATGAGCACGATGGAACCGTCTTCCATATGGGGCAGGAAACTATCCTGCTGGGCGCGATTGAAGCGGTGTATTTCATCGACGAAAAGCAACGTGCCCTGCCCCGTCGCACGGCGGCCTCTGGCGGCCTCGAAGACCTTTCGCAAATCAGCCACACCCGTGAAGATAGCACTGACCTGTTCGAAATGCATATCCGTGGCATCAGCTAGAAGACGGGCGATGGTGGTTTTGCCGACGCCCGGTGGCCCCCAGAGAATAAGGGAGTTCAGCCGACGCGCCGCAACCATGCGCCCAAGAGGGGCATCCGCTGACAGCAGATGGTCCTGACCAATAACCTCGGCCAGCACGACAGGACGCAGCTTGTCAGCAAGGGGGCGCGGGGCATCCTTTTCCAGACCAGCCGCACCGAACAAATCACTCATCCGGGCGTATCGAGGCGGAGGATTCGCCCGTTCCGCTCGATAGCGATGCGCCAGTAGCCATTCGCCTGTATAAGCGCCGCCTCCACATCCACGACACGCATGATGGGGATGCCGTTGATCTCACGTAAAACATCACCAGGGCGTATGCCATGGCGCGCGGCATAGGAGCGCCCGGTACTGAGGATGATGACGCCCTCCAGAAAGGAATCAATGTCGTTTTCCTGCGCCAGCGCCGGATTAATATTCGCGATCACGGCGCCGGAGATAGGGCTGCGCCCGCCGATTTCCGCTGTGTCACGGGGCGGTTCTTCAGGGGCGACAACAAGGCGTACAGCAGTCTCAAGGCGTCTGCCATCGCGCAAATAACCAACGGGGAGAGCCTCGCCAAGCTGGCCCGTTCCAAGGCGGTAATCGAGTGAGGCAATGTCGGTGACGGGTAGCCCCTCGACATCAAGGACCACATCACCCGCCCGCAGCCCCGCTTCGCGCAGGGAACTGCCTGGATGCAGACGCGAGAGAATGACGCCATCAGGGCGCGCAAGGCCAAGGGATTCAGCAATCTCCTGCGTGACGGGCTGTCCATCAATGCCGAGCCATGCGCGGGCAATTGTCGCGCTGCCGATGCTGGCGCTCTCGACCGCCTGACGGGCAAGATCAGCCGGGATGGCAAAGCCGATACCGTTCGAGCCACCCGAAGGACTGAGTATCATGGTATTAATACCAACAAGCCGTCCGCTCATATCCACCAAAGCCCCCCCCGAATTACCGGGATTGATGGCCGCGTCTGTCTGGATGAAAACACGCCCGTCTTCGGCGCTGCGGGCCTGTGCCGAGATGATGCCCGTTGTAACGGTCTGACCGACACCAAAGGGGTTGCCGATGGCCAATACCAGATCACCGACTTCCATCGTATCGGAATCGCGGAATTGCAGGACCGGCAAACCTGTCGCTTCAATTCTGAGCACAGCCAGATCAGTGCGTGTATCAACCAGCAACACGCGGGCCGGAAACTCGCGGCGGTCATTAAGGGCAACAGTGATCTCATCCGCCCCCTCAATGACGTGGGCATTGGTCAGAACGATGCCGCCAGGATCGACAATAACACCGGAGCCAAGGGAGGTTTGCGGCTTGGTATTTCCGCCGAAAGACCGGCCAAACAGCATCTCGAACATCGGATCGGAAAAGCGGCGGCTAACCGCAGTGCGGGTGTAAATGCTGGCCACTGCGGGGGCCGCCGCGCGCACGACCGGGGCGAAGGACAGATTTATCTGCTGTGCCGATTGCGGCACGATTTTGGGCAAGGGGGTCGCTTGCGGGATTTCGAAAGTTTCAAGGGGTGCATTCTGATCGGGCAGTGGTGTCATCACAATCGAAGCTGAATCATTGGCATCCTGCCGAGCCGCACCTTGCCCAACTCCGAATGCAATCAGCATCGCTATCGCAATACATGCCGTCACGATAGTGAATGATCGTATTCCGATGCCCCGCATGTCTGTCCTCTCCTCGATGTTCTCCTTAAAGACCTAGTGCTTTCATTGCCGGAATTGAACCCCACACAGATCGCAGAAAGCATCCGGGCAAAAAAAAGCGCCCCCAATGGAGGCGCTTTGAAACCGGGATCGAAGGACAGCAATCAGCCTTCGAATTCAGCCGTCTCTTCCATGGCGAGGCGTTCGCGGTCGGCGTAGCCTTTGGCTTCGGGATCACGATCGACGAATTCGATAATGGCCATGGGCGCGTTATCGCCATAGCGGAAACCGGCTTTCATAATGCGGGTATAGCCACCCTGACGATCCGCATAGCGGGCCGCAACCACATCAAAGAGACGGGATACTGCCGCATCAGTTTTGAGCTTCGCGCGCGCAACACGACGCGAATGTACATCGCCGCGTTTGCCCAATGTGATGAGTTTCTCGACATAGGGGCGAATTTCCTTCGCCTTGGGCAGCGTCGTCTTGATCTGTTCATGTTCAATCAGGGAAGCGGCCATATTGGCCAGCATTGCCTGTCTGTGAGAGTGAGTGCGGTTCAGTTTCCGCCGTCCGTTACCGTGACGCATGGGATATTTTCCTCTTTGCTTTGTCAGGCCGCGCGCTGATCTTTTTGATTATGAGCGACCGCTTTGGGTGGTGTCGTACGTTACAGCCCCGGATTAAATCCGGGGCTGTAGCTGCATTAAAACTGATCCTCGAACTTCTTCGACAGTTCGTCGATATTCTCCGGGGGCCATTCAGTGACGTCCATACCGAGATGCAAGCTCATGCCAGTCAGCACTTCCTTGATCTCATTGAGAGACTTGCGCCCGAAGTTCGGGGTGCGAAGCATCTCTGCTTCTGTCTTCTGGATCAGATCGCCAATATAAACGATATTGTCGTTCTTCAGGCAATTTGCCGAGCGAACCGAAAGCTCCAGCTCGTCCACCTTCTTGAGGAGGAGCGGGTTGAATTCCAGTTCCGGTTCTTCCGGCGCACGGACCTGCTCTTCGGGTTCGTCGAAGTTGACGAAAGTGCGAAGCTGATCCTGAAGGATGCGGGCTGCGAAGGCCAGCACGTCTTCGGGCGAGATCGAACCGTCCGTCTCAATCGTCATTGTCAGCTTGTCATAATCGAGAACCTGTCCCTCGCGGGTAGGTTCGACCTTATAGCTGACGCGACGCACGGGGCTGTAGAGGGCATCGACCGGGATCACGCCGATAGGCGCATCCTCGGCACGATTACTGTCTGCCGGAACATACCCCTTACCGACCTCGACGGTCAGTTCCATGTGAATTTCTGCGCCCTCATCGAGGTGACAGAGCACATGATCGGGATTCATAATCTCGACATCAGCAACCTCGGTGATGGCCGAAGCCTTCACAGGGCCAGGGCCTTTCGCGTGTAGTGACAAGCGTTTCGGCCCCTCAACATGCATCGCAAGCGAGAGCGATTTAATATTGAGTACAATGTCAGTCACGTCCTCACGAACGCCCGCCACCGATGAAAATTCGTGCAGCACGCCGTCGATCTGGATCGACGTGACCGCCGCCCCCTGAATCGAAGACAGCAATACGCGACGAAGGGCATTACCCATCGTCAGGCCAAAACCACGTTCCATCGGTTCAGCGATGATCGTGGCTTTCTTTTTCGGGTCTACACCCGGCTGAATATCAAGCGCGTTGGGCTTGATAAGGTCGGTCCAGTTATTCTGGATCAAAGGAGCCTCCATTCTCGTATAGGCGATGAACCGTCGCCCATATCTCCCGAGGATTCCGTATCCGTGGTTCAAACGAGTACCCCGCCCCTACCGAAAAGGCAGGGGCGGGGGGGTATTCAGGTATCGTCAGGCGATACCGAATTCAAACACGGCGGCGCTTTGGAGGGCGACAGCCGTTATGGGGGATCGGGGTCACATCACGGATCGCAGTGATGGTGAGACCGACCGCCTGAAGCGCACGAAGAGCAGATTCGCGCCCGGAACCAGGGCCTTGCACCAGAACTTCGAGAGTTCGCAGACCATGCTCCTGTGCCTTTTTGCCCGCATCCTCGGCGGCCATCTGTGCGGCATAGGGGGTCGATTTACGCGATCCCTTGAAACCCATCGTACCGGCGGAGGACCACGAAATCGCGTTGCCCTGAACGTCAGTGATAGAGATCAGCGTGTTGTTGAAACTCGCGTTCACATGGGCAACGCCCGACGCGATATTTTTTCGTTCCTTACGCTTCGTGCGCTGCTGGGTACGTGCCATCGGACAGCTTCCTTATTTCTTCTTGCCGGCGATGGCCTTCGCGGGGCCTTTGCGCGTGCGAGCGTTGGTGTGGGTGCGCTGACCGCGAACCGGAAGGCCGCGACGATGGCGCAGGCCACGATAGCAACCGAGATCCATAAGGCGCTTGATGTTCATCATGCGCTCGCGGCGCAGATCACCCTCAACCATATGATCGGAATCGATGGCCTCGCGAATCTGCAACACTTCAGCGTCGGTCAATTCATTGACGCGGCGCGTGGTGTCGATCCCGGCTTTCTCGCAAATCTGATTTGCGATGCTTGGGCCAATGCCATGGATATAGGTCAGCGCGATGACGACGCGCTTGTTGGTCGGAATGTTCACGCCAGCAATACGTGCCACGATAATATCTCCATCGAGTCGGAGCGGCGGGAGTATCCCGAACCGCGTGTCATTTCAAGCCCTGCCACGCTCAAGAAGCGCAGTCCGGGAATTCAGTGTGTGAATTGCAATCAAATCTGATGTGGCCAATTCTTCCCAGGCCTGAAATCTGATCTGATCGCGCGTCACATTAGTTCAGGGCTTCGGCAATCTGGGCCGTAACCTCGTCAATCTCCGCCGTACCATCCACCAACGCGAGAGTATCCTTCGCATGGTAATAGCCGACAAGCGGCGATGTTTCCTTGTAGTATGCGAGCAGGCGTGACCGCATCGCGTCTGCATTGTCGTCATGGCGGTGCGTAAACTCGGTTCCGCCACACTTATCACACACGCCTTCAACCTTGGGCTTCTTGAAGCTCGTGTGATAGCCCTCTCCGCAAGTATGGCAGGTAAAGCGACCTGTAACCCGCTCGACCAGCTTTTCATCATCGCAACGCATCTCGATCACAGCGTCGAGGGCCATGCCTTTCTTCGCCAGCAGTTCACCGAACGCATCAGCCTGAGCCAATGTGCGCGGGAACCCGTCGAAAATCACGTTTCCCTTGAAGTCCGGTTGTTCGATGCGGTCAGAGATGATCCCGACGACAATTTCATCAGTGACCAAGCCACCTGACTCCATCACGGCCTTTACCTGTTTGCCAATTTCAGTTTCAGCGGCAACAGCCGAGCGCAGCATGTCTCCGGTAGAAAGCTGTACCATACCATCACGTTCGACGAGAATACGGGCCTGTGTACCTTTCCCGGCCCCCGGTGGGCCAAGCAGAACAATGTTCATCTTTTCCGCCCTCGCAGTTTGGACCGCTGAATCAATCCTTCATACTGGTGGGCAAGCAAGTGGCTTTGTATCTGCGAAACAGTGTCCATCGTGACCGAGACGATAATCAGAAGCGATGTACCGCCAAAATAGAATGGTACGGACATACGCGAGGTCAGGATTTCCGGTAGCAAACAGACCAGTGAAAGGTAAATCGCACCAACGACCGTCAAACGGGTCAGAACGTAATCGAGATATTTTGCCGTGTTTTTACCGGGTCGAATACCGGGCACAAAACCGCCATGCTTCTTGAGGTTTTCCGAAACCTCTTCGGGATTGAACACAACTGCCGTGTAGAAGAAGGCAAAGAAAACAATCAACGCGACATACAAGCCGAGATAGAGCGGCTGGCCACGGCCAAGCAAGGCCGTAACAGTGGTAATCCAGTCAGGGCCACCCTGACCGAAGAACCCAACTGCGGTAAGCGGCAGGATCAGCAATGAAGAAGCAAAGATCGGCGGAATAACGCCCGCTGTGTTGACCTTGAGAGGCAGGTGCGAATTCTCGCCACCAACCATCTTGCCCTGATTCACCTGACGTTTGGGGTATTGGATGAGGATACGCCGCTGCGCCCGTTCCATGAAGACAACGAAGGCAATCACGACGACGGCCATGATAAGAATGGCGATAATGATTGCCGGCGACAGGATACCCTGCTGACCAAGGGAAAGGGTCTGCGCGATAGCACCGGGCAGTTCCGCAACAATACCACAGAAGATGATGAGAGAGATGCCGTTGCCAACACCCCGCGCAGTAATCTGCTCACCCAGCCACATCAGGAACATCGTGCCGCCGACCAGAGTAGTCGCCGCAACAACGCGCGCAAACATGCCACCTTGGGCAAAGACGTCCTGTGTATCAAGGCCGGATGCCATGCCCCATGCCTGTACGGTCGCCAGCGCCAATGTACCATAGCGGGTATATTGGTTGATCTTCTTGCGACCCTGCTCACCCTCTTTCTTCAGGCGCTCCAATGACGGCACCATGGACGTCATAAGCTGCATGATGATCGAAGCAGAGATATAAGGCATAATGCCGAGCGCAAAGATCGACATACGACCGATAGCGCCGCCCGTGAAGGTGTTCAGGATGTCAGCAAAGCCACCCTGAACCTGATTCACAAGCTGTTCAAGTCGCGCCGGATCAACATCGGGCAACGGGATATAAGTACCGAGACGATACACGATCAGCAGCCCTAGCGTAAACAACAGGCGGCTCTGGAGGTCTTTGGCTTTGCCAAAGGCCTTCCAACTCATGTTCGCGGCAAGTTGTTCAGCAGCCGAAGCCATCACGCACTCCGTTTCGGAGAATGGCGCGAGCGATTGCTCACGCTTCCTGTTCTGCCGCTTTCTCTTTGGCGGCTTTTGGAGCGACGGCTTCGATAGTAACCGAGCCACCCGCTTTCTCAACAATCTCTTTCCCGCCAGCGGATACGCCAGCGGCAGTGATTTTCAGGGCAGATTTAAGCTCCCCTTTTCCGAGGATGCGAAGCCCATGCTTGCGCGGGCGGCGAACAACGCCGGTCGCGATCAGCGATTCCATCGTCACGGGCTGTGACACATCAAGTGCGCCACGGTCGATGGCGGCTTGCAGCATCCCGGTATTGATGACCGCATATTCCTTGCGATTCAGACTACTGAACCCGCGTTTGGGAAGGCGACGGTGGATGGGCATTTGCCCGCCCTCGAAGCCCTTGATCGCAACACCGGAGCGGGACGTCTGGCCCTTGATGCCGCGTCCACCCATCTTACCAAGGCCAGAACCGGGGCCACGGCCACGGCGCTTCTTGCTTTTGGTTGCGCCGGGATTGTCGCGCAATTCATTTAGTTTAACCATGACGCTCTCCTTTGCCGGAAGCACGGGTGCGCGTCAACGACACCCGGAACGCGGCTTCTTTTATATCGGAGCCTTAGCCCCGCTCTTCAATCACCTGTACGAGGTGAGGGATCTTGCGGATCATGCCACGCACGGATGGAGTATCTTCCAGTTCACGCGTCTTATGCATTTTATTCAGGCCCAGTCCAATCAACGTATCACGTTGATCCTTGGGGCGGCGGATCGGGCTGCCGATCTGCTTGACTACGAGTGTCTTAGCCAACTTGTGCATCCTCCGAAACCGCTTCTTCTGTCTTCTCGTTATTGCGTGGCGCTTCGCCACGACGAGAAACGAGCTGCGCGACTTTCAGGCCACGGCGAGATGCAACCCGACGGGGGCTGTCTTCGCTTTTCAGACCTTCAATGGTTGCGCGAACCATGTTGTAGGGGTTCTGCGAGCCATTCGACTTGGCAACAATGTCGCGAATGCCAAGCGTTTCAAAGACAGCGCGCATTGGGCCACCAGCAATGATGCCGGTTCCTTCCGGTGCTGTACGCATGATGACCTTACCAGCACCCCAACGACCTTCGGTGTCGTGGTGCAGGGTACGACCTTCACGCAGTGGCACGCGGATCATGTTGGTTTTGGCCTGCTCGGTCGCCTTGCGAATTGCTTCCGGGACTTCACGGGCCTTGCCCTTACCAAATCCGACGCGGCCTTTCTGATCCCCAACCACGACGAGCGCGGCGAAACCAAAACGACGACCACCCTTGACCACTTTGGCCACGCGGTTGATGTGGACAAGCCGGTCTACGAATTCCGACTGTTCTTCTTCGCGATCTCTACGTGCCATGAGCGCGCTCTCCTAGAAATTGAGGCCGGCTTCGCGGGCAGAATCCGCGAGCGCCTTCACACGGCCATGGAACAGGTAGCCGCCACGGTCGAAATAAACATCCTCGACACCAGCGGCTTTCGCACGCTCGGCAACGAGTTTACCTACCTGCGACGCCGCATCGACATCGGCTTTGCCGCGTAGCGACAGATCCTTATCGAGCGTGGAGGCAGCAGCGACAGTCACACCTTTGGTGTCGTCGATGACCTGAGCGTAGATATTGCGACCCGAACGGAAAACACTGAGACGCAGACGCCCGCGCATAACACGCTTGAGTTTGCTGCGTACCCGCATCCGGCGACGGGCGAGTGGAGACATGGATTTTGCCATTGTCGCGGCCCTTACTTCTTCTTGCCTTCCTTACGGAAGATGTATTCGTCGGCATAGCGGATACCTTTGCCCTTGTAAGGCTCAGGCTTGCGCCACTCGCGGATGTTCGCAGCGACCTGACCAACCTGTTGCTGGTCGATGCCGCTTACTTCGATCTCGGTTGGCTTCGGGGTTTTCACCTCAATGCCTTCAGGGATCGCAAAGTCGATGTCGTGGGAGTAGCCGAGCGAAAGCTTGAGCGTCTTGCCCTGGGCTTGCGCGCGATAACCAACGCCCTGAATTTCGAGCTTGCGGATAAAGCCCTCGTTCACGCCCTTTACGCAATTTTCGATCTGCGTACGGGACATGCCCCACATCTGACGCGCACGCTGCGTGTCATTTGCGGGATTTACGGTAACAGCACCATCATTCATCGCAACCACGACATCGTCGGGTGCGGTGAAAGTACGTTGGCCTTTTGGGCCTTTGACGGTGACGGTGTTACCGTCCAGTTTGATCTCAACGCCCTTGGGCGCCTCGACCGGTTGCTTACCAATTCGGGACATGGTCTTCCCTCATTCCTTCCGGGCCGGACGCCCTCATCACTGACACCCTAGAATACGGTGCAAAGAACCTCGCCACCGACATTCGCATCGCGGGCGCTTGCATCGGACATCACGCCACGTGGCGTCGAAACGATGGAGACGCCAAGACCGTTACGGATGCGGGGCATGTCTTTCACGTTGCTGTAAACGCGACGACCAGGTTTTGACACACGCGACAGTTCGCGGATGACCGGCTGGCCTTCGAAATACTTCAGCGAGATCGTGAATTGCGGCATATCCCGCTCATCCTTCGTGCCCTCGTAAGAGCGGATGTAGCCCTCTTCCTTGAGCACATCGAGAACCCAGCCACGGAGTTTGGAGGCCGGAGTCACGCAGGTGGATTTACCACGCATCTGGGCGTTACGAATGCGTGTCAGCATATCGCCAAGAGGATCGGAAACGTTCATTGCATATCCTCCCTTACCAGCTTGACTTGGTCATACCGGGAATCATCCCGTTATTGGCCAATTCGCGCAAAGCGATACGCGACATCTTGAGTTTGCGATAGTACCCGCGAGGACGACCAGTCATCGAACAACGGTTGCGCAAGCGCGTCGGTGCAGAGTTGCGCGGCAGTTCGGCCAGATCGAGGCGAGCCTTGAACCGTTCCTCGGGCGTTTTATCCTCATCGAGGATGATAGCCTTCAGCTCCGCACGCTTTGCAGCGTACTTCTTCACGAGGCGTTCGCGCTTCAGATTGGTCTGGATTGTTCCGTCTTTTGCCATTGTACTCGTTCCTCTCCCTACTGTCCGGGCTGCGTGAACGGCATGTTGAAATGCTTCAGAAGCGCACGCGCCTCATCATCACTCTTGGCCGTCGTGCAAATGATGACATCCATACCACGGACCTGATCGACCTTGTCGTAATCGACCTCGGGGAAGATGATGTGTTCCTTGAGACCGAGGGCATAGTTGCCCCGGCCATCGAAGCTGTTCATTTTAACACCGCGAAAGTCGCGAATTCGCGGCATTGCCACCGTAATCAGGCGGTCAAGGAAGTCATACATACGCGCACGGCGCAATGTGACCTTTGTGCCAAGCGGCATTCCTTCACGCACCTTGAACCCGGCGATGGAGTTCTTGGCGCGGGTGATTACAGGCTGCTGACCGGCAATAAGTGCCAGTTCTTCTGCTGCCTTCTTCACACGCTTGGTGTCCTGCACCGCGTCACCGACGCCGATGTTAAGAACAATTTTTTCCAGCTTCGGCACCTGAAGGGCGTTCTTGTAACCGAACTCCTCCAGCAGCTTGGCGCGGATTTCCTCGTCGAATTTAATCTTCAGACGGGGGATGTACTGCGAACCGTCAGCCATCGATGGTTTCTCCCGACTTCTTCGCAAAGCGAACCTTTTTGCCATCTTCCGTGCGGAAGCCAACGCGTGTGGGGCCACCGTCTTTCGGATCAACCATGGCGATATTCGACAGATTGATGGGCATTGCCTTGGGGATACGACCGCCTTGGGAAGCCTGACTTTGCTTCGTATGGCGGATCACGGTGTTGACACCGGTCACAACCGCCCGGCCCTCTGCCGGCATAACACGCTCGATCTCGCCTTCGACGCCTTTATCGCGCCCGGCAAGTACGACGACCTTGTCGCCTTTCTTGAGTTTCGCAGCCATCAAAGCACCTCCGGCGCGAGCGAAATGATTTTCATGTAGTTCTTGCCACGCAACTCACGCGGAACCGGCCCGAAGATACGGGTACCGACAGGTTCGTTGTTGTTGTTGAGAATGACGGCGGCATTGCCGTCAAAGCGGATCACAGTACCGTCTTCACGGCGGATCGCCTTGGCTGTGCGAACAACGACGGCCTTGCGGACCTCGCCCTTCTTGACACGGCCACGGGGGATCGCCTCCTTGACGGAAACCACGATCACATCACCCACATGGGCATAGCGGCGCTTGGCTCCGCCCAGTACCTTGATGCACTGGACACGGCGCGCACCAGAATTGTCCGCAACGTCCAGATTGGACTGCATCTGAATCATCGTTCAGTCTCCCGACCTTGAGGCATCACCGAAACAGGTCGGATCGCCGCCGGTTTCGTAGACCAGTTGCATCATCCCTGTTCGGAAAGAAGCTCCCAGCGTTTCAATTTCGATACAGGCGCACATTCGATGATGCGGACCATATCCCCCACTTTCGCGGAATTATCCACGTCGTGGGCATGATATTTCTTCGACTTGCGAAGCGTCTTCTTCAGGATCGGATGGCGGAAGCGACGTTCCACGCTGACCACGATGGTCTGGTGGTTCGTATCGCTAACAACCTGGCCCTGCAATATGCGTTTAGGCATCTTGTCTCTCGTTCCCCGCTCAGGCGGCGCTTGCCGCGTCGCGGACTTTCTCGTTCAGAATAGTCAGGACGCGCGCAACGTCCCGGCGAACGACACGGACACGCGATGTATTCTCAAGCGTGCTACCGGCTGCCTGAAAGCGCAGGTTGAACTGCTCTTTCTTAAGCGTGACAAGCTCCTCACGAAGCTCCTCAACCGTTTTACCGCGCATTTCTTCCACAGTCATGGGGAAGACCTCCAAAAATCAACCATCGCACCCATTGATTGAGTGCTGGTCGTTACCAATCTTCGCGAGCGACGATCCGACATTTAACCGGCAATTTCATTGCCGCGAGTCGGAGCGCTTCTTTTGCAACAGGTTCGCCCACGCCGTCAATCTCGAACATGATGCGTCCGGGTTTTACTTTTGCGGCCCAGAATTCGACAGAACCCTTACCTTTACCCATACGCACTTCAGTCGGTTTTTTCGTGACCGGAGTGTCCGGGAAGATACGAATCCAGATACGGCCCTGACGTTTCATATGACGCGTGATTGCCCGACGAGCGGATTCAATCTGACGCGACGTAATCCGCTCAGGTTCCAGGGCCTTCAGCCCATAAGAGCCAAAGTTGAGATCCGCACCGCCCTTGGCCTGACCCTTGATCCGGCCTTTGAACATCTTGCGGAATTTGGTGCGCTTTGGTTGAAGCATGTCTTATCCTCCCTCAGCGATCACGGTCGCGGCGGGGACGGCGATCACCACCAGGGCGTCCACCTTCCTGCATTTCCTGAACGCGACGATCCCGTGCGGTAGGGTCATGTTCAAGGACTTCGCCCTTGAATATCCAGACCTTCACGCCGCAAATGCCATAAGCCGTCTTGGACTCAGACGTCGCATAATCAATATCGGCACGCATCGTATGCAATGGCACGCGGCCTTCGCGATACCATTCAGTCCGTGCGATCTCGGCGCCGCCCAGACGACCGGCGATGTTCACGCGGATACCAAGAGCACCCATGCGCATCGACGTCTGAACGGCACGCTTGAGAGCACGGCGGAAAGATACGCGGCGCTCAAGCTGCTGCGCGATATTCTCGGCAACAAGCTGGGCATCAAGCTCCGGCTTGCGGACCTCGATGATGTTCAGATGCAGTTCGCTGTCGGTGAACCGGGTCAGCTTTTGACGCAGTTTTTCGATGTCTGCGCCTTTTTTGCCGATGATAATACCGGGGCGACCCGAATAGATCGTAACGCGGCATTTCTTGTGCGGACGCTCGATGACAACCCGGCTGATACCCGCTTGCTTACATTCCTTATGAATGAACTCACGGATATTCATGTCTTCCTTGAGAAGATCGCCAAATTCACGCGCGCTGGCGTACCAGCGGGATTCCCAGGTCCGGTTGATCCCCAGGCGAAAGCCAATCGGGTTTACTTTTTGACCCATTACGCGGCCTCCTCGACTTCACGGACCTTGATGGTCAGCTGGCTGAACGGCTTCAGGATCTTGCCGAAGCGGCCACGGGCACGCGGACGACCGCGCTTCAGGGTGATGTTCTTCCCGACCCATGCTTCAGCAACCACAAGCGCATCAACATCGAGACCGTGATTGTTCTCGGCATTCGCGATGGCCGATTGCAGGGCTTTCTTCACGTCACCGGCGATCCGCTTGTTGGAAAACGTCAGATCGGCGAGAGCCGCAGCAACAGGCTTGCCGCGAATTTGCTCGGCGACAAGGTTCAGCTTCTGCGGGCTGACACGCAGCATACGCGCGACGGCCATGGCCTCGTTTTCGGCGCAGCGGCGGGGGTTTTTCTCTTTTGCCATCGGTCTATTTCCGCTTCGCTTTTTTGTCCGCCGCATGACCGTAATAGGTCCGCGTCGGAGCATATTCGCCGAATTTCTGACCAATCATGTCCTCGGATACGAGCACGGGAATGTGCTTGCGGCCATTATGGACACCAAAAGTGAGGCCGACAAACTGCGGCAGGATGGTCGAACGACGCGACCAGGTCTTGATGACTTCCTTGCGACCGGATTCGCGTGATTTTTCCGCTTTCTTAAGCAGATAACCGTCAACGAACGGGCCTTTCCATACGGAACGGGGCATACTGGTGTTCCCTATTTCTTCTTGCGCGCGTGGCGGCTGCGGATGATATATTTATCGGTCGTCTTGTTCGACCGGGTGCGGCGACCCTTGGTATCCTTACCCCATGGCGTCACGGGAGTACGACCACCGGACGTACGGCCTTCACCACCACCATGCGGGTGATCGATCGGGTTCATGGCAACACCGCGAACGGAGGGGCGTTTGCCCATCCAGCGTTTGCGACCTGCCTTGCCGAGATTCTGGTTCGAGTGATCGGGGTTCGAAACCGCGCCCACTGTTGCAATGCACTCCTGACGCACGCGGCGCAGCTCACCTGATCCGAGACGAATCTGGGCATAGCCACCGTCACGCCCGACGAACTGGACATAAGATCCGGCAGAACGTGCGATCTGGCCGCCCTTGCCGGGCTTCATCTCGACGTTATGGACGATTGTGCCAACCGGCATCCCGGCCAAAGGCATCGCATTGCCCGGCTTCACGTCAACCTTGGCGCCCGCGATGATCGTATCACCGACCGAGAGACGCTGGGGTGCAATGATATAATTGCGCTCGCCATCTTCATACACGATCAGCGCAATGAACGCTGTGCGGTTGGGGTCATATTCGATCCGCTCAACAGTCGCGGGAATGTCCCACTTCCGCCGTTTGAAATCGATCATCCGGTAAAGCTTTTTCGCCCCGCCACCAATCCGACGCGCCGTAATGCGTCCTGTGTTGTTCCGACCACCCTTTTTCGTGAGACCCTGCGTCAGGGTCTTTTCGGGGCGGCCCGACCAAAGATCGGAGCGGTCGATCAGCACCAGCGCGCGCTGGCCCGGCGTAGTCGGCTTGTATTTCTTCAACGCCATGGTTTCTGTCTCCCGCGTCGGGGGTTACACCCCCAGCATACTTTTCAAATCGGGGCCGCTAGAGGCCCGTCATTACGTCGATCATGTGCCCGTCTTCGAGCCGCACAACCGCTTTTTTCATATCGCTGCGCCGTCCGCGACGACCGCGAAAGACTTTCTGTTTACCCTTTTGGATGAGGGTATTCACACTGCGCACCTTGACGTCGAACAGAGCCTCGACCGCAGCGCGGATCGCAGGTTTTGTTGCATCCATGGCAACCTCGAAAACAACTGCGTTGGCTTCGGAAGCCATGGTTGCTTTCTCGGTGATGAGCGGGCGACGGATCACGTCGTAATGTTCCGGTTTCACGCTCATGCCGCAGTTTCCTTCTTGTCGGACGAAAGCCGCGCCGTCAGCGCGTCGATACCCGCGCGGGTGACGACCAGCGTGTCCTTGAGCATGATGTCATAGACATTGGCTCCGGCACTTGGCAGCACATCAACACCGTCAAGATTGCTCGCCGCGCGGGCAAAGCCCTGATCGACATCGCCATCAATGAACAGCGCCTTGCGGACACCGAGTTTTTCGAGATGCGCCTTGAGCGACTTCGTTTTGCCATCCTCAAGGGTGGCCGTGTCGATCACGATCAGCCGGTCGCTAGATGCCTTGTCAGACAACGCCATCTTCAGACCGAGGGCACGGACTTTCTTGGGCAGTTCATGCGCGTGGCTGCGCGGGGTTGGACCCTTGTAGACACCACCATGACGGAAGATCGGCGCGCCGCGTGAGCCGTGGCGTGCGCCGCCCGTGCCTTTTTGGCGATAGATCTTCTTGGTCGAATAGGAGACGTCCGAACGGCCTTTGGTCGAATGTGTACCCGCCTGCCGCTTCGCCAGTTGCCAGCGAACAACACGGTGCAGGATGTCGGCACGCGGCTCGATACCAAACACCGATTCATCCAGTTCAATGTCGCCGGAAGCCGACGCATCGAGGGTCAGGACATCGCGTTTCATGCCTTGTCCCCTTCATTGTTATCGGCTGCATCATCACCCGACGATGCATCACCGGATTCAGAAGCTTCCATTGCGGCCTGTTCGGCTTCAGCGGCAGCAGCGCGCGCTGCTTCTTCCTCGGCAGCGACGGCAGCGGCGGCTTCCTCGGCAGCTTTTTCTGCGACAGCGGCAGCAGAACGCAGGGCCGCAGGGAACAGAACGCTTTCGCTCTGATCCAGCTTGACCGCATCACGAATAATGACCCATCCGCCTTTGGCCCCCGGCACAGAGCCACGAACCATGACAAGACCACGATCAACATCCGTGCGCTCGACGCGCAGATTCTGGGTCGTCACGCGGGCTGCACCCATGTGACCGGCCATTTTCTTGCCCTTGAAGACCTTGCCAGGGAACTGGCACTGCCCGGTCGAGCCATGCGAACGGTGACTGACCGAGACACCGTGTGTCGCGCGCAGACCACCGAAGTTATGGCGCTTCATCGCGCCCGCAAAACCCTTACCGATGGACGTGCCGACCACATCAACCAACTGGCCTTCAAAGAAGTGGCTGGCGATGATCTCTTCGCCCACGTCAATGAGGTTATCCTCGGTGACGCGGAACTCGGCAACTTTCCGTTTCGGCTCTACCTTGGCGACCGTGAAATGGCCGCGCATAGGTTTGCTGACATTCTTGGGCTTGGCAGTGCCTGCACCCAACTGAACGGCTGTGTAGCCGTCGCGCTCCGATGTCCGCTGGGCCACGACCTGGACGTTGTCCATCGAGAGAACGGTGACAGGAACCTGCCGACCGTCTTCCATGAACAACCGGGTCATACCCAGTTTCCGAGCGATTACGCCTGTACGCATCTCGCCCACTCCTTACAGTTTGATCTCGACGTCAACACCGGCCGCAAGGTCAAGCTTCATAAGCGCATCGACGGTTTGCGGTGTCGGGTCAACGATGTCGAGAAGACGTTTATGCGTCCTGATCTCGAACTGTTCGCGGCTCTTTTTGTCGATATGGGGCGACCTGAGAACCGTGAAACGCTCAATCCGCGTCGGCAAGGGGATTGGACCTCTAACCTGGGCGCCTGTGCGTTTGGCCGTGTTGACGATCTCGCGCGCCGAAGAATCGAGCGTGCGATGATCGAAAGCTTTCAGCCTAATGCGAATATTCTGTCCCTGCATGGGAACGCCTCTTGCCTAATCGGAGAAAAGAAAAGAGCCGGGGGAATATCCCCCCCGACTCTCCGGGTCTGTCTCGATTACTCGAGGATCTTTGCGACGACGCCTGCACCGACGGTGCGACCCCCTTCACGGATGGCGAAGCGAAGCTTCTCTTCCATCGCGATGGGGTTGATAAGCGTAACCGTCATCTTCACGTTATCACCGGGCATAACCATCTCGGTGCCTTCCGGCAGCTCGACCGAACCCGTGATGTCCGTGGTGCGGAAGTAGAACTGCGGACGATAGTTCGTGAAGAATGGCGTGTGACGGCCCCCTTCATCCTTGTTCAGGATGTAGGCTTCTGCTTCGAATTTCGTGTGCGGCGTAACGGAACCGGGCTTGCAGAGAATCTGCCCGCGCTCGATGCCTTCACGGTCCACGCCACGCAGCAGGACACCGACGTTATCGCCAGCCTGGCCCTGATCGAGCAGCTTCTTGAACATTTCGACGCCGGTACAGGTCGTCTTGGAGGTGTCGCGGATACCGACGATCTCGATTTCCTCGCCGACCTTCACAACGCCGCGCTCAACACGACCCGTGGCAACCGTACCACGACCGGAGATCGAGAAGACACCCTCGACAGGCATCAGGAATGGCTGGTCGATGGGGCGTTCCGGGGTCGGGATAAACTCGTCAACAGCCTTCATCAGCTCGGCGATTTTGTCTTTACCGATATTGTCATCACGATCTTCGAGAGCGGCAAGGGCCGAACCTGAAACAATCGGGATGTCGTCGCCGGGGAAGTCATACGAGGAAAGAAGCTCACGAATTTCCATCTCGACGAGTTCGAGAAGCTCTTCGTCATCGACCTGATCGACCTTGTTCATAAACACGACAAGGGCAGGCACACCGACCTGACGGGCGAGCAGGATGTGCTCACGGGTCTGTGGCATGGGGCCGTCAGCCGCGTTCACGACGAGAATAGCGCCATCCATCTGGGCAGCACCCGTGATCATGTTTTTCACATAGTCAGCGTGGCCGGGGCAATCGACGTGCGCATAGTGACGCGCTTCGGTCTCGTATTCGACATGTGCGGTCGAGATCGTGATGCCGCGTGCCTTTTCTTCCGGGGCAGCGTCAATCTGGTCATACGCCTTGAACTCGCCGTACTGCTTGGTAATCGCAGCGGTCAGCGTGGTCTTGCCGTGGTCAACGTGGCCAATCGTGCCGACGTTGACGTGCGGTTTCGTGCGTTCAAACTTTTCCTTGCCCATCTCTGGTCTCCGTAGTTGGCGGTCACTGGCCGCTCGCAAAACTCATTCTCGTAGTGCTGCTGTGCGGGAGGGCCGCACAGCAAGCGATCCGGTGGATCAGCCCTGGTATTTCGTCTGGATTTCCTCGGCGAGCGCCTGTGGAACCGGTTCGTAATGTGCGAACTGCATGGAGAAGTTCGCCCGACCCTGAGACATGGAGCGCAGGGTGTTGATGTAGCCAAACATATTCGCAAGCGGCACAAAGGCGTCGATCACGTTGGCATTGCCGCGCGTGTCCTGACCCTGAACCTGCCCGCGGCGAGACGTCAGATCACCGATGATACCGCCAGTATATTCTTCCGGTGTCACCACTTCGACCTTCATCATCGGTTCAAGCAGTTTCGGGTTTGCAGCCCGGATGCCTTCACGCATTCCGAGACGCGCCGCGATCTCAAAGGCAAGAACCGAGGAGTCCACATCGTGGAACGCGCCGTCGATAAGCTGCACCTTGAAATCAATGACCGGGAACCCGGCAAGCGGGCCGGAGTCCATGACGGACAGAATGCCCTTCTCAACACCGGGTATGTATTCCTTCGGAACTGCACCACCGACAATCTTGCTCTCAAAGCTGTAGCCTTCGCCCGGTTCAGTCGGCTCAAGGATGAGCTTGACGCGCGCGAATTGACCCGTACCACCCGACTGTTTCTTGTGGGTGTAATCGATTTCGTGGGTCTTGGTGATCGTCTCACGATACGCCACTTGTGGCGCGCCGACATTGGCTTCCACCTTGAATTCACGCTTCAGACGATCAACAAGAATATCGAGGTGGAGTTCGCCCATACCCTTCATAATCGTCTGACCGGATTCGATGTCGGTTTCGACGCGGAAAGAGGGGTCTTCGGCAGCCAGACGAGCAAGACCAGCAGACATTTTTTCCTGGTCAGCCTTGGTCTTTGGTTCGACCGCGATCTCGATGACGGGATCGGGGAAGGTCATGGTTTCGAGAACAACCGGCTTCTGGATGTCACAGAGCGAATCGCCTGTCGTCGTGTCCTTGAGACCCGCCAGCGCGATGATGTCGCCTGCGAATGCCTCCTGAATCTCGTCCTGCTTGTTGGAGTGCATCATAACCATGCGGCCAACGCGCTCTTTCTTGCCTTTGGTCGAGTTCAGCAACGAGTCGCCCTTGTTGATCTTGCCCGAATAGATGCGGGTGAAGGTCAGGGTTCCCATGAAGGGGTCGTTCATAATCTTGAATGCGAGGCCAGAAAATGGCTCGTTATCATCGGCATGACGCTCGATATTGCGGGTTTCTGTTTCGTCGCCCGGCGCAAAGCCTGTGTAGGCAGGCACGTCGAGAGGGCCGGGCAGGAAATCAACCACAGCGTTGAGCATGGGCTGAACGCCCTTATTCTTGAACGCGGAACCACAGATGACCGGCACGAAGGAAAGCGAAAGCGTGCCCTTGCGGAGCAGCTCGATCAGCTTCTCGTTCGATGGCTCCTCGCCATCAAGAAACTTCTCCATCGCCTCGTCGTCCATCTCGACGGCGTTCTCGATCATGGTGGCGCGCCATTCGTCAGCGACATCCTTGAGGCTGTCACGAATTGGGCGAAGCTGCCACGATGCACCAAGGTCTTCACCTTCCCAGACCCATTCCTGCATGGTGATCAGATCAACCATGCCTTCGAGTTCGGTTTCGGAACCGATTGGAATCTGAACGGGGACAGGCGTTGCGCCCGTGCGGTCCTTGATCATCTTCACGCAATTGAAGAAATCAGCGCCGGTCTTGTCCATCTTGTTGACGAAGACGATGCGCGGAACCCTGTAGCGATCAGCCTGACGCCAGACGGTTTCGGTCTGAGGCTCGACGCCGGCGTTGGCATCAAGAACACAGACGGCACCATCGAGAACCGCAAGCGACCGCTCGACCTCAATTGTGAAGTCAACGTGACCGGGCGTGTCGATGATGTTGAAGCGGTACTTCGGCGACTGGGCCGTGGAACCATCTTCGGTCCGCTCCCAAAACGTCGTCGTCGCAGCAGACGTGATAGTAATGCCACGCTCCTGCTCCTGCTCCATCCAGTCCATCGTAGCGGCGCCGTCATGGACTTCGCCGATCTTGTGGGACTTTCCGGTGTAGAACAAAACGCGCTCGGTCGTCGTGGTCTTACCAGCGTCGATATGCGCCATGATTCCGAAGTTACGGTAGCGCTCAAGCGGGTATTCGCGGGCCATGTCAGATCACCTTGATCTTAGCGTGAAACGATATACTGGAATTACCAGCGGAAGTGGGAGAAAGCCTTGTTCGCATCGGCCATCTTGTGCGTGTCTTCGCGCTTTTTGACCGCAGCGCCACGGTTGTTGACAGCATCGACCAACTCACCGGAGAGGCGGTCAACCATCGTATTTTCCGACCGTGCGCGAGCCGCCTTGATGAGCCAGCGAATCGCAAGGGCTTCACGGCGCTCAGGGCGAACATCAACGGGCACCTGATAGGTGGCACCACCAACACGACGCGAGCGAACCTCGACGGCGGGCTTGATGTTGTCGAGAGCCTCGCGGAACACCTCGATAGGGTCGCGACGGGTCTTTTCCTCGACGATGTCGAGAGCGCCATACACGATGCCCTCGGCGTTCGATTTCTTACCATCGTACATGAGGTTATTCATGAACTTGGTCAGAATGGTATCGCCGAACTTGGGGTCGGGCAGGACTTCGCGTTTCTCGGCGCGGTGACGACGTGACATATCTGCTCTTCCTTACTTCGGACGCTTCGCGCCATACTTCGAGCGGCGCTGCTTACGATCCTTGACACCCTGCGTATCGAGCACGCCGCGAAGGACGTGGTAACGAACGCCGGGAAGGTCTTTCACGCGACCACCACGGATCAGGACCACCGAGTGCTCCTGAAGGTTATGACCTTCACCAGGAATGTAGCTGATGACCTCGTAGCCATTGGTCAGGCGAACCTTCGCAACGCGACGAAGAGCCGAGTTCGGCTTCTTCGGGGTCGTCGTGTACACACGGGTGCAAACGCCACGCTTTTGCGGGCATTCTTCGAGATGGACCGACTTGCTGCGCTTGATCTTGGGTTTGCGCGGCTTGCGGATCAGCTGTTGTATCGTCGGCATTCAGGCAACCCTGTTCAGCGGTGGACGAATCGTCATATTTCGGCGCGACACGAGCATAGCCCCGGATCAGCGTACCGCCTTTCCGAAGCCGAGACAGAGGATCGAGCCACAAGGGCCGGATCGTGTTTACCCGCATCTGGGATTTCGTACCGGAGACTTAACACTCCGAAGTTCGCGGAACCTACTGATGCACCCTGCCCTCGTCAACCCCACTTTAACGGGATTCCAAGGATTCTTTTTCGCAGGCGCAGCATCTTAACCAAATTCTCGCAAGCCATTGTTCAATAATGGGAAAAACCGCCCCATAGGGACGGTTTTTGTTTCGTTTTACAGCGCATTGCCTTACAGCGCCGCTTCGAGCTTCGGCAGAGCGTCGAAGAGATCAGCAACAAGACCGTAATCAGCGACCTGAAAGATAGGCGCTTCCTCGTCCTTGTTGATCGCGACGATGACTTTCGAATCCTTCATCCCCGCAAGGTGCTGAATCGCGCCGGAGATGCCGACAGCGATGTAGAGTTCCGGGGCAACGACCTTGCCGGTCTGGCCGACCTGATAGTCATTGGGCGCATACCCCGAATCAACCGCTGCACGGGAAGCACCGACGGCAGCGCCGAGCTTGTCAGCGACTTTCTCGATGATCTCGAAGTTTTCCTTCGATCCCATGCCGCGACCGCCGGAGATGATGCGCTTGGCGGAGGTGAGTTCGGGGCGGTCGCTCTCGACCACCTTGTCCTCGACCCATTCAGAAAGGCCAGGATTGGCAGCGGCGGCGACATCCTCGACCGAGGCAGAGCCACCCTCCCCCGCCGCATCAAAGCTGGCACCGCGCACGGTGATGACTTTCTTCGCGTCAGAGGATTTGACGGTGGCCATGGCGTTACCCGCATAGATGGGGCGCTCGAAGGTATCAGGGCCATGGACGGCAGAGATGTCAGAGATGACCATGGCATCAAGCAGGGCCGCAACGCGGGGCATGATGTTCTTGCCGTTTGTCGTGGCCGGCGCGACGATATGATCGTAATCACCCGCAAGGCCGACAATCAGGGCGGCAAGCGGCTCGGCCATGTCATGGCCGTAGGCATCGTCCTTGGCACAAAGCACCTTGGTGACGCCATCAAGTTTGGCGGCCTGTTCAGCCACCCCGCCACAATCGGAACCAGCGCACAGGATGTGGATGTCGCCACCCATCGCCTGCGCTGCGGTCACAGTCTTCGCAGTAGCGTCGTTAAGCGACGTATTGTCATGTTCGGCGAGAAGAAGAACAGCCATCAGAGGACTCCCGCTTCGGTTTTCAGTTTCTCGACCAGTTCCTCGACCGAGCCGACGATAACACCGGCCTTGCGGGCAGGGGGTTCCTCGACTTTCTCGATGGTCAGGCGCGGGGAGACATCGACGCCGTAATCAGCGGGCGTTTTGGTCTCCATCGGTTTTTTCTTGGCCTTCATAATATTCGGCAGCGAGGCATAGCGCGGCTCGTTGAGGCGCAGGTCCACAGTCATCACGCACGGCATGTTGACCGAGATGACCTGAAGACCGCCATCGACTTCGCGGGTGACTTTTGCCTTGTCGCCTTCGATCTCGACTTTCGACGCGAAGGTGGCCTGTGGCCAGCCCATCAGCGCAGAAAGCATCTGGCCGGTGGCGTTCATGTCGTTGTCGATGGCCTGTTTACCGACGAGCACCAGACCGGGCTGCTCCTCATCAATAATGGCTTTCAGGATTTTCGCGACGGCCAGTGGCTCTATGTCATTCTCGACATTATCGGTGGCCTCGACCAGAATCGCGCGGTCGGCCCCCATGGCGAGAGCATTGCGGAGCGTTTCCTGCGATTTGGTAACGCCTATGGAGACGACGATAATCTCCTCTGCCTGACCGGCTTCCTTGAGACGGATCGCTTGTTCAACGGCGATTTCGTCGAAGGGGTTCATCGACATCTTGACGTTCGCCAGATCGACGCCGGACTGGTCCGCCTTGACGCGTACCTTAACGTTATAGTCGATCACCCGCTTCACGGGCACGAGTACCTTCATCGCATACCTCCAAAGCCCGCGCACGCGGGTTCGCTTGATTACGGGATGTCGCATACCGCCCTACGCCGCCGGATGCCAGAGGCAAAAGCGACGCGGCCTGTCGCGGGAGCGTCATGGATGAATGGTTACGTGGCGTCATCATCCGTCACACAGAACACCGGAAGACGACAAAAGAGAGTGAAGCCTGAAGTGGCAAGCGGAGTTTTTTAACTTTCCTACGGCATTCTGTACGGGATTTGCGCCACCGGAGATCTGCCACCATGCGTTTTATTTCCTTTCTGTTGCTCGTCATCCTCGCGGGATGTTCACAGCCCGCTGCCCAAATTGATCTCAGGACAGCCGCGCCGACCGCACGGGCGGGATCACAGGGCGATCCGGTGGCACTGGAGCGATGCCGGAATGCCAATTGGCGAGCAACAGGGTACAGGCATGGGCTGTCAGGGTTCCCGCTATCCGCGCTGAAAGATGTGAGCGATGCCTGCGATGCGACAGGCGCGAAGGTGGATCGGCTGGCCTATTCGACAGGGCGTCTGGAAGGGCTGACCCTGTTCTGCTCAACGGAAAACGGCTATCGCCGTGCCCTCGCAGGGCATCCGGTGGATAATATCTGTCCACCAAGCCTGAAAGAAGCCTACGAAGCAGGCCACGCGCGGGGCGCACAGGAAATCTAGAGTAATCAGCGATCAAGATGGGTCAGGAATTGCGCCAGGAGCCGCGCATTTCCTGACACTCTTTGGCCTAATCTGATCGCCGATTACCCTAACCGTTCAGGATGGTCGCGTAGGTCTCGCGCAAGGTATTCTTCTGGACCTTGCCCATGGTGTTGCGGGGCAGCGCGTCCAAGACAACGATGGCCTTGGGCTGCTTGAATTTGGCGAGTTGACCGGAAAGCGCATCACGGATGGTGGCGGGGTCCGGGCTTGCGCCGGGTTTGGCGACCACGGCGGCAACGACACCTTCACCGAAATCAGGATGCGGAACACCGAAGACAGCAGACTCGATCACGCCGGGCAGGTCATCAATCAACCCTTCGATTTCCTTTGGGTAGATATTGTAGCCCCCCGAAATGATGAGGTCTTTGGAACGGCCTACGATGGTGACGTAGCCGTCCTGACTGATCGTACCCAGATCACCTGTGATGAAGAAGCCGTCGGCGCGAAACTCTTCCGCCGTCTTCTCAGGCATCTGCCAGTAACCCCTGAAGACATTCGGGCCGCGCACTTCGATACCACCGATTTCACCCGCTGCGAGGGGGACAGCCGTTTCAGGGTCTGTCACGCGCACCTCTATGCCGGGAAGGGGAAAGCCGACAGTGCCGGGGCGGCGCTCTCCTTCATAGGGGTTCGACGTGTTCATCGCCGTCTCGGTCATGCCATAGCGTTCGAGGATATTATGGCCCGTCGCAGCGGTCCATTCACGGTGGGTTTCGGCCAGAAGCGGGGCAGAGCCAGAAACGAAAAGGCGCATGGTCGCGCTTGCATCCCTCAGCCCCCCCTGGGCGAGAAGACGGGTGTAGAAGGTGGGAACACCCATCATCGCCGTGGCGCGGGGCATCAATGACAGAACCGTTTCAGGATCAAATTTCGGCAGGAAGATCATCGCGCAGCCCGCGTTCAGCGATACATTGACTGCAACGAAAAGACCGTGGGCGTGAAAGATCGGTAAGGCGTGGATCAGGGTATCTTCACGCGCAAAGCGCCAATACTCGCGCAGGGTTTCAGCATTGGAGGCAAGGTTGGCATGGGTCAGCATCGCGCCTTTTGAGCGACCCGTTGTACCGGAAGTATAAAGAATACAGGCAAGGTCGTCGGCATCGCGGGGGATGGCGTCAAAACCATCAGGCGCATTTGCCACGGCATCCGCCAGCGTGCCGCTGCCATCGGCGGCAACGGTGAGAACTGCACCTCTGGCCAGTTCCCGGATTGTGGCCTCCCCTGCCGGATCGCAAATAACAAGGGCGGGTTCGGCATCGGTGATAAAATGTTCAAGCTCACGCGCTGTGTAGGCCGTGTTCAGCGGCACGAAGATCGCGCCCGCCAGTATCGCGCCAAGGTAGACCGCGAGGACTTCCACCGATTTTTCCGCCTGCACCATCACCCGGTCGCCGGGCTGGGCGCCCTGCGCCACCAAGGCGTTGGCATATCGCTCGGCCATGGCGAACAGATCACCAAAGCCCAGCGTCGCGCCCCGGTCATGCAGATCAAGGCACAGGGCATTATCGCGCCCGATGGACCCTGCGCGCAGGGTATGGGCCAGATGATTGGCGGCGTAATCAGATCCTGTATTCATGGCGGTTTGATAAACCGGGCCAGGAGGCAGCGACAACCCCAATCAGGCTATCTGCCAGTGCCATGGGCCTCCATGCCCGGTTCGGTGCGGTATCCGCTATGGAAGCCACCCTTGCTGTAGCGTTGCAGTGAAACCCGGCAACCGGACAGGGGGAGGATCACCCGGTAGAGCGCGTCATCAGACTGCGCCTCTCTGGTGCAAAATGTCTGATAACCAAGATAGCGCACCATTTTGCCACTGTCATCGAAGCACGGGGAAAGATACAGTGAGTTAAGCACCTCATCACCGCGTTTCGTATAGTTCAGTATTTCGAGGCTGACCTGACGCCGCTCCGCAATTGCATCGCGAATTTCTTCAATATCGCGTTTGTCGGTGTTCCAACCCTGTAGAAAACGGCAATTCTGCCCAATAACCTCGTCAGGACGATACCCGGTCACACGATAAAATTCGTTCGTTGCGAAAATTACCGGGGAAGATTTCTGTTCCATATCGCAAATTATAGCACACGAAGGAGAGGCATCGCTTGCGAGGTTTTTTAATTCTGTTGCCAGTGAAAACCCATCATAGGAATAAAGATCGGTTTTCATGGCGAGCTCCACTTATCTGATAAGATTTACAGGTAATGAATCTCAATGGCTTTGATTAACATAAAGTATACATGATCTTTACTAAATCAATTTAATGAACTGAACTCCATAACAATCCGGCAATGTCCCGGCTCTGATTTCCACCGTCATACCGTTGCGGGGTGACTGAAGCCGGGAAAGCAAGGCAGCGTGCATCATCGCGCCCGATGGACCCTGAACGCAGTGTGTGGATTGGAGCAATCGGCCCGCGAAGCTGGAACAAGGACTATCGCAGTCTGCAACACGAACTGAATTGATAATTATATATCGCACGAATTAAGCGTGCGAAGCCCGCTTCGTGATCCATCGTGAACAGGATTTCTCGCAGGCTTCATGTATGTCAGCGCCTGTCGGCAGGGCAAACGTGGCTCTACCGCCAAACGACTGCTATAAAACAACTTTTCCACCGAAACTCACGCACAATACGTCACGCAACTGTGTGGGGTTGCGGGTGTGTTTTCTTCATTGAAAGACGAGATCATCGACTACAGCAATTTGCGCAAATGTTGAGGCAGGTTTCGTTGTCTCTCGCCTTACGACTCGAACGCGAAGACCTGCCACTCGGTTCAACCCTTGCGCAATTTTCTTTAACGATTACTCCTGACGAAGTGGACGCTTTCCCATGACTGTCGCCACCCATCATACGCCCACTGCTTCACCTCTGATGGTGATTATTCGCGGGCATCTTCCCCTGTTTTTCGGGGTTGCCGTCTGCATGGATGTGGCATTCTTTGCGCAAGCTATCGGGCCGGAAACGGGCGTACCCGTAATGCTGCTCGCGCTTTGCACCGGCATGGCGCTGGGGCATCTGATCCCGTGGTTATTCGCGACCGATGCGGGTGTGGCCTATAGCGCAAAAACCCTGTTACGGCTGGGCATCGTGTGTCTGGGCGCCCGTATTTCAGTGGCGGATATTGTCGATATTGGCGTCATGCCTTTCATAACGGTCATCGTGGCGCTGCCCTGTACAATCCTGTTCGGTGTCATGCTGTCTCGCATGATGAAGCGTGATCTGTCTTTCGGGGTGTTGACGGGCGGTGCAGTGGCCATTTGCGGCGCATCGGCGGCGCTGGCCCTCTCAAGCGTTCTACCGCGTGCAAAGAACGGTGAAGACAGGCTGCCGGGGGTTATCGCCGTGGTGACGATCCTGTCTTCGATGACGATGATTGGATACCCGGTGTTGTTACGCTGGCTGGGCCTGCCGGATGCAGAGATCGGGATCGTACTGGGCGCAAGCATCCATGATGTCGGGCAAGCGGTCGCATCAGGGTATTCAGTATCACCCGAAGCCGGAGCGACGGCAACAGTGGTCAAGCTGTCGCGGGTTATGCTGTTGCCTGTTGTGATCGTTGTGCTTGCCGTGTTGCTGCGTGGTCAGGGTCAGGCACAGGGGGGGGCGACGGTCCCTTCCTTTATCCTCGGATTTCTGGCTCTGGCGGCAGCGAACAGCCTTGGCCTGATCCCCGAAGCAGTGACCTCGGTTCTGACCATGGCGTCAACGGGCCTGCTGGTCACGGCCATTGCCGGGATCGGAATGCGCACGCGCATGGACGCAGTTCTGGGACTTGGCTGGCGACTTCCGGCCATTCTGACGCTGGAAACCGTGTTTCTGGGGGCTGTGGCAATCGCGTTCTGGATTTGAGGGAACGCTGCTCAAGGGCAGTTATGCGGTCGTGTCGGCCTGCACCAAAGCCTTGTACAACTCTCGCAAACGCAGGGTGAGCGGGCCGGGGAAAACGTCACCCATCCTGCGACCATCAATTTCGGCCACCGGGGTCACGCCACCAAAGCTGCCCGTCATAAAGGCTTCATCGGCCCCGTAGGTATCAACGAGCGAGTAATTCCGCTCAAAGGTAGGGATGCCATTCGCATGGCAGAGCGCGACGATGTTCGCGCGGGTGACGCCGTTCATGCAGTAATCGCCGGTGCTGGTCCAGACCGCGCCCTTGCGAACGATGAAGAAGTTGCAGGAATTGGTGGTATTCACAAAGCCATGGGGATCAAGCATCAACCCCTCATCCGCGCCCGCCTTTTCGGCCTGAACAGCGGCAAGAACGCAATTGAGTTTGGAATGGGAATTGAGCTTGGCGTCCTGCGCCATCGGCATTCCACGTATCTGCGGCACGGTGGCAAGGCGCACACCCCGGTCGGCCAGCGCGGCCACTGGGGTCGAATGTTCCATGATAATAACCATGGTGGGGCCAAAGCGTGAGAGATTGGGGTGCTGGAAAGGCTTGGCCTTTCGCCCGCGCGTAACCATCAGGCGGGCATGGGCGTTTTCGGTCATGCCATTGGCGTGGCGCGTCTGCTCCAGCGCATCAAGCACACCTGCGCGGTCCATGCCGATGTCGAGATCAATGGATTTTGCAGCCTCGAACAAGCGGTCGAGATGGGCATCAAGGAAAGCCCAGCGCCCATTATAGAGGCGCAACCCCTCCCACACGCCATCACCGAGCATGAAGCCGCTGTCAAAGACCGAAACCTTTGCTGCATCACGGTGGACCAGATTGCCATCCACATAAATCTGCACATCCGCGTTGCGGGGATCTTCGTCAGAGGCGTGGGTGATGCCGGTGGATTGGTCGGTCATGGGTAGGGTCTTTCGTTCAAGTCGCGAAATGACAAGGGCACCACGGTTTTAAACAACCCCGAACGCGACTACACGTCACAGTTAAAAAAGGGGCAGCGGCAAGTCCTGCTGCGTCAGTAATTATTCTCGCCTTCGTAGATCGCCTGTTCGTCTACCGGGGCAACGCGAAGGATGTTGGTGGTGCCGGGGCGGCCAAAGGGGACACCGGCGGTGACGGCGATGCGGTCGCCCTCCTCTGCGATGCCCATGGCCTTTGCGGCACGGGCCGCCGAAACGACCGCCAGTTTGAAGCGGGTTACTTCTTCTGCAACCAGACAATGCAAACCCCAATACATCGTCAGCGCGCGGGCCGTGCCCCTAATCGGGGTCAATGCGATGATCGGGGCATTCGGGCGCTCGCGTGCAGCGAGACGGGCGGTGGTGCCGGAATGGGTAAAGCAACAGATCGCGCTGACCTCGACAGCTTCGGCCACTTCGCGGGCAGCGGCAGTGATGGCGGTGGCGATGCTGGCCTTGGCAGCGGTGCGTGAAGCGTCGATCTGCTCACGGTATTGAGGGTCTGCCTCAACGCGCATGGCAACATCAGCCATGGTCTGCACCGCTTCGACAGGGAAATCCCCGGCGGCAGATTCGGCAGACAACATAACAGCATCCGCACCTTCATAGATGGCCCCTGCCACGTCGGAAATCTCGGCGCGGGTCGGTACAGGGCTGGAGATCATGCTCTCCAGCATCTGCGTGGCGACGACGACAGGCTTGCCAACATCGCGGCAAGCACGGATGAGGGACTTCTGGATCGCGGGCAGATCGGCCAGATCCATCTCGACGCCCAGATCACCACGCGCAACCATAATGCCGTCGGAAGCCGCAAGAATGGAGGGAAAATCGCGGACGGCGGCGGGTTTTTCCACCTTGGTCATTACCAGCGCACGCCCCTTGATGAGCGCCTTGGCCTCCTCAATATCCGCCGCGCGCTGAACGAAAGACAACGCGATCCAATCGGCCCCAAGGTCACAGGCAAATTCCAGATCCGAGCGATCCTTGTCGGACAAGGCAGCGACGGGGAGAACGACGTCGGGGAGGTTCACGCCCTTGCGGTCGGAAATCTCGCCACCAACGAGGACTTCAGCAACAACCGCATCGCCATGGGCCTCGCGAACCTTCATTTTGATCTTCCCGTCATTGACGAGGATTGTGGAATCTTTCGTCAATGCGCCAAGGATTTCGGGATGGGGCAGGTGAACGCGGGTGGCGTCCCCCGGCGTGTCATCAAGATCGAAGCGGAAAGCCTGACCCACAGTCAGTTCATGCGGGGCATCCGCGAAAACGCCACAGCGGATTTTCGGCCCCTGAAGGTCAGCGAGGACACCGATGGGGCGGCCCAGTTCATGCTCGATCTCGCGGATCAGCTCATAGCGGTCGCGTTGATCCTCCTGTGTGCCGTGGCTCATGTTCAGGCGGAAGACATCCACCCCCGTCTCGAAAAGCGTGCGGATCATCGCGCGGTCGGAGGAAGACGGCCCAAGGGTGGCGACGATCTTGACGTTTCGTGACTGGTTCATGGAAGTCCCCTACTGGGAGAATGTTTTTTCGATGTATGACAAAAGCACTTAGCAAGACCCGACGCAAAGATCACGGGGGAGTTGCAAATTTTTCATGTGGTCGCGCCAGCGCATCAAAAGAATATACCTCTGTCAGCGCGTAAAAAAACAGAGCGCGCGGTCTTGATTTTTGTACTATTTTTGTTCTTTTATACTCCTGTCTCGTATCAACGCAGAATGAAGGATCGGATGGACTGGACAGGCTGGAACCGGGACGCGTCAATCGCACGGCAACGCAACGCGTTGTTACCCATCGTGGCCATGATAGCAGCGATGGCGGGGTTGGCCAGTGGCAAGATCGTCGAGACATTGCCGAGGCATGTCTGCCTTGCCATTCTGGCCCTGCTGCGGCCTGCGGAATCCTGTGTGCGGCGGCTGATTGCGATTGTGGCGCAGGGTTTGGCCATACCGGAGCCGAAAAAACGCACGGCATCAACGGCGCGAAACTGTCACAAGGATCGTCGGACAGCCAGCGTTCCGGCCTTTGCGCTGTTTGATCCAAGGAAAAATGTCGATCCCGCCCCTCGCCAGAGAGCGGGAAGCGGCCCCCGTATCCTGTTTTTCGATGGTCTGGATGAACCCGCCAGGGTGATGCCAGTTCCGATGCCTGACGATCCGATACCGGCAACACGCATCTGCCAGCGGATTCTGGCCTTACAGACAGCCCTGAATGATCTTTCAAAACAGGCGCAACGGCTCGTGCGGGCGTTGGCGCGGCCATCCTGTCGATGGTTGCGGCCCATGCGACCAGGTCGCCCGCCGGGGTATCGGCACCGGGGGCGTGATCCGATAGACACCCTGCTTTTGGATTGTCAGACGCTTGCACTCCGGGCGCTGCATCCGCCGGATACGTCCTGAATGATTCTTACGGAAATTCCTGACCTTCCGACCAATGCGGGCGGAGGGGGTTTTGCCATGCGTACAGTTGCCCGAAACAACTCCAAAGGAGTTGATCGGTAATCACTTCAAGCGACGTTGAACCGCTGCAACTGTTCCGGCTCGCTCTCACCACAGGCAACAGAGGCGAGTTCGGAAAGGAGGTCGGGTTCAGCATGACCTTCAGTGACAGCAAATTTCAGCACCGCATCCAGATCATCGCGGGTGGCGCGGGCACCGGCGCGCACCAGCCAGAGGGCGGCCTTGATTGCATCCTGTCCGGCGCGGTCGTCAAAGGCGTAGCGGTAGAACCAAAGCTCCAGCAGGAGATCAGGGTCGCGTTTGGTGGGGTCATCGTCAAGCGCGGCCTCAAAGGCGCGGTCAAGCATCGACAGACCTTCCTCGCGTTTTCCGAGGCTGAACATCGCCTGGGCAGCGCCGCAGAGTGTGGCCGGATCGTTGGGTTTTTCGGCCAGCGCCTTGTCGTAGAATGCTTCTGCTGCACGGGGGTTCGATTTCGCGGTGTTCACGACACGGGCATAGCGGCGCAGGGTAGCTACCCGGCGAGGGTCGGCAGCAACGGCGCGGCGAAACATGGATTCGGCTTCCTCGGTCTGCCCCCGCTCGCGCAGGATCAATCCCAGATCGGCCAGCGCCGCCGCATCGCGCGGAGCAATGATCGAAGCACGGCGCAGCAACGGTTCGGCGGCATTCATATCCTTGCGCTCGTGCAACAGGAAATTGCCATATTGCGCCAGCGTGAAGGCGTCTTTTTCATCCAGCGAGAGAGCCTTGCGATAGCGGTCCTGCGCGGCAGCAGGGTTCGACCGGGCCTTATGCAGAAAACGGGCATGGGAGGAGAGGATCATGGCGTTGCGCGGGTCAAGATGCACAGCACGACGGTAATATTCATCTGCCACATCCAGATCGCTGCGATCTTCCTCCTGAAAACGTGCATAGGCGAGGGCCGTTTGCGCATCACCGGGATCCGCATCAAGCGCCCGGACCAACAGGTCTTCAGCAGCATCCGCATCGCGGCGGTGGTGGCATTTGAACCGGGCAAAGGCGCGCAGCACTTCAGGCGATTCACCATCGGTCTCCACCGCCTGTTCGAACAGGCTTTCCGCTTCGTCCGGCTTCTTGCCCATATCGGCAAGGAAGGTGGCGGCGGCGGCCATGGTCTCTGCGGAATGGGGGTCGATTTTTGTTGCCTGACGGAAGATCGCTTCGGCGCGCGTCAGGTCGCCCCGTTTCTCGGCGACAAAACGGGCGAGCTGTACCGCCGGGCCAGGGTCTGTCGAAGTCGAGGCCGTCGCAAGCTTGAGCAACGCATAGGCCGCATCGTCCTTGCGCTCAACCTGCGACAGGAAAGCGGCATAGGCGGCGATGGCGCGGGCATGGCGGGGCGCACCGTCCACAGCAACCTGATAACATTCGCCCGCCGCCTGCATATCCCCACGCACTTTCCAGAGGAAATCAGCATAAGCGATCAGGGTTTCGCTATCCTCGAAATCAACGCGCAGGGCAAGGCGGTAACATTCCTCGGCCCGGTCAAAATCGCGGCGTGTTCCTGTGAGGAAAGTCGCAAATTCGCGCAAGGCCGTACCATCCTGTGGATCGGCATCAATGGCGCGATTGAAGTAATGTTCAGCCCCGTCATGGTCGCGCCGCCCGACGGTCAGAAAGCGGGCGTAACGGGCGAGAAGACGCGGGTTGCGCGGCGAGTCCTGAATGGCCGCAAGATAGCGGCGATCCAGTTCTGCGGCATCAGCGCGACCCAACAGGCGACGGGGCAGTTCAAGCCGGTCGCCATCCTCATCCTCGTCATGGACGAGCGTAACGTGGGTGGGTTGATCTACCGGCGCATCGTCCGGGATCGCCTCAGCGGGTGGGCTGGCAATAATATCATTATCCGCCGCGCCCCCAGTCGGGGAAAAGGGCGTGACTTCGTCCGGGTTCGCCATGGCATCCGTGCCACTTTCCGGCACGATGGAGAGGATTGGGCGCTCTGCCTCCGGGGGCGTTGGCTCATCAGCGGGGGCATCCGGGGTCACGGTTTCTGCGACGCCGACTTCCGATGTGCGCTGGCCATTGGCCATGGCGGCAACGGCGGCAGCGATCAGGCGATCAATGCGGCTGGTCGAGGCCTCGTCATCTTCATCGTGCACATTGTCGGCAAGCAGCACTGGATCGGACAGGATCGTGTCGTCATCCAGCGCAGACGTATCATCGTCTTCCGCAATCACGTCATGGCGGTCGAACCCGTCTGCAACCGTTCCGGCGAGCGAATAGCTCCATTCGTCATCCGGGGTTTCGACGGGCGCAAGCACATTGGACACAGACGCATCAGACAGGGGCGCATCAGACAGGGGCGCATCCGTTTCCGCTTGCGGCGAAGGCTGAACCGGGGCCGCAAAGCCGGGAACAGTATCAGGCTTGAGGTCTTCGCGGGCCGCAAGCACACGATACTGCGCATCATACCGCTGAAGAATCTTGTCGAAGCGATCAATGCGCGGATGGCCCAGCGCGAATTCCCGCCGAAGCAGATACATCAATCCTTCAAAATCACTGTAGGGCGTCCAGAGGGTGTTACGCTCCTCCAGCCATTCCCGGATCGGTTCACCCGGTTCCTCGTCATTGACCCAGTAGATGCCCCCGGCGGGTGCGCCGCGTGGCAATCCCGACAACAGATCGGCAACCGATTCGTCGTTGCCGCCATAACCGATAAAGATCAGCGCGGCCTCGGTGAATTGTGCGCGCAGCCTGTCCTTGACATCCGAACGCAGGAGACCGCTTTTTTCCGGGCCATACTCGTTCAGATCACGACCTCCACCGAGATGGGCATCCCCATAGATCTTCAGGATAGTGGGGCGCGACGTGCTGATGCGGATGCGGCGATCAAAGGATTCATGGGTCAGGACTTGCGGCTTGCGCTGGGAATAGAGATAGAGCGCATCAGCGGCAAGATCATCGAAATTGGTTGTAACGACAGTGTTGCACCGCTCGCCCCAATCGGGTTGCGTAACCAGTTGCGCAAGGGTGGCATAGCCAAAGCCGGGTTCAGCCTGTGCGATGATTCGTTCGAGTTCGCGCTCCTGCTCTTGCTCGGTATAGAACAGCGCGTTGAGCACATCACCATAGAGCGCACCGGGATTTGCCGCGTCGAAGGACGCGAACCGTTCAGGTATCCAGTCGGCAACGTCGTCGGCAGTGCCAGTCTCAAGGTATTTCAGTTCACCCAACCAACGCAGGGTGGTTTCGTCAGCATCACCGATGCCGGAGCTGACGGAGCAACCGGCCCCAAGAAACCAGACATGACGCCCGTCATGGTTGGTAAGGCCGTGGTGAAAACGGCGCACGAATTCGAAAGGAGAAATCGTCCTCATCGCTGTCTCGCCCGCCTCAAATCGCTACCCGTACCGCTGTTCAAGAAGTCCGCGTTAGCTGTTAACAAATCATTACCATTATGTCCCTGTGAACGAAACAAGTACATGGACATTATTGCGCTGTACTGTGAAAATTATTTCAGAATCAACTGGAACAGCAAGCAAAACCTCTCCGTCTGCGGTTAATTTAAGTTTAGGATTGCAAAATTGCATGTACTGATATAGAACATTAAGTCAGTAGACTGATTAATTTTCTGGACAATGTCATGCGATTTGTGGAACGGCTGGTTGCAATCAACATCGGATTATGTCTCGATTCTGCCATTGCCGTGGCAGAAGCCAGTTACAAGATCAATTGGGGGGCGTTCTGACGCCCCTAATTCATGTTTTCCGCAGCGAAACCCTTGATCCGCTCGATCATCGCGCCAAGACCATTGCTCCGTTGTGGGCTGAGATGGGCGGCCAGATCAATACGTTGCAGTTCCGCCACAATATCTTTCTCCACAATCTCGCGAGCCGGTTTTCCCGACAGCATGGTGTGAAGAATCGCGATGAGGCCGCGCACGATATGCGCGTCACTGTCTCCGTCGAACTCGATTCGCTTTCCGTCTTCGCCCTCAACCGAGCGATCATCAATCCAAACGCGGCTGACGCAGCCGTCAACCTTTGTCGCATCAGTCTTGCGGGCTTCGTCGAGAGGCGGCAGCGCCTTGCCCAACTCAATGACATAGCGGTAACGCTCCTCCCAATCGTCAAGAATTTCAAAGTTCTCAACGAGATCATCGTAGCTAAGATCAGCCATGCATTCCTCCGACAGACAGGAAAGTTAACCTAGATCAACAAACTACGTCGTCCATGGCCTGCAACCAGATTGTAGCAATTTGCGCAAATGTTGGGGTAGGGTTCGCTGTCTCTCGCCTTACGGCTCGAACGCGAAAACCTGCCACCCGGTTCAATGGTTGCGCAATTTGCATTAACGCCGCCAGCGCGCTTTGGGATTTAACAAGGCTCTGGGGCCAAGGGTCAGGCAATATTGCCCAACCCCCTTCGCAAGGCGGCATAGCGCCTGTGCCTGAGGCTGGCTCAACCCATAAATCACCGCAAGGCGTCGTCCATCGCGGGGACGAGGGACGATTTTGACAGGCAGGATGTGGGTTTTTGTCGCCAGTGCATTAATGGCCGAGAGGCGGGCGGCAGCTTCCCGCTCGCTGGAGAAAGCCCCAAGAAATGCGGCCCAACCCGACAGGGGCGGGGGTGAAGGTGGCAGGGGCTTTTGCCGGATTGTGCGAGGTGGCGGGGGCGGTTTTGGAGCGATGGGTTTGGGAAGGGCCACAACACGGCGCGCAGGGGGCGGGGCGGGACGAATCGTGCGGGGGCGTTCGGGCGGTATCCAGGCATCACTTTCCCTGGCTTTCGCGATGGCCCTGCCAGAACACGCACCGATATGGGGCGGGTCTTGCGGCATGGGTTTTCCCGCCTCCAGCGGTGAGCCACGGTCAAGGGCATCGAACCCCTTACCGATCAGCGCCTTGATCGCCGCAAGCCGCGCGCCCTTGGTTTTGTGGCCGAGCGTGACGGCAAGGACGCGCCGCCCATCGCGCTCGACAAGCCCGGTGATATTGTAGCCTGCTCCACAGGTGAAGCCCGTCTTCATTCCCTGCACCCCTGACACCCGGCCAAAGAGAGGGTTTGTGGTCGTCACACCCTTACCCCCCGCGCGGGTCTTGCGCTCGGAAAACAACGTGCTGCGCTCAGGGTATTCAGTTAGCAGCGCAAGGGCGAGAAGGGCCGTATCGCGCGCCGTGGTACGCTGCCCCGGTGTGGGCAAGCCCGATGCATTGACATAGCGGGTATTCGTCATCCCAAGACGCATTGCGGCATCGTTCATACGGGCGGCAAAATCTTCTTCACTGCCCGCTACAGCCTCGGCCACGGCGGTCGCTGCATCGTTCTTCGATCCGATGATCGCAGCGGCAAGCAACTCACCAAAAGGCAGTTTTTGCCCGGCCCGAACACGCAGCTTGACGGGCGGTTGTCGCGCAGCGTGTTTTGACACCGTGACGATCTGTTCCTCCGTCACATCGCCCCTCTCCAGGGCGGCAAAGGCGACATAAGCTGTCATCAACTTGACGATGGAAGCAGGGCGGCGCACGGCATCCGGCTCGTCGGCAAGGAGGATGGTGCGGCGATCCACGTCCACGGCGATTTGCGCCGCTCCGGCAGAGGAAGACGCAAGTGCAAGCGCAAGGATCAGAGCGAGGCGAACCATGCGCGGGCCTCCTCGACACTACGGGCGATGGGGCAGGCGACCGGAGGGCGGTCGATCAGGACAACAGGCAGACCCACAAGGCGCGCGCCTTCGATCTTGGGATACGCCCCCTCACCACCCGCATCCCGCGTGACCAGCGCGTCGATGCGATGGACCCGCATGAGATCGGCCTCTGACCCTGCCGTGAAAGGACCAGCCTTCGCGGTCAGGGTAAAATAGGCAAGACCCTCCGCTGCGGGATCGTCGCGGCGTGTGCGCACGAGATAGTGGCGGCTTTCATCCCCGGCAAAGGCAGCGCGTTCATCCCGGCCAAGACAGAGAAAAACACGCGACCATTCGGGGTCGAGAGCGGCACGGGCCGCCACCCCATCGGCCACCATGCGCCAATCGTCGCCCGGCTGCGCCACCCAGCCGGGGCGGGCATAACGCAGGAGCGGGAGAGCTTGCCCGGCACAAAGGGTTGCGAGACGGGAATGGATGCCCCGCTCGCAAGGATGGCTCGCATCAATCACGGCACGGGCATTCAGATGCGCCGGAATATTATCGACCAGCACAGCCCCCGGCAGGGCAGCGGCAAGAACATGCGCCTCCCGCGAACCAGCGACGATCAGGCAATCAGGCGGAGTCGCGTGGGCCAAGCTCGATCACCTCGACGCCTTTTGGTCCGGCAGACAGAGCCACTTCACCACGCTTCAGCTTCAGCGCAAACTCTCCGAACAGATCACGCCGCCAACCGCGCAGGGCGGGGACATCCGGCTCCTCCTCCATCGCAATCGCCTCCAGATCGGAAGAAGACGCGACGAGGCGATCAGCCACGGAAGCTCCGGCAGTCCTTGCGCGCAGCAGGGTGCGAAGCAGGTCAGCCAGCGCAGATTGCACGGCATCGGGTTTGGGCGGAGCCTTTGGCGGCTTCTCCGGCTCC
Source organism: uncultured Neomegalonema sp. (assembly GCA_937957975.1). Taxonomy (GTDB): domain Bacteria; phylum Pseudomonadota; class Alphaproteobacteria; order Rhodobacterales; family Rhodobacteraceae; genus JAHDDY01. The sequence goes on from CALFFK010000041.1 coordinate 46,431, forward strand.
GCTTTTGTTGCTGCCGTGATCGTATCGAGCATCGCCGCCACGCTCGCATTGGAGAAATTCTCGCGTCGCGACAAACGCCCTGAAGTCAGCCCTTCAATCGTGGTCGGGCGAGACGCGGCAAGCTCCATCAGCGCATCATCACGTAACACGCGGTTACGAGGCACATTCCGGGCCTGTGCCTCGGCCTCGCGCCATTCGGCCAATGCCTTGGCCACCATGAACAGCTTTCCCGTCGGTGCGCGCATCTTGAGACGCTTCCATGCCTCCGAAGGATCAATCTTGTAGGTTTCCACTGCCTCCAACACTGCCATTTCCTCGGTCAGCCAGTGCGAGCGGTTCTCTTTCTCCAACCGTTCCGAGAGATGCTCGTACACATCGCGCAAGTGGGTGACATCGGCCAGCGCATAGACAAGCTGCTTTTCCGAGAGGGGGCGCCTGGACCAGTCGGTGAAGCGACTCGACTTATCAAGACCCTTTCCGCAGATGGTCCGCACCAGCTTTTCATAACCAACCTGATCCCCGAAACCACAAACCATCGCCGCGATCTGCGTGTCGAAAAAGGGAACCGGAACGGCATCAGCGAGGTTGACGAAGATTTCAATGTCCTGCCGCGCGGCATGGAAGACCTTTAATACCGAACGGTCAGCCATCAACCCAAACAGCGGGGCAAGGTCAATCCCTTCGGCCATCGGATCAATGAGAACCGCACCGTCCCGCTCAAAATCCTCATCCGTCTCCCCTTCCCGCCGGGGTCGCCCAATCTGCACCAGACACAGAATCGGCCAGTATGTCCGTTCCCGCATGAATTCGGTATCGACCGTGACGTAGGGACTGTTCGCGTAATCGGCACAAAGATCGCGCAGGGCGTCAGTCGAGGTAATGGCACTCAGGGACATACAAGGGCTTTCGAACAGCGGATGACACAATAGTGTTTATGCCACCCACGCAAAAAGATACAGGGCAGATGAGTGTATCCACCCAGGACAATCGGGGGAATGATTTGGTGACAAGCTGAAAAGATGCGGAATATTGGGTTTCACCCAACCGGCGCGAAGAGGGCGGCGATATCGTCTTCACCCATGTCGAGCCGCCCGCCCGCGCCTTCCTCGAACAGGGCATCGGCCAGAGCTTGTTTTTTGGCCTGCAATTGTTGGATGGCGGACTCAACCGTGCCTTCGGCTATGAGGCGATGGACGAAGACAGGCTTTGTCTGACCGATGCGATGCGCGCGATCCATGGCCTGACGCTCAACGGCGGGATTCCACCATGGGTCATAGAGAATGACTGTATCGGCTTCAGTCAGGGTCAGGCCCGTGCCACCCGCTTTGAGGCTTATAAGAAACAGAGGCACTTCGCCTTTCTGAAACAGTTCGATTTGCTCTGTGCGCTTGCGGGTGCGGCCTGTCAGCATCGCGTAATCCCAGCCTTGCGCCTTCACATCCGCCTCGATCAGTTTCAACATCTCGACGAATTGCGAGAAAATCAACACCTTGCGGCCCTCGGCCACCAGTGGCTCCAGCATCGCCATCAGCCGATTACGTTTGGCGCTGTCAGTCCCCTCGCGAAAAGCCCGGCTCCCCAATAAACCGCTTCAGCACCCGGTCCCCGATCACAGCATATCCTGTCCGAACATTCTTTCAGGCCATATGATCCCGGATCGACAGCCCGTTCAAGGGTCAAAGCAACGGTTTTCAACCCAACAACTGTTTAATTCACCCTGAATCAAGCCTTTGAACTTGAAGCATTATTCCTAACCACGACAAGGAGAACCGTACAACGACCTGTCAGATTTTTACCGAAAATCGGTATCCACTTTTCTGAAAACTGATTAGTGCAGACGGAAATTCAGCCGGAGATCTTGCCATGAGTTTCAAAATTCAGCCCGCCCCCGTTGCCCGCCCGAACAGATGCCAGCTTTTTGGCCCCGGCTCCCGCCCTGCGCTATTCGAGAAGATGGCGGCATCAGCGGCAGACGTAGTCAATCTCGATCTGGAAGACTCGGTCGCGCCAAACGACAAGGATACAGCGCGAGAGGCAATCATTGATGCCACGCATACAGTGGACTGGAACGACAAAACGGTTTCGGTTCGTATCAATGGTCTCGATACGCCCTACTGGTATCGCGATGTGGTCGATGTGCTTGAACGCGGCTCTGACCGGATCGACCTTATTATGATCCCCAAGGTCGGCAATGCCGAAGACCTCTACGCCGTCGATGCGCTGGTAACGGCCATCGAGCGGGCGAAGGGGCGCAAAAAACCCATCGGTTTCGAGATTATCATCGAGACGGCGGCGGGCGCGCAAAACGTCGATGCCATCGCCCAATCGACGCCCCGGCTTCAGGCCATGAGCTTCGGAGTCGCCGATTACGCGGCCTCGATGGGAATGCAGGTCACAGGGATTGGCGGCACACAGGCCGGATACGATATGCTTGCCGATGGCGAACCGGGTTCCAGCCGGGATACCTTCCCCGCCGACCCATGGCATTATCCCATCGTGCGGATGGTTGCGGCGTGTCGCCAGTACGGCATCCTGCCCGTCGATGGCCCCTTTGGTGATTTCTCCGATGATGACGCTTTCCGCGCCCAGGCGAGGCGTTCGGCCATCCTCGGCTGTGTCGGCAAATGGGCGATCCATCCCAAGCAGGTCGCCCTCGCCAATGAGGTTTTCACGCCATCAGAAGAAATCGTCGCCCGCGCCCGTGCCATCCTCGCCGCGATGGATGAAGCAGAGAAAGCGGGTCAGGGCGCAGCGGTCCTTGACGGTAAGCTCATTGATATTGCCTCCGCCCGTCAGGCGAAGGTCGTGGTTGACCAGAACGCGCTTATTGAAGGGAAATGACGGCCCGGATGCCCGGCTGTCATTTGGAATGATGGCGATCATACTGTATCAGGGATTGCGCCAAAAGCTGCGCATTTCCTGGCATTCTTTGGCTCAACTTAGTCAACCAAATCACTGATCATTCCAGAAAGATCAGCCCGCCGGTATCGTTGGCGCTCACCGTGGCGGCAGCCGACGCATCCACGAGCGTGGCAGGGCGGGGGGCCGGATTACCCAGCGCTTGCCCATAAGCAAGCACACCACCAAATGCCGACGACTCCACCGCCAAGGTCTGCACCTGACCCACAGGCCTGTAGGCCGGGGTGATAACGGTAATCGGCTCGGCCCCCAGCACATCACCATAAGACAAGGGCGCGGCGTAGTAAGGGGTATCACCGTCAGTCGCTGGCTCGAACGCCACAGGCATCACATCAACTGGAGCACCATAGGAGGCAGGTTGAATCGCATCGTAGGACTGGTCCGCGATGGCATACGCATCAACCGTCGCCGCCCCGCCATTGATGGTGGCCACATAATCCTCATAGGCTCCAACTGCCTCGTAATCGCCATTGGTTACGACGCCATAGCTTTCGGTCGGCTGGATTTCCTGACCTTCAGTTACCTGAGTATCATAGGATACTGTGGCGGGCAGTTCAGGGTTTGTGGGCAACCCGGAGCTTGTCAACAGTTCCGGGCTTGCTGGCTGGTCGGCGCTTTCCGCCAATGCGACTCCGAGGGTCGGAACGTCATCATCCACATCATCAACCGCAACGACATCCTTCGCTACAACAACCGCATCTTCCGTGATGGAAGCGGTTCCACCATCATAGGAAGCAAAGCCGTCCGTGGCGGGAACAGGCGTCTGTTGGGCCAGACGCCGCGCATCAAGCCGTGCGAGATTCTCTTTGGCCAACGAGGCGACATCCTGATTGGTTGCCTTCTCCAGACGCTGCTGCGTGATGTAGGTATAATTCGCCGGTGCATCGGAACCAACGCTTCGCGCTGCCGTGTACAGGCGTTCGGCAGCCAGAAAATCGCCGGTATTTTCGCGAACCGCCCCCAGCCCAAGCAAGGCATAGGGATTGTCCGGTTCCACGGAAAGTGCGGTTTCGAATTGCGTTTCCGCCCCTTGCAAATCACCCTGCTTGTAGGCGTCATAGCCCAATGTCGCGGCGACATAAGAAGGGGATTGCGCCGGATTCTCGATTGCCTGGGTACAGCCCGCAACAAGAGCGGCAATACTGATCGCACACAGTTTTTGCATGGACATGCCGGAACCTCCGGAATTTTCTGAAGAATCGCGTGTAATCCTGCGTATTTTCGCGCAGATTGCAACGACAATTGTGTTTCCATGAAGCACTTCTCCCATAGCGCGAGAGGCCAGTCGTGACACGAAAACGGCGGAATATCGGCTTACCATGATCGTCTCCATTTTTCGCGTAGCAAGGGTTTCGACACCGATGCACAGGGCGATGCATATCCTGTGCCTTCTCGTCGTCATGCTTCCATCATGCGCCTGGGCAGAGCGTGCGACTGTTGCCGTCGCCGCCAATTTCACGACCACGATGGAGCGGCTGGTCGAACAATTCACGGAAACGAGCGAGCATACGATCCGCGTCGTCCCTGGCTCCACGGGCAAGCTTTACACCCAGATCGTTCATGGCGCTCCGTTCGATCTGTTCCTTGCCGCCGATACCGCCCGTCCCGAACGCCTTGTAACTGATGGTTTTGCTCACGAGGAAAATCGCATCACCTATGCAATCGGACGGCTGGCCCTGTGGAGTACCGATACGCCATCCGAAGCCCTGCTCAAAAGCGGCGCGATCCGCCGTCTCGCAATCGCCAACCCGGCCCTTGCCCCATATGGTGCCGCTGCGATGGAGGTGCTGGAGCATTACGACCTGATCGACGGGCGTCGTCCTGCCCTTGTTATGGGCGAGAACGTCGCGCAGGCTGTTGCGATGCTGGCAACCGGCAATGTTACCTACGGGCTGGTTCCGCTATCGATGATTAACGCTTTAGGACGGGAAGCCTGGATTATCCCTGCCGTTGCCCACACCCCCATCAAACAGGATGCCGTGTTGCTGAAACGCGCTCAGGATAACCCCGCCGCCCGCGCTTTCTTCGCCTTTTTGCAATCGGATGCCGCCCGTGCGCTCATCATTGCCGATGGCTATGCGGAGCAGGAACAATGATTGATACCGGCCCCCTCTGGTTGACGCTGCATCTTGCTGCAGTGACAACCGTCCTGTTGCTGATCCTCGGCACGCCGCTGGCATGGTGGCTGGCCACGACCCGCAGCCGGGCAAGGCCGTTCATCGAAGCGATTACAGCATTGCCCCTCGTCCTGCCCCCCACAGTGTTGGGGTTCTATCTGCTGATCCTTTTAAGCCCCAATTCGACACTGGGCGGTGCATGGGTGTCGATAACGGGCGAGGCGCTGACTTTTTCCTTCACGGGCCTCGTCGTCGCCTCCATCGTCTATTCCCTGCCCTTCATGGTGCAACCACTTCAGGCCGCGTTTGAGCGGGTGGGGCCGGGGCCAATGGAGGCCGCTGCCACCCTGCGCGCCTCGCGTCTTGATGCCTTTCTGACAGTGGCTGTGCCGTTGTCGGCACGTGGCTTTCTGACCGCCTGCGTCCTCACATTCGCCCATACTATCGGCGAGTTCGGCGTTGTTCTGATGATTGGTGGGAACATTCCGGGCGAAACCCGCGTCATCTCCATCGCCATCTATGAACAGGTCGAAACGCTCAACTACGGCGAAGCGCATATCCTGTCGGCAGGAATGCTGATCTTCTCGTTTATAGTGCTGGCCCTGGTGTATGCGTTTAACCGGCCCCGAATACTGGCATAAAAGACCAACAGTCGCGACCGTTCTGCGCCCAACGACTTTTCCACTGTTCGACCAGGCGGTTTCTTTCGCGGGGGTGATCAGGCCGCCAGGGTCGCCGTACCCTTTTTTTCGAGCACAGCACGCATGTCGCCAAGGTTCATCATAGAGGTGATTTCAGGCATGGAGAACTGGACACCAAAGGCGACTTCAACGGCAAGCAACATATCGATATGGCGTGCAGAATCCCAGTTAGGGGTGTTCTGCGCACTGCTCTCGTCGGAAAGCATGGATTCGTCGATGTCTAGAACGTTGGCGACAAGGGTGGTAAGCTTCATGGTCGATCCCTCAAGGTTTCTATCGTGTTTTTGTTGTCGCGATGCCACGTGAAGGGCGATCAAAGTGCGTATGCCCCCTGATCGCCGATCATTCTAACCAAAGACCCTGTCGCGCACGCCTACAGGCCAGCGCATCGGATCAAAGCCATGTTGCGTGAAGGCCGCAAGTACCCACCGCTCGATCCCCAGACCGATGCACCCGGAATGAGCAACCCCGCCATCATGTGCGGTGATGTCAAACTTCTCGCCAAAGAAACGCCCATGCAGATTCACAGATCCACAGGCTATCTTCTTTGTGACGCCCTTGCCGTCGAGCACAGGCATAAGGATTTCGTTCTTCACTTCCTGTGTGGACTGATAGAACTTCTTTGCCGCAGAAACCGTGGCGAAAAATGGATCGGTCGCTGTCTGTACTTCCATGTCCAGATCAAAGGTTTTCGCCAGCTCCACCATCAAGGGCAGCGCACGGCGGCGGCGATCAGCCACGTAATCCCCGGTGCCAACGAAAACGATCTCGCGAACATTGAATTCATTGAGCCGATCAAGGCCAGAGGCGTTGCGGCCCTCATGGCGGAACACCCGACCCAGCCAGCTCAACGCAAAACCCGCATTCTCCAACCGCTTGCCCTGAAGAGTAGGGTAGGCGGGGAAACACGCGGCGGGGTTCATGCACATGCCGCCATGATGTAAATGCTCGGCCTTTGGCATGATTGCGCCTTCAGAGCAGGAATTGGCGGCGCGAAATTCCTCGATAATGTCAAAATCCCCAACAACATTCCCAACGAAGGTCGCCTGATTGGGGTGATTGTCGAAATAACCGCATTTGTGCAGCATTTCAGCGTCGATGAAACCGGGGAAGTGGCCGTCCACAGCATCGAAATGCTTTTCATAAAGGTTGCCCGCGATTTCGTTGATCAGCCGCGCGAGACGCAGGACCGGGCCGTTATAGGCGACCTGACCCTTGCCATAATCATAGACCCAGCCCCGGCGCATAAGTTCTTCGTTCACACCCGACTGGAACGGGCCATCATCCTGCCGCACGTTCGTAGCAAAAGTCTTGATCTCAAAACCACTGCGTTGTTTCGCCATGGCGGCGACAAAGCGATAGGCTTTCTCGACCACTTCCTGTGTGTAGAGACCGTCGCAGATTTCGAGTACAGCACTCATTCCGTCTGCGCTGACGCGCATGGATTTCAGCTTCGGCGACACGAAGACCGATTCCCTCTCGATATCATCGGCGACTTGCATATCAACCGCCATCGGCATGTCGATCCGCACAGAAACTGCGCCCCCCTGCATCGTGTTCATCGCGTATGTCCCCCGTTAGTGGTTGGCATGAAGACGACCCCCGATCGCCTTTTCACCGAAGCGATTAACGCGCCTCAATGCAGTGTAGCCAGGTCGTTCCCGGCGTCAGAAAGTAGCGTAGGGCCAAGCCGGTATCGCACCCGAAAAGCTAAAACCGATACCGATGGTGCTGACCGCGTATTCCATCAGGAACAATGCCCACACCAACAGGATGCACATTGCAGAATCCGAATTCACCCGCCGCATGATCGCGCTCACGCCGGTTCCGATCCTCTCTCTCCGTTCGCTCACTTAATGTGAAACGCAACCAGGTTGGGTCAGCAAACGCGCCAAGAGTCGCGCGTTTTCTGATGCCCTGTGGCTCAACCCGATCACGTTTCACACTAATCGTCTTGGGCATGGGAAAAGAACCTGTATGAAAAGCTGGACGTTGGCTGACTTTATCAGGTCGCTCTTGAAATCAGGTAAAGCGGGCGCGCCTGCCCCCTGCGTTCCTCGGATTAAAATATTTTGCATTGAAATTGATTTGAAGCGGGCGGATGGAAATTATCAGGCTTCGCAAGTGTAATCCTGCCAGAACCCCGGACGTCCCAATTGGGTTATTGGCGTAAAGCAGCTTCTTCGAAAAGTTCGCTCAGGATTGCGCGATGCGGCGGGAAGACGATGTCGATCTCGGTTCCCCGCCCTTCGATGGAACGCAAATCAACAGTGGCCCCATGGGCTTTGGCAAGCAGGCGGACCATCGGCAACCCAAGGCCAATTCCCTCATAGGAACGATCCAGCGTATCATCCGCCTGATAAAAGGGATCAAAAACCCGCTCCAGCTTGTCTTCAGCGATGCCGATGCCTTCGTCGTAAAAACCCAATATAACAGCACCATCAATGCGGAGCCGAACCGTTATCGCCACCGTCACAGGGTTCCGGGAAAACCGTACAGCATTGTCGAAAAGACTCGCGAGAATCGTTTGCAATGCTGCCTTATCGGCAACGAGACCCTCCACTTCCGGGTCTACATCAACTGTCAGAATAACCTTCTTCCCGTCATAGGGCGGGCACAGCGGCTTGATGATGTCATTGATGAAACTTTTCAGATCAAAGATCTTTTCGTAAATGAAATTCTGTTGCCCGGATTCGATGCGAGAGAAGGCAATCACGGCATTGATAATGCCAAGCAACGACTTGCCACTCGTGCTGATCTGCCGGGCATATTCGGTCATTCTTTCCGACGCGCTTTCGCTTGCGATCAGATCTGAAAAGCCAAGGATTCCATGCAACGGCGTACGCAATTCATGGCTGATATTGGCAAAGAAGGAGGATTTGGCCCGGCTGGCCGCTTCTGCGTCACTTTTGGCTTTCAGGATGCTGTCCTGCATCGCCCGTTGCTGCGTAATATCGAGCGAGACGTAGACCCCTCCGCCCTGTGGCGTGCGCGTCCGGCTGACGGCGAAGATCGCTCCATCAGAACCCTTGATCTCGATTTCTCCGGTTTCGGAATTGTCGAGACCATCCGCGATGCGGTCAATCAGCATGGCGGTCAGGTCATCTGCACGCGGCGTTGAACCGGGTGTCTCACCCGGCATCGCATCAAGCATCGCATCGAACCGGCTGTTTTTCGCAGTGCAGACCCCGTCGGCTTCCAGCGCCGCAATCCCGGCCCCGGCATTCTCAAGCGTGGTTTCAAGAAGCGCAGTCTTGCACTGAAGCGCCTTCATCGCCTCCGCATGGGCGATAGCATAGCGAATCGTTCGTTCCAGGATGCGCGCATCAAGATCGCTCTTGTCGAGATAATCGGATGCCCCGGCTTTGGTCGCCGCCACATCAATATCGTGTTGTCCGACACCCGTAAGCAAAACGAGAGGGACGAGAACCCCCTGTTCCCGCGCCATAGCGATAAATTCCAGACCGGTTCGGCCACCGATTCTGTAATCGACAAAACAAATATCGAAATCACCCGCTTCCAGACGCACGAGCCCCGGCTCATACGCATCAACCCAGTCAAGCGTCACCGTCATCCCCGGAATCTCCGCAAGGACTTCGCTGGTGATTTCGTAATCGTCTTCGTCATCCTCTATCAGGAGGATTCTGAGGGCGCGGCTCATCTTTGAATTCCGCTCAGGCAGCACGGTTCACGCATTCGGGCGGCAGGGCAACGATCTCGACCCAATAATGCCCGATTGCCTTGACCACATCGATCAAGCCCTCAAACGTGACAGGCTTCGTGATAAAGGAGCTGACGCCCAGTCCATAGGTACGAATAATATCCTCTTCGGCCTTGGACGTTGTTAGTATGACGACAGGAATCCGGCAAAGGTCCGGGTCTTCCTTGATCTTCGCAAGCGCCGTGCGACCGTCCATCCGTGGCATGTTCAGGTCGAGCAAGATCACCCCTGGATACGCCCGCCCCTTATGCTCGGCGTATTTTCCTTCACGGCGCAGATATGCGAGCAATTGCTCACCATCCTCGACGAAATCGACAGGATTCTGAAGAAGGCTTTCCTCGAAAGCCTCATCAATCAACATACGGTCATCGGCGTCGTCATCAGCCACAAGAATGGTGATGGGTACAGATTTTTCCATCTGTTCTTCCCTCAATTTTCGCATTGTTTCTTTGATTAACAGGCAGCGTCACGATGAATGTCGCGCCCTCCCCCTCGACGCCATCGGCATCAACCAGACCATCATGGCGCTCCACGATCTTGCGCACCGTGGCAAGGCCGATCCCGGTTCCCTCATATTCGCCACGTCCATGCAGACGCTGGAAGATCGTGAACATCTGGGCCTTGTACTTGTTATCGAAACCGATACCGTTATCTGTGACCCAAAGAATGCAGTTATTGGATATCCCGTTACTGACGATCTTTGCCGTCACGGTCACGACAGGTTTCACACCAGGACGCTGGAATTTCAGGGCATTGCTGACGAGGTTCTGGAGCAATTGCCGCATCTGCGTGCGGTCGCCATCAATGGTGGGCAGATCCTTGAACCTGACCTCGGCTTCCGTTTCCTCAATCCGAATCTGAAGATCGCCGATGACGCCCGCAAGGCAATCATTGAGATCAATCTTACAGAAAGGTTTGGCATTGGTCGTGATACGCGAATAACTGAGAAGATCATTGATGAGCAGACGCATACGGCTCGTCGCACTTTGCATCCGTTCGACATATTTCTGACCGCCTTCGGGCAGGTCGTCGCCGTATTTTGTCTTCAGCCGGTCGCCGAACGTCTCGATCTTACGCAGCGGCTCCTGAAGGTCATGTGACGCGACATAGGCGAAATCCTGAAGTTCGCGGTTCGAGACTTCAAGTTGCTTGTTGTAGCATTCCAACCGTTCCTGCGATCTTCGGAGGTCAGTAATATCGTGGTGGATGGAAATCGAGCCGCCCCCCTGGGTCGGCTGATGCGTAACGGCGATGATGCGCCCATCAGCCAGATGCTGATAAATCGTTGTCTGTTTATCCTGACGCACCTGGTTGAGGCGCTCGGTACGAGCCAAATCTACATCGGCACTCGCATAATTGCGAATACGGGCCGTGTAATCCATGATTTCGGAAAGCGTTATGCCCGGTTTGACCACGTCTGGCGAGAAGCCATACATCTTCAGATATTCTTTGTTACAGACCATCAGAGTCTGATCTGGCGAAAACATGCACAAACCCTGCATCATGTTATCGAGAGCGGCTTTAAAATGGAGATTGCGGCTGCGCAGTTGCTCACTGACCTCCAATATTTCGAGTTCCCGCTTCTTGAGTTCCGTGATGTCCGTCTGGATACTCACGATCCCACCGTCCGCAGTGACCCGCTCGTGAGATTTGACCCAGATGCCATTGGCCATTAGCTGCGAATGGGGCTGACCAGGATTATGGTGTTCCTTAATACGCCAGCGCATGAAATCTTCGGGTCGCGTATCGCCAAGCATATAGCTCTGCCGCGTGACGCTGGTTTTCAGCAAATCCGTAAAACTGCATCCTGGTGCAATTACATCGGCTATGGACGGATTCAGTTCGATATATCGGCGATTATAGGCGATCAGCAGATCCTTGGCATCAAACAGTGCGAAGCCATCTGCCATGGACTCCAGCGCATGGGACAGGTGGGTTCGCGCAGCATTCGCCATGACCTGAAACCGGGCACAGTCGGTAATGCCGGTCTCCTGCACCGCAGCCGGTCTCACCGTCTCGACCACCTGCCCGTCATCAAGCATCCGGCGGTGTACATATAATTCCACGCCCTCGGACGATTTATGACTGAAAGAATATCCCCCCACAGCCGCGAGGCGTTCCAGTCCACGATTAATCGTCTCTTCGGTCGAATCGGCATCACCAGAGGAGCGCGCGATACTGAGGCGTATAAGATCTTCCAGTGTAACGCCGGATCGGGCTTCAGAAAGGGAGTAACCGTACAACTCACGATAGCGGGCATTACAATAGACGAGCCGCCGCTTCGGGTTGAACAATGCAAGGCCGGAATCGGTACCTTCCAAAAGCCCCTTCAACGCCGAAGATGTGAAGGTCGGCACTTCTGTACCATCACTGGACAACGTGTCAGACAGTTCTGTCATAGCGGGCCTTCTCCGATATCGCACGTCGCGTGAATCAGAATTTACCACGAACGGAATAAGGAAACGTGAAACCGAAACGCGTTTCAGCCCCGTAACTTCACAAGAAAGTCATCACTACAGGCAAGCGATAGATCAGCGGGAACATCTTCTCTGCATGACTTAAAAGGATTAGTGTAAATACGCGTCTCGCAGAATGGTTTTCCAATTTACTTATTACACGTTAATGACGCCCATCACTCAACCTGGCCGCGTTTCGCGCTGAAACAATCGGTTTCCTGTTGCGTATCAACCCGCGCTGCGTCCATAAACACGTCAAAGGGGTTCAAGAGATGAACGCAAGGAGCCAACCGCTATGACTACAGAAAAACCTATCACGATCTATTCGAAAGAGCTGATCTTCGCCGTCGCATTGATCGGCATTATCATCGTGTATTTCATCTTCACGCAGATATGGAATGACGATGGCCTCATCACGGGAATTTTCTCGTGGTCCCGACTGCTGACGGTATTTTTTGCGGCCGGAGTAGGCTTCTGCATTGGCTGGATGGTATTCCCCCGCCTGCCTGCACGGGACTCCATGAGCAAGCTTACAGGGCGTAGCTGACACTACAAACTGGCCCTGCGACCGCAAAACGCAGGGCCAGACATCTTTGCCGCATTTTGCCGACGCGCCCCCCATGGAGCGAAGAGGTCGGATAATACCGAGCGGTTAAGCCGTGCAGGGAAGGCGTGCATAGCACGTATTATAAAACCTTCACATCATTGGCCCTGTCGTCCTTGGCTTTATTGCCGGGATAGCAATCTACGAGAACCGGATGGATATTTCTGCCATCGGGTCGTTCATGTTGAAGGGTGCGGTAGAATGAATACCAGCAGTCACAGGCAGGGTGAATATCGCACCTTTATGTTGGTGATTGTATCATGGATCGGCAGTGCCGATTCCAAATGGTCGTTGGTAACACCATAAATCCCGCTTCAGCGCCCTGACGATCCCGGCAATCCGACGCCAAGCCCCTTTGGCCCCGCACCATCGCGGGGGGCGCGAATGCGTGACAGGATGGCGTTCGGCCCCGCCATCGCCATCCGGGCAAGGGGATTGGTGCGCATCCGTCCCTTGGCCTTTTCGATGCGCATAACATCATTGATGCGGCGGTCGAGGAAGTGCCAGGTTTCCTGCTTCTCAGGCGAGGTATCAGCCAGCCAGCAGAGCAAGGTTGAGGAAAAGACGCCAGAGAGCGTCAGGCGTTTCGTATACCAGTTATAATCCTCTGTAGTGTCTCCGGTGGCGTTCCAGATGCGATCCGCCGTCTCCCATGTCAGGCGCGCGCCTTCGGGGGCATGGAAGGGTAACGCGAACATGGCTGTGGCGCGACGGATCGCTTCCTCATGGGGTTCCGCAATTTTCAGCCGGGTGTGGATGGCGGTTGTGATTTTCCTGGTCATGCCCAGTGCAGAAAATTCCGGCGTGTCGAGTTGTTCCACCATCTGCACATCCCCCCGGCGGTGGAAGGCAACGGCAAGGTCCAGCGCGCCACGTGGAAAGGCGAGGCGGGCATGACCGGGATCAACCCCGGCCGCCGCTACAGCCCGGCGAAACAATGCTTCCGACCAACCATCGAACGGCACATCCGGCAAGGCAGCATCGAGAATG
>CALFFK010000042.1 GCA_937957975.1 uncultured Neomegalonema sp.
CGTTGGCGAAAACGGCCCAAAGTGCCGTTGCAACCATCACCAAAACTGTCGATAGCCTGATGGCCAAGGCTCAAAGCGCAATGGGCGGCGCGTCCGGTAAGGATGGCGCGGCGGGCGCAACCATGGGCAGCGCATCCGGCAAAGCTGGTGCGGGCCTCAATGCAGGAACCGCACAGCTATCCAGCGAGGCCGCTTCGGGTGCTTCCGGGGCCGGATCGCAAAACGGTCCCACCTTGCTCTCTTCTACGGCATCGGGCACCGCACCCCAGACCACACCTCCCCCAACAACGATGCGCGGGGAGGGTCAGGTCATCGCACCGGGTGCAGAGCGTGCTGCAATCGCCCCGATAGCAGCCGAGACAAGCACCACAAATACCGGCGGTGCCGGTGGCCCCGAAGGGCTTGGCACGCAGGAAGGTCAGGCGGCCCTCGCCCTTCAGGAAGAATCAACCACACAGGAAGGTTTCCTGTTGTTCGGCCCCGGCCTTCAGGCCATGGCCCGCAGGGCGCAGCAAAACGGCACCACTCTAAGCATGGTCTACATGCTCGGCCCCAATGCCCAAGGCGCGGCATTCGTCTCAATCACTACGGATGACACAGGCTTCATCACTGGCCCCGACGTTGACATCGCCCTTACCGACGGGGCAATCGACACTCAGGGGAACTGGGTCGCATTGGCGGGCAAAGGGTTGTTGGGCGGTGCGAAAATTGTGCTCGAACCCGATGCCGATGGCTGCGTCTTTGTTACCGACAGCGTAGATGGTGTTCCCACCAGCATTACAGCGTGGGTGAAGGACGGCGACGTCATCCGGGCCGACATTGTTTCAGTGAAATACATCGAGTAATTCGCTACGCTTTTACAAGCCCCTCAAGCACATCGGCCAATGCGGTCAGGGATGGCGGCACAGGGTCACGCTCTGCTGTGAGCAGCCCCATGCGATGACGCACCTGCGGCTCAACCAGATCGAGCCGCACAGTCTCTGGTGCAAGGGGCAAACTATCAGCCAGTTTCACCGGCGCGATGGTCGCCGCCGCTCCACTCGCAACCTGTGAGAAAGCGGCTGTAAAGGCGTTGGTCTCCATCACCGGCCTCGGAATCGCGCCAACATCCGCGAAAACGGAATCGATGATGCGGCGATTATTCATGTCGCGGGTCAGCAAACATAGCGGTAACGCGGCGGCTTCCGCCCAGGTCACAGTGCCGCTTTGGCGCGGCGCAAAAGCCGGAGGGGATAGCAGCACGTAGGTTTCATCATACAGCGGCTGAACCCGAAATCCCGGCCCGGCATCGCCATCAATATAAGTCAACCCCGCATCAAGGCTGAAATCCTCCAAACCCCGCCGGATCGCAGTAGAGGAAGCCGAAATGATCTCCAGTGTCAGATCAGGATGACCCGCGCGCAGGGCAGCAGGAACCTGTGCAATGAAAGAAAGCGCAGTCGGCACAGCACCAATGGCCAATCTGCCAGTCAGATTCCCCTTTAACGCCGCAACCTCCTGTCGCAAACCTTCGGCATCCGCAAGCATCTTGCGCGACCATTGCAGCACGACCTCCCCTTCACGGGTCAGCCCCAGAAAGCGATTGCCACGCTTGACGAGCGGGACGCCGAAATCCTTTTCCATATTGCGGATACGGCCCGAAAAGGCGGGTTGCGAAATCCCGCAATCAGCCGCCGCGCGGGCAAAATGCTCACGCTGCGCCAACGCGACAAGAAGTTGCATATCGCGCAAGTCAAACATGGCCGGTCAGACGCTTTCAATGCGGGAGCAGAAGACAAGCCGATTCCCGCTTGGATCTTTCACGATGACCTCACGCCACCCCCATTCCTGATCCTGAATACCGGGATTGACACGGGGGTGGCCCCGCTCGCCAATCGCGCGGTGATAAGCATCCACGCCCTGCATCTCGATGCGCACGGCCCCGCCGGGGGTCGCATCGCCATGGTGCTCCGAAAGGTGCAACTCCTGCCCACCAAGCCGCACGCCCATATAGAGGGGCATATCGGGGCCAAAGCGATGCTCGAACACGATCTCAAACCCAAGATACCGTAGGTAAAAGTCACGGGTCGCCGCCTCATCAAAGCTGCGAAGAATTGGCACCAGGGCATCAACGACAGGGGCGCTCATAAAGCGCCCTGACTGCGGCTCGGTTGGTCGAGGAAATGATAATCGTCTTTTGCCATGCAATCTCCCGCGCCCGTAATCTAGGGCATTTACGAGATAATGGCGAGAGGCTGTGTTAGAGGCGAAGCTTCATCGGATCACTCCCGGAATTGCCCCGCGAACGGCGGGAGGCTCTGCATGGAAAGCCACCCGCGTCCGGTGTGGCAAGACTCAGATCGCGAGGTATTGGTGACGTAGTTCCTCGTCGTTCAATACTGTCTCGGCAGTGCCATCGAAGACCACCTCGCCACTGTCGAGAATCACGGCACGATCCGCCAGTTTGAGGGCGGCCACGGCGTTCTGCTCTACGATGATCGTGGTGATCCCGGCTTCCTTGATCTCGCGCACGATCCGCTCGATCTCCTGCACGATCACGGGGGCCAGCCCTTCATAAGGCTCGTCCAGCAACAACAGCTTCACATTCCGGGCCAGCGCACGGGCAACCGCCAGCATTTGCTGTTCCCCCCCGGACATGGTCGTGGCTTCCTGCTTTCGGCGTTCGGCAAGGCGCGGAAACCGCTCGTAGAGCAGTTCGATAGGCCAGCCAATCGGCTCGGCAATCTGTGCGAGTTCGAGGTTTTCCTGTACCGTCAAACCCTGAATGATGCGGCGGTCTTCCGGTACCAGCCCGATGCCCGCAACGGCCGCTTCATGGGATCTCATCTCGTGCAGCGCCTGACCGTCCAGCCAGATCTCGCCCTGCCGCACCTCCGGCGTTCCAATCCGTGCAATGGCGCGCAGGGTCGAGGTTTTCCCCGCCCCGTTACGGCCCAGCAGAGCCAGCACCTCGCCCCGATCCACTTCGAGGCTGACGCCCTGCACGATATAGCTTTCGCCATAATAGGCATGGATGTCCGTGGCGGCGAAGAAACGGTTGGTCCCGGCAAGGCGCGCTGTGTCGGTGGCGCTTGCGGGGCGATTTTCGATGGATGTATCGGTCATTCCGCTTCCGTTCCGAGATAGGCTTCTTTCACGCGGGGATCGCCCTTGATGAGTTCGGGCGTGTTCTCGGCAATTACCGTACCCTGTGCCAGAACCGAGATATAGTTGGCCAGCGAGAAGACGACATGCATGTCATGCTCGATGATAACCTTGGTCAGGCCGCGCGTTTCGCTGAGGCGTTTGAGCAGATCAATTGTGGCATTGGTATCGGCGCGGGACATGCCCGCCGTAGGTTCATCGAGCAACAGGAGTTTTGGGTCCTGGCTCAGGCACATCGCCATTTCCAGCCGCCGCTTGTCACCGCGCGACATCGCATCGGCAATTTCGTGGCGCTTTTCGTAGAGGCCAATCTCCTGAAGAACCGCTTCGGCATGTTCCTGCACGTCGCTTTCCCGGTCGGCCCGTTTCCACCAGTTCACCTTGAATGCCCCGTCGCGGTTGGCGAAGGTCGGGATCATCACATTTTCCAGCAACGACAGATCACCGAAAATTTCCGGCGTCTGGAAAACCCGGCTCACACCGATCTGATTGATCTGGTGCGGCTTGATGCCGAGCAGTGACTTGCCGTCGAACATCACTGTGCCGGTATCGGGGATCAATCGCCCGACGAAGCAGTTGAGCAATGTCGATTTTCCGGCCCCGTTCGGGCCAATAATCGCATGGACCGTCCCCGCCTCAACCGAGAGGTTCACGTCATTGAGGGCTTGCAGCCCTCCAAAACGCTTGGAGACATTGCGGACTTGCAGAATTGCCATGGCGTCGCCTTTCCTATTCCGCTGCCTGAGAGGTGGGGGATGCTGACGGCGGGGGCGCGTTTTTGCGTCGTCTGCCCCCGAACAATCGTTTCGCGCCCTGAACCAATCCGCCGACCAATCCGCCGGGAAGGAAGATCACCACGATCATAAACATCAGGCCCAGAGTCAGGTGCCAGCCCTTGCCGACGAAGAAGTGCAGTACCCAGACCACAGCATCGCCAATCGTTTCAGGCAGGAACGCGAACCAGCCTTCGAGGATCGCGTCGTTGATCTTCGAAAAGATGTTCTCGAAATACTTGATAAGCCCCGCGCCCAGCACAGGCCCGATCAAGGTGCCAGCTCCGCCAAGAATGGTCATCAGAACCACTTCGCCCGATGCCGTCCATTGCATCCGCTCGGCCCCGGCCAACGGGTCCATCGCAGACAGAAGCCCCCCGGCCAAACCAGCATACATGCCAGAGATAACAAAGGCTGCAAGGGCATAGGGACGGGTGTTCACGCCAGTGTAGTTAAGGCGGTTCTGGTTCGTCTTGATCGCCCGCAGCATCATCCCGAAGGGCGAGCGGAAGATACGGATCGACATATAAAATACGACCAGCATGATGATGGCGCAGAGGTAAAAGCCTGCGTTGAACTGGAAGCTCCACGCCCCGTATTCCCAAACCCATGTTTCGCGCATGGGCAGGCCGAACAGGTGCGGCAGGTTGGGCGCAGCCTCGGAATGGAAGATTTGCGGATCACTGGTATAAACCTGCAATCCGGTCTCACCATTCGTCAAACCGCCCTGAAGGCCGAACATATCCTGCCCCAGCACCGAATAGGCCAGCGCAAACGACATTTGCGCAAAGGCCAGAGTCAGGATCGAGAAGTAGATACCCGAACGCCGTAGCGAGATATAGCCAATGGCTACAGACAGGATACCGGCAACAATGACCGAGAGGATAATCCCCGGCAAAACATTGTAGCCGAACAACTTGAACATCCAGACGCAGGCATAGGAACCTGCCCCCAGAAAGGCCGCATGGCCGAAGGAGAGATACCCGGTCAGGCCAAACAGGATATTGAATCCAATGGCGAAGATGCCAAAGATCACAAACCGCTGCATCAGGTCGGGATACCCTGCATTGAACTGTGCAAGGCTCGATTCCGTCGGAAATGGGTTCATCAGGATCGGCGCGGCAAACGTGATGATCGCAACGAAGATCAGGAGGAGCGTATCGTTTCTGTTGAGTCCGAACATCTGTCTATTCCTCCATCACGCCCTTGCGACCCATTAATCCCCTTGGTCTTGTAAGCAGGATAATGATCGCGACGACGTAGATGATGATCTGGTCGATACCGGGGATGATGTCCTTGGCCCATTCGGTCGAGGCAAACGCCTCCAGCAAACCGAGCAGGAACCCCGCAGCAACGGCCCCAGGCAGTGAGCCCATGCCCCCCACCACCACGACCACGAATGAAATAACGAGGAACTGCATCCCCAGTTCATAGGAAGGCGGCTTGATAGGCACATACATCACGCCCGCCAGCCCCGCGACCACCGCCGCGATGGCGAACATGATCGTGAATCGCCTGTCAATATCAATACCGAGCAGCCCCACAGTCTCGCGGTCGGCCATCCCGGCGCGCACGACCATTCCGAAGGTCGTGAACTGGAGAAAGGCGAAGATCGCGCCAATAACCACTGCGGCAAAAGCCATGTAGATCAGCCGCCACGATGGATATGTAACATTGATCGTATCGGCCCCGACCAACGCCCCGACATCCGTCACCCGCGCAAGGGCCGCAGGGGCCGCAACGGGGTTTTCGGTCGCACCGAAGCTCGCCTTGATTATCTCGCCGATAACGATGGCCAGGCCAAAGGTTACGAGGATTTGGTCTGCATGGGGGCGTTTGTAGAAATGCTTGATGAGGCCACGTTCCATGGCGATGCCGATAATCAGCATTACCGGAATAGTCAGCAAAATCGCGAGAGGCACAGACCAGTCAATGATTCCCTGCCCAATCGCTTCGCCAAACCACATTTCGATATAGGGTGTCTCGACTTCCAGGGGATTGCCCAGAAAGTCCGTCTTGCTCTCGTCGATTGAAATTTGCGAGATGGTCAGCAACCGCTCAAGTGACACGGCGCAGAATGCACCGACCATGAACAGCGCACCATGGGCAAAATTGACGACTCCGAGTGTGCCGAAAATCAGTGTCAGCCCCAGAGCGATCAGGGCATAGGCGCTGCCCTTGTCCAGCCCATTGAGCACCTGAAGAAGTATCGCATCCAAGTCCATTGGCGGCCCCTCACGCTGTTCGTCTAACGCCGCCCCATCGGGAGCGGTCGTACTTATTCTTGTTTTTCGCGGTATTTCAGAAGCGCAGCGTCCCGCCGTGATTGGCAAAACACCATAAGCGCGGATATAAAACGCTGCGCCGTATTCGTGAAGGGCAATCTTTCATGCATGGAGGTGCCTTGAAACGACACCCCCATGCCTTTGGATCGCGGCCTCTACGCTAACGGCGCAGCAAGGATCTTATGCCCCGGGGTTGCATTCACCGAGCTCGCCACCGGCGAACATTTCGTGATCGGGCGCGTACTCGACCTGAGCGCGCGGCGTGACTTCGACGACTTCCAGAACGTCAAATTTCGATTCAGGGTTCTCTTTACCCTTCACGACCAGAACGTCCTTGAAGCACTGGTGGTCTTCGGCGCGGTAGAGGGTAGGGCCGTTGCCCATGCCGTCGAATTCCAGACCTTCGAGTGCCTCTACGACACCACAAGGGTTGAAGGTTCCGGCACGCTCAACAGCGTCAGCATACAGCAACGTCTGAACATAGCAGGTGTGCGCGGCCTGCGATGGCGGGAAGCCGTATTCCTTGCCGAAGGACTGAACGAACGCTTTCGAGCCTTCATCCGACAGCGACCAGTGCCAGTTGGTCGAACCGAAGATGCCCTTGACGTTTTCGCCAGCACCCTGCGCCATGAGGCGCGAGTAGAGCGGAACGACGATCTCGAAGTTCTTGCCGTTCACTTCCTTTTCGCGCAGACCGAACTGCACAGCAGAGGTCAGGGAGTTGACCATGTTGCCGCCGTAGTGGTTCAGCACGAGAATATCAGCGCCGGAGTTCACGACCGGAGCGACATACGACGAGAAGTCCGTGGTTGC
The DNA here is from genome assembly GCA_937957975.1 of uncultured Neomegalonema sp. Lineage (GTDB taxonomy): Bacteria > Pseudomonadota > Alphaproteobacteria > Rhodobacterales > Rhodobacteraceae > JAHDDY01. The sequence continues at coordinate 7,016 of CALFFK010000042.1, forward strand.
GAGTGGGGTCAGAACGTTATTGACCGTCTCCCAGCCCTTGTCTTCAGTGGCGTTCTGGATTGATGCCTGCTGCGTCCAACCCCAGGTGTAATCGGCGGTCAGGTGATAGGCTCTACGGTCCTTGCCGTACATTTTCTCCAGCACAGGTGCGAGAGCAGCACCGGACATGAAGCCGTTGAAGAAGTGGCGGAAGCCGTTGGCTTTTTTGTCTTTACCCGTCGTGTCGTTCGAGTGGGTCAGACCAGCCATGAAGATCACGCCAGCATCCTGACACAGACCCTGCACAGCAACGGCAACACCGGAAGACGAACCGCCGGTAATCATAATAGCGCCGTCTTTTTCGATCATCGACTTGGCCGAAGCGCGCGCAGCGTCGGATTTCGTCTGGGTATCGCCCGTGACGTATTCGACTTTCTTGCCAAGGATACCATTACCCTTGAGCGCCGTGCCGGACATGCCTTTCATCGACATGGCCTTGGTGAATTCTTCCTTGGACAGATTGCCGTTTCCGTCAGCATCAATCCGCGCGAACATGACTTCCGGGTCGCTGTCGCCCGGTGACTTGATCATCATCGTGTTCAGCATACCGCCGTCGCCTTCACCATTCAGGTGCTTGACGGCCAGTTTGTAGGCGCGCAGTTCGTCTGCGCCCTCGTCGGCATAAGGGCCGGTCTGGGGGACGTTGAAGCCGAGCGTAACCGATTTGCCCTGTGGTGCATTCAGGTATCCGCCATCACCGGCGGCAAGAGAACGGCTATGAAAGAATGTCGGCGCAGCGAGGCCCGCACCGAGCGCAACCCCACCTTTGATGAGACCACGACGACCGATATTTTTATTGGAAAACGTCATTCGGATTTCCTCCCGGAAAGACTGTTATTGGGATGCCAAAAGGGCATGTCGTGCCCGGAACATCGCAGCGACTCCTAGGGTAAGGTGGTCAAATTCTCAAGAAGGCATTGTAAAACATGAATTATTCTGTCAAAATCATCATCGCCCAATCAAACAAAATGTAAAAAATTGACAAGTCCTTAACGGAGATCGCATGAGCACCCTGCCCATCGGACACCGCGTTCGCGCCCGACGCAAGAAACTTGGGATCACCCAGACCGCGCTGGCAAAGACCCTTGGTATCTCCATTTCCTACGTCAATCTGATCGAACACGACAAGCGCAGCATAGGCGGCGCATTGCTCAACCGGATGGCCGAAGCACTGGGGCTTGAGACGGGCGCGCTTGATGGGGCACAGGAACGACGGGTGCTGGATGAACTGTCAGAGATTGCCGCCACGACCGAAGACCAGGCACGCCCCGAACCGGAAAGCGCCCGCGACCTGCTGGCACAACACGAACCATGGGCGCGGGTTCTGTTGTCATTGCACCGGGCGAGTGTGCGCGATCAGGGGACAATCACGGCCCTGGCGAACCGGCTCAACCAGGACCCCGTTCTCGACGCGTCGGTCAATGATATGCTCGCCTCGGCCACCGCGATCCGTTCGGTCGCTGATATTCTTGCGGATGCTCCCGATCTGGAGGGAGAACAGCGGGCGCGATTCGATGCGATCCTTCAGGAAGAAGCCACCCGCCTGTCAGATGTCGCGCAAACCCTTGCGCGGGCTTTCGAGGGCGGTCAGGCCGACGTCTCCGGCCTGACCGCACCAGAAGAAGTAGACGATTTTCTTTACCGGCGGTCGAACCACTTCCCCGCGCTGGAGGATTTCGCGGATAGCCTTGGCTTCGGAGACAGAGTGGATGCAAACATCCTCGCCACGCATCTGGAGGAGAGGCATGGCATCATCATCCAGCGGATTGCACAAGAGGGCGCACCCCGCGCCAGTATCTTCGACAGCCGGAACAAAACACTCCAGATCGCAGACAGCACATCCCCTGCCACCCTGCGCTTTGAGTTGGCGCGCTGCATCGTTTCCCTTGAGGGGCAGGGCGCGATACAGGCCGAAATAAGGGAAGCCCCCGAACTCGTGTCCGAGACAGGTCGGGAGCGCGGCATCCGGGCGCTGGCGGCCTATACCGCCGCCGCCATTGCCCTGCCCTATGCACATTTTCACCAAGCCGCCGAAGCGATGCGCTATGATATAGACGCGCTGGCCGTGCGGTTCGGAGCAAGTGCAGAACAACTCTGCCACCGCTTCACGACCCTGCGCCGCCCCGGTGCCGAAGGCGTCCCTTTCGCGATGGTCCGCGCGAATGCCGCCGGATACCTGACCAAACGCTTTCCCCTGCCCCGCCTGCCGATGCCCCGCCATGGAGGGGCTTGCCCGCTCTGGGCCGTCTATTCCGCCATGCAGACCCCTGACCTGCGCGTGGCACGCGTTGCCGAATTTCCCAATGGCGACCGCTTTTTTATGATTGCCCGCGCCACGCGCCCACAGGCCAGCGCCTATGGCCAGACGCGCCCGACCTACACCCTGATGCTCGCGTGTGAAATTGTTCATGCCGACAGGCTGGTCTATTCAGACGGTCTGGACCTCAGCACCGCCGGACGGGCCGACCCGGTCGGTTCAACCTGCATCCTTTGCCCCCGCACCAGTTGCACACACCGACAGGAAGCCTCGATACGGATGGGAACAGTGTGACAGGCAAACAGGGGGACGGGCCATTGCATCTGGAACCAATTCCAGTGATGCATAAGGGATGATCCCTGCCCATCCTTACGCAAGTCTTCCATGACACCCACCGTCGAGTTTCGCAGCGGCCTGCGAGAGATTCTACCGCTGGCGGCGGGGGTCGTAGTCTACGGCCTCGCCTTTGGTGTCCTCGCCGCACAAGCAATGATGGGCGGCTTGCAAACCGGTGCGATGGGTACATTCGTTTTCGCCGGGGCGGCCCAGATCATCGCCGTTGAGCGCCTCGTTGCCGGAGCGGGAGCCTTCGCAGCTTTGGTCGCCGGAATAGCATTAAACCTGCGCCTCATCCTTGTAACAGCCTCGATTCGCGATTTTTTCGTAGGCAGGCCATGGTGGCAACTGGCTCTGGGCGCACATTTCTCAACCGACGAAAACTGGGCGATGACTGTAGCGGCTCGCAAGGCGGGGCGGGATGTTGGCTACTGGCATTTGATTGGTGGGGGCGCAGGGCTGTTCGCGGCATGGCTGCTATCGACAATCACCGGCGTTCTCTTCGCTGCTACAATCCCCGACCCCCGCGCCCTCGGCATTGATTTTGCTTTCACAGCCGCTTTCATCCTCATTGCCCGCACCCTCTGGCAAGGGCAGCGTGATCTTGCGCCATGGAGCGTGTCGGTGGGCATGGTGGCGCTTGCCTTGTGGAGCGGGCTGCTTGATCCCTCATGGGCATTGATCCTCGGCGGCATTATGGGGGCCGCTGTTGCGGGGATTACCGGCAATGACTGATACATGGATCGTCATCGTCGGGCTGGCTGTTGGTACATTCGCGGCGCGCCTGGGCGGCATTGTCCTTGGCCAACGCCTGCCGACAAGCGGAGGCTGGGCGCGCACGCTCAATGCCCTGCCCGGTACCCTGATTGTTGCGCTGGTCGCGGGACAACTGATGCAGGGAAGCTGGAATGAATGGATCGCAGGGGCATTGGCGGCAGCAACCGCCTTTATAACCCGCAGCCTCGTTCTGACTATGGCCGTCGGCATCGGAGCAGTCTATCTGTTGCGCCTGAACATCTGATCCCCGGAGCACCCATGACCAAGATCATCGATTCCCTCGCGGATATTTCCGGCGATTATGACGCTGTGCTGTGTGATCTGTGGGGGGTCTATCACGATGGAATACGCCCCCATGATGCGGCGGTTGCGGCCTTGCGTGGATACCGCGAGCGGGGCGGGATTGTGACGCTGCTCACCAATGCCCCACGCCCTGATTTCTCGGTCGCAAGGCAACTGGGGCGTATGGGCGCGCCTGACGATGCCCATGATCTGATAGTCACGTCGGGCGATGCAACCATCGCCGCATTGCGGGATGGGAATTTCGGCGCGCGCGTTTATCATATCGGACCAGAGCGGGATGATGATCTGTTCCAGGGGTTTGATATAGAACGAACCAGCCTGGATAATGCCGATTTCATCCTGTGTTCTGGCCTGTTCGATGATGGCGTCGAAACGCCGGAGGATTACACCACCACATATGAGGTGGCCCGTGAACGTGGCCTTGTCATGGTCTGCGCGAACCCTGATGTCGTCGTGGATCGGGGTGAGCGGCGCATTTGGTGCGGGGGCGCGTTGGCGGAGGCTTATGCGAAGACAGGGGGAGACGCGCGCTATTTTGGCAAACCGCATCGCCCCATCTATGATCTCGCAATGGAGAAGATCGCGGCACAGGCCGGACGCAGAATCGACCGCACCCGAATTCTGGCTATCGGTGATGGGCCTGCAACGGATGTAAAAGGGGCGCTGGACAATGGCTTTGACTGCCTGTTCATCGCCGGTGGGTTGGCGGCAGAGCATCTGCTGGATGCGTCTGGCGCAATCCGGGCCGATGCACTGGGTCCATGGCTTTCAATCCATGATGCTGCACCGCAAAATGCCCTTGCCTTTCTGCGCTAGATAATAAATTAACTCAAAAGGAGTTATATACGCATCATTATTGCGCCGTCTATTCGGAGACACCCCATGACGACCCTCTTTATAGACGAAATCGAAATCGGCATGAGCCGTGGCCTGACCCGAACGATCACGGATAAGGAAATCGAAGCTTTCGGCGAGGCCAGTGGTGATCGCAACCCCTTGCACTTTGATGAAGACCATGCCGCCGGAACCGTTTTCAAGGGCCGGGTCGCTCACGGCATCCTGACCGCCAGCCTCATTTCCGCAGTCATAGGCGAGCAGATGCCCGGCCATGGCGCGATCTACCTGAGCCAGACCCTCAAGTTTCGTGCCCCTGTGCGCCCCGGTGATACCGTCGATGTTCTGTGTACTGTCAGCGATGTTAAAAGCGAAAAGAACCGCATCACCCTTGATTGCACCTGCCGCGTCGGCGATACGGTTGTTCTCGATGGTGAGGCGATAGCCCTTGCCCCGTCCCGACCGACCTGAGACCGGGTGCGCGCCCGGCCACCCGGAGCGCCATGCATACCGTACACGGATATACCGACCTGCCGAATGATCTTCCCGCCAGGCCGACCCTTGCCCTGGGTAATTTCGACGGAGTGCATCACGGCCATCAGGCAGTGATCGCCGCCGCACGTGCAGTGCGGCCCGATGCTCCACTCGCCGTGGCGACCTTCGATCCGCATCCGCGCAGTTTCTTCGCCCCCGATGCACCGCCTTTTCGTCTGACACAACTGCCGGAAAAGATACGCAAGCTGGCCGCCCTGGGCGTTGAAACCTGCTATGTCCTGCCTTTCGATAAGGCTTTATCCGCCATGACCCCGGACGAGTTTGTTTCAACGGTACTGGTGAATAATCTCGACATCAGCGCCGTGACGGTAGGCGGTGACTTCCGCTTCGGGGCAAAACGGGCGGGCGACACGACGACGCTGGAAATGCTGGGCAAGCAGCACGGCTTCGCAGTGACGGCACTGGACAGCGTGGCCGATGAGGAAGGGGCGCTCTATTCCTCCTCTTCCGCACGCGCAGCCCTGCGCGACGGCAAACCGGACGAGGCCACCGCAATTCTCGGAGAACCACACCGTATTCGCGGCATTGTGGAACAGGGGGACCAGCGCGGGCGCAAACTCTCTTTCCCCACGGCGAATCTGGCACTGGATGACATCCTCGCTCCAAAATTCGGCGTCTATGCCGTGAAAGCTGAAATCATGGATGGCCCGCACAAGGGCCTGGTTTCAGGGGTCGCGAATATCGGCCTGCGCCCAACTTTCGAGAAGACGGTCCCGATCCTTGAAGCTCACTTGTTCGATTTTGACGGCGACCTTTATGGAACGGAAATAGCGGTTGCCCTCTTCTCCTTCATCCGCCCGGAGCGCAAGTTTGACGGCCTGGAATCCCTGACGAAACAGATCGCAGCCGATGTCGAGACAGCGCGGGGAATAACGGGCGCGCGTGCCTGACCCCTATCGCGACACTCTGCCGATATAATTTGGCAGGGTCCGGGCGATGGAAGAATTCATCTGTTTGTCGAGTTCGGCGGCCATCTGGATAATCATGGAATGCAGTAATTCCTGCCGCGTGATGATGTTTGGGGAACCACTGATCCGCAATTCGGATTCAACCCGCGCCCCCGCGCTCGCCTTTTCGGCACCACCCTGCCCATCCAGAATAACGAGACGAACCTGCATGGTTCCAAAGACAGCCTCGCCCTGCGGCGTCTGTCGCGATATGGCGCTGGCATCCTCAATGATCCAGTTCGCCTCACCTGAGCCGCCAACCGCCTGAAGACGCTGGTTCGGCCAGAGCTTGGCAATATCCTCAATCGTCACCACGAAATCGGCATCAATGGGGACTGCACCCGCAGACGGGATGCGGGGGCGGATATTGAGGCGGATCAATCCAACCCCAATCGGGATGCGCCCCGCCTCGAAAGAGATGGGTGAAATATCAGGGTTAAGGGGCACGGTCGGTGAAGCGCAGGCTCCAACTGCGAAAGCGCCAAACGTCAGAATGCCGTCCCGGCGGTTGATGAGAGTCATGGATTCTGCCTTTCGCTTCCGACGAGATCTTCTACCGCAAAGCTATAATGCGAGCCGCAGAACTGACAATCCGCAACAATATGGCCGTTTTCCGCCATGTCACTGAGGGTCGCCGCCTCGTAGCCGGAAAGAAGGGCATGAAGAGCCTTTTCTTCGCAAGTGCAGCCAAATTCCACAGACTGCGCATCATAGACGCGCGGGGCATCCTCATGGAACAGACGTCTAAGCAGGGAATCGGGCGCAACATGGGGGCCGAGCAACTCATGCGCCTCCACAGTGGCCAGTTTGAGCGCGGCGGTCGCCCAATCATCAGCGTTTTCACCCATCGCCGCCACGTCATCCGCACTCATCAGACTATCTGTGCCGGAGGGTCGATCAATGCCGCCGGGCATGAGGGGGGATGCTTTGGGCAAGTGCTGGATCACAATTCCCCCTGCGCGCCAGCCAGACTCCTTACCCGGCTCGCTGGCGAAGGCAGAGGCCACGGCAAAGCGGGTCGCGATCTGTTCGGATTGGGCGAAATAAAGCTCCATGCACTCGGCAAGGCTCGCCCCACTGAGCGGCGTAATGCCCTGATAAGGCTGCTGTCCGCTCCCCTGATCAATGGTGACACCCATGACGCCCTCGCCCAGCAGGGCGATTCCCTCCAGCCCGCTATCGGCAAACGCGACCTTGTCATATCCGGCATAGGCACGGATGCGCGCTGGTTCACCCTCACCCGCAGGGGCGAAATAATCGGTGGCAAGCAACGTCACCACTCCCTTGCCCCGCGCCTGTATCGAGAAACGGTCGCGCAGTTTCATCGTCTGCCCGATCAATGCGGTCAGCAGAGTCGCTTCCGCCAACAGGCCGGAAATCGGGGCTGGATAATCATGCTGCGTCAGGATCGTGTCGATGACGCCATCAAGCCGGGCCACACGCCCGCGCACATCAAGACGGTCGAGTTGGAAAGGCAGCACCGTGTCGGAACCGGACGATACAGAATCAGAGGGGGTTGCTTCGTTCATAGGCTCTCTCTAACCATCGCACACCAGTGCGAAAACCCCAGATAGGATGCAGGGCGGGTATCTGCCAGTTTTCCATTTCGAGAGCGACCATCATGCGACGATTCGGCCCCCCGCCCAGAGTGGATCAAACCTATCGCGACCGCCCCGGTGTCTATGCGGTAATACTGGGTGGGGCCGACATGCTGTTGGCAGAACAGAACGGTGATTTCCTGTTGCCCGGCGGAGGAATCGAACCGGGGGAAAGCGTGATTGCCGCGTTACACCGGGAAGTATGGGAGGAAACCGGCTGGCGCGTTGCGCCGGTGCGTCGCATCGGTGCCTTCCGCCGTTTTGCCTGGCTGCGAGAAGAACAATACTGGTGTCGCAAGACCGCGCATATCTATCTTTGCCGCGCCGTGCGTCGCCTCGGCCCCCCCATCGAGCCGGATCATACGCCCGTCTGGATGAACGCAGGGCTGGCTTTGTCGCGGCTGGAGCAGGATGGCGAACGGGTCTTCGCCGCCCGCGCACTCGGCATCCCCGAAGAGATCGTGGATTTGCGCGGAATCTGAACTGCTGCGCTCAGGAACACCTGTGTCGCCCGGATCGGCCCCCATCACCATTTCCGATACGCATCGGCCAGGAAACCCGATTACGGCGCGACTCCATACATACGGTTTCTTTCCTTATTTTTCGACGCAGGGCATTGATTAGCAAACGCTTTTGCACATTTGCGCCTCATCAGCCCGGCAAATGCTTCCGCCCTTTAGGAGTGCCAGCGGCAATTTCGCGTGACTCGGCCCCGTCTTCACGGTTCAATCCCTGCTAGAAAATATCGGGAGGGAACACATGAAAATCACCAGTCTCCTGAGCGCCGCCGCGCTCGCCATAGGCTTTGCTGCCACCCCCGCCACCGCGAAGGAATGCCCGCGCGGTACGCTCGACGACCGTTATTGCGACTGGAACGGCGATCTGGTCGCCGATACCCCCGCCGACCCCGATGACTGGCTCGATCCGAACACACTCGTCTTCGCTTATACGCCAGTCGAAGACCCGGCGGTCTACAAGGCCGTATGGTCAGAATTCCTCGATCATATGGCAGAGATCACCGGCAAAAAGGTCGTCTTCTTCCCCGTGCAATCAAATGCCGCCCAGATTGAAGCGATGCGGTCGGGTCGCCTGCATATCTCAGGCTTCAACACCGGATCGAACCCGCTGGCCGTCAACTGCGCCGGATTCGAACCATTCACGATCATGGCTTCCGAAGAAGGCGGCTTTGGCTACGAGATGGAAATCATCACCTACCCCGGCTCCGGCATCGAAAAGGTTGAGGATATCAAGGGCAAGCAGCTTGCTTTCACCTCACCAACCTCCAATTCCGGTTTCAAGGCACCATCCGCGATCCTGAAAGCAGATTATGGCATGGTCCCGGAGAAGGATTTTGAAGCCGTCTATTCCGGCAAACACGACAATTCGATCCTCGGCGTCGCCAACAAGGACTATCCGGCGGCTTCCATTGCCAATTCCGTCCTGCGCCGGATGCTCAGTCGCGATGTAGTGAAGAAAGATCAGATCAAGTCGATCTACAAATCCCAAACCTTCCCGACGACCGGCTTTGGCACGGTCTATAATCTGCACCCTGTCCTCAAGGCGCAGGTGCGTCATGCCTTCTTCAGTTTCGACTGGGAAGGCACCAAGCTGAAGGAAGAGTTCGAGAAATCCAACGAGGGCCAGTTCCTCGACATGAACTACAAGGATTTCTGGGCCGTTATCCGCAAAATTGATGCGGCAAACGAGATCAAATACTCCTGTAACTGATCCCTTACTGAACTGTCATTCCGCGATCAGGTCGCGGGATGACATCATCACAGGGCATCACCCCTGAGAAAGCCCACCCATGCTCCGTCTCGAAGGCCTCACCAAAGTCTACCCGACCGGCGACAAGGCGCTGACCAATGTGACGCTCGACATCCCCGATGGCGAGGTTGTCGCTCTGATCGGGCCGTCCGGTGCGGGCAAATCCACGCTTATCCGGTGTATCAACCGGCTGGTTCAGCCCACTTCCGGCAAGGCCATTCTCGATGGGACGAACATCACATCGCTGGGATCAGGCGGCCTGCGCCGAATGCGGCGACGCATGGGCATGATCTTTCAGGAATACGCGCTGGTAGAGCGTCTGACAGTCATGGAAAACGTCCTCTCCGGACGTCTGGGTTATGTTGGTTTCTGGCGCAGTTACTTCCGCAAATTTCCGCAATCAGACGTGGACGAGGCATATCGCCTGCTCGACCGCGTGGGCTTGCTGGAGATGGCCGACAAACGCGCCGATGCCCTCTCCGGGGGCCAGCGTCAGCGCGTCGGCATCGCCCGCGCCCTCATACAAGACCCCGCCCTCCTGCTGGTGGATGAACCAACCGCCTCCCTCGACCCCAAAACCTCCCGCCAGATCATGCGCCTGATCCGGGAGCTATGTCAGGAACGCGGGTTAGCCGCGATCATCAATATCCATGATGTGAAACTCGCCCAGATGTTCGTGCAGCGCGTGATCGGCCTCACCAAGGGTGTCGTGCAATTTGATGGCCCACCCGACACACTGACTGAAGAAGTTCTTACCCGCATCTATGGCGAGGAAGACTGGAAAGAGACCATCCGCAAGGTCGAAGAAGAGGAAGAAGCCGCGTGAGCGCGACCCTCGACGCCCGGATCGGCCAACAATGGCGCAAACCGCCGCTGATCCAGCGCCCATGGCTGCGCTGGGTATTGCTGATCGGCGGAGTGGTCTATTTCATCCTCGCCATGGCCTCGATGGAGGTCAACTGGTCCCGTGTCTATGAAGGGCTGGACCGGGGCTGGCAATTCGTCCTCGCATTTACCAATCCCGATTTCACGTCACGGGCCACTGATATACGCGAAGGCCTGATCGAAAGCGCGATCATGGCCATCGCCGCCACTGTCGTTGGCATCGCCCTCTCGATCCCGATTGCATTGGGGGCCGCACGCAATATTGCGCCCTTGCCCGTCTATCTGTTTTGCCGGGGCATCGTCGCCCTCAGCCGCGCCCTGAACGAAATCATCATCGCGATCCTGCTGGTCGCGATTTTCGGTTTCGGGCCACTCGCCGGATTTATGACGCTGGCATTCGCGTCCATCGGCTTCATGTCCAAACTGCTCGCAGAGGACATCGAAGACCTTGATCGCAGTCAGGCCGAGGCCGTCAGGGCCACCGGCGCGCGCTGGTTCCAATGGATCAACTATGGTGTTCAACCGCAGGTCATGCCCCGCCTCATCGGCCTGTCAATGTACCGTCTCGACATCAATTTCCGCGAATCCGCTGTTCTGGGGCTGGTTGGTGCAGGCGGTATCGGCGCGACATTGAACACCGCCTTTGACCGTTATGAATTCGACACGGCGGCGGCGATCCTGCTCATCATCATCGCGGTGGTGATGATGCTCGAATACCTGTCCGGCATCATACGGGGGCGGATGCAGTAATGCCGCAGGTCATCGCCGGGGACGGCTCAAAAATCTGGATGCTACGCGACCGCAAGGCGCAATTTATTCGCTGGGGCGCGTGGCTGGTCGGTACCCTCATTTTCCTGTGGTGCTGGCAACGGATTTCCGCAGCCACCGAATGGTTTTTCGTCTGGGATGCCCCACGCATCGCCGCCGATATTGGGGGCCGCGCCATGCCCCCGCGCTGGTCCTATATGGACAAGCTGTGGGAACCATTGTGGGACACGCTCAACATCGCGACCCTCGGCACGTTTTTTGCGCTTATCATGGCCGTACCCGTCGCCTTTCTGGCCGCACGTAACACCACACCGAGCGCCCTTTTCATTCGCCCCCTTGCCCTGCTCATCATCGTTTCAACCCGCTCGATCAATTCGCTGATCTGGGCGCTGTTGCTGGTGGCGATCATCGGACCCGGCGTCTTCGCCGGAATGGTCGCTATCGCGATCCGCTCCATCGGCTTTTGCGCCAAATTGCTGTATGAGGCCATCGAAGAGATTGACCTGAAACAGGTCGAGGCGATCACTGCAACGGGGGCGAGCCGCTGGCAGGTCATGGCCTATGGGATCGTCCCGCAAATCATGCCCGCCTTCGCAGGGATCGCCGTGTTCCGCTGGGACATCAATATCCGCGAATCCACCGTACTCGGCCTCGTCGGCGCGGGCGGCATTGGCCTGCAACTGAAAGGCTCGCTCGATACATTGGCCTGGCCACAGGTGACGCTGATTCTTATCGTCATCTTCGGAACCGTCATCCTCAGCGAATGGGTTTCCGCCAAAGTACGCGGCGCAGTGATCTAGGGTCGGATATGATAGGCGCGACACCGGCGAAATCCGCAAACAGCATCGATTCGAGTATCAAAAATTACCTAAGATCGTTCTGGACAACCAGCGTAACAGGAAGAGTGGCGAATGACCGATCCTGATGATGAGGAGTCTCTGACGCGCGCACCTTCCGGAGCATTGGCGACAGAACTTTCCGAGGTAAAATCGAGCGCAGAGAGATTGCGTGCACGCCTGAAGGAAGCTAACCGGCTGCCGAAGGATTTCCCCAAGGATGAACTGGATTTCCTTGCCGGTACGTTGACGGAAACACCCGGAATGTCCGCCGAGGGTGCGCTACATGCGCTGATCTACGGGCGGGACAAGCTGTCTGAAATCCGGGGAGCCGCAATCCGGGTCGCCGGGGATGATCCAGACGAGCAAAACAATGCGGTTGAGCGCGGTGACATGATCGACATGGCGCTGGCACTGCTGGTCACGGATATCGGCACAGCGCTGAACCGCTATGGCGGTTCCCGGGTCTCGGACGCCGAAGGCGCGCCCGGCGAAGACCGTGTTCCCGGTGCGCCGCCTGACGCTGATTATGCGGCAATTGCAGAGCAGGCTGAGGCGCTGGCTGTGTGGGCCGACGCGGTTGCCGGGAAAATCGAGCCTTCAGCTCCGGAACTTGAGTCAGTCGAACGCGGTATGCGCGATGTCGCGACGCTGGAGCGTCAGACCGGGTTGGAGACGCGGACAACGCGGCATCCGGGGCGGATGGAGAGATTAGGGAACGGGCTACGGGTGGTGGCGCATGGTGCGGTGGTTGCGTTGCGGGCCGTGCGACTTGCCTGCGATGCCGGTAAAATTGCCGTCGAGGAAATATCCAACGCACTAACCGGCCAAGTGACCGAGATCATAGATGCCGTGAACCGGGGTGCCGAACGGCTTGAACACAAAATCGCGGAACGCCGCTCTGAATGGGAAGGTGAGCCGAACGGGAAACTGAAACCGGCTTTCAAGCCCTTCTCCATATTTCAGGACCGTCTTGACGACGGCTCAGAAGGTCCTGAGATGGTCGTGTTGCCCTCTGACGAATTCTGGATGGGATCGACGCCGGAGGAACAGGAGCGTTTTGAACTCGATGAGTTTGATCGGAAGTGGGAGAGCCCGCGTCATCTCGTTCGGATTGATCGGCCCTTTGCAATGGGGCGATATCCGGTCACATTCGAGGAATACGGTGTTTATTGTGACGTTGCAGACATCGAGATGCCCGATGACGAAAATTGGGGTCGTGGCCGCCGCCCGGTGATCAATGTCAGCCACGATGAGGCGACGAACTACTGTGATTGGCTGAGCGATCGGACGGGGGCGGAATACCGCCTGCCTTCAGAGGCGGAATGGGAATACGCTTGCCGCGCGGGGACGGACACGGCGTATTGGTGGGGCGACGACTGGGATGAAAAGCGAGCCAATGGCGCGAGTGATATAGGCAAGACGACTGAAGTTGGCATCTATGATCCGAACCCTTGGAATCTCTGTGACGTGCACGGAAACGTTTGGGAATGGTGCGCTGACCATTGGTTGGAGAGCTACGATCTCCCTCGCTCCCAAACCCCTATCAACGCTACCGAAGGTAGTAGCCTGCGTGTGCAGCGCGGCGGCTCCTGGGACGACCATCCGTGGGACCTCCGCTCCGCTAGCCGCGACGGGTACAGGCCCGGCCTCCGCTACAGGAGCATCGGGTTCCGTCTCGCGAGGACGCTTACCCCTTGACCCTTTACGTTTCTTCTTACCCGGGGTGCAGGGGCAGAGCCCCTGCTCGATTTTTTTGGCACTTATCCACAAGGAGATAACAAACTGGCGCACAGCGATGGGTATCGCCCTTGGAAAGAAGATAAAGTGGAAGCATTTTGCGCTCATACTGATCCAGCCACACGTCTGATTT